>CBEVTC010000029.1:0-9582 GCA_965552715.1 uncultured archaeon | reverse complement strand
GGCAGCGGACACAGTGGGATGAGAGGGCAGTTGATAGTTAAATGAAACTCTTATCGGATGAGGTGAACTATAAATTAGATTTTTCCTTGGTTTCCTCATAATCGTTCAGCTTTCTCTTGGCGGACAAAAGATGCCTGTCAGTTCCCTGAATTCTGACAACAAAATCATCGGCTTCCCTTTCCCCCTGGTTGGAGTCATGATGAAACCTCGTCAACAGCGATAAGGGGGAGAAAAATCTCAGGAGGTGATCAGAAAGTTTCAGAATGGAGGATTTCTGTTTTATGTGAGCTAATTCGTGCAGGAGGACGGCCTTGGTTTCTTTTTCGTTCATGATATCCAGCAAACCCACTGACAAGAATATCGCGGATATGAAGCTCCTGAAGGAGAATGCAACGGGTTTTGAATCATCTATCGCATACACCCTCGGTGTTCTGATATTTAATTTTTTTGAATATCTTTTGACAAAATCAATAACCGACTTGTTCTTTATCGCCATTTTTTTACTGGAGAATATGTATAGTGCAGGTATTGCGATAAAACCGGCCAGCGTGCTCGCTATCAGGGTTGCCGGCAGAGCGTAGCTGATCAAATGAAAGATGTTCTGGTGGCATGGCATGCATAAAACACCACAACCTAGATGTGTAGAATACAGGATAAAGGGGAAAAACAGCAGAGTTAAATGCCCGTATATGAGGAGAGTTCTTGATTTAATTGAAAAGCTGTATTTTTTAAGCAGGATAAACGTGATCACGGCGAGAGAAACGGATAGTATGATAAATGGAACTATGTCTGGACTCATTGCAAAATTTGACAAACAACCAAATCCCGTCATTTGTTTCTCCTCTTTTTTGAGAACCTCTCGTTAAAGTAAGTAACAGCCGAATCACCGAATGTTGATATCAATTTATTAACCGTGCCTTCCATGACCGAATGCTCAAAATCCGACTTTGACGTGCTCGGAGAGTATATAAAATGATAGCCTCCCCTTCCGGGTTCCGCAGTTCTTTTAACAAGCCTTTTTTTGTGCAGCCTGTCGAGAATTACCGCCACGCTTGTCAGGGCAACTTTCCTTTTTTTCTTCAACATATCATGCAATTCCCTTACCTTTGCATGATCCTTTTTCCAGAGAATTCTAATCACGTCTGCTTCCAAAGGACTCAGCAGGGTTTCAGCGCCCCTTTTTCCAAATCGGATTTTCTTAATATTCATATAATAGGTATTAACCTTTACAATAAATATAAAGCTTTTGGTTGGGGGAAGAAGAATATTTATAAATATATAAGTTAAACCTTTGGTTAAGGAACATAAACTTTATAAATATAAGAGTCTAAATATCTAATAAGCTTTACAAAATTTGTAAAGGATATGAAAACTTCAGGTTGTTTTAAATGAGAAAAAAAGGGTCAAAGAAAGGGCATACTGAACACGAGAAAGACGAGAAAATAGATAAGGAACCCGTTCGTCATAAAGAACCCGCTCATACCATAGCCAGAACAAAGGGGATGAAGTTTAGCACGCTGACATACGCTTTAATCGTGCTGGCCGTGGCTCTTGTGGTTTTTAACCAGTTCCAGATTTCTCAGGTCTATTCCAAACTGGGCGTTACAGGGTTTACGGCAGGTTCAAGTTCATCCGGGACCTCTGGCGGAAAGGACCTGTCAAGCGTGGATTTCGCCCAACTGCAATCAACCGGGCACAGCATTGCGGCGCTCTTCCCCACTGATAGCGTGGAGACCGCTCAGGACGCTATCGATGTTATAATTCCCACAGGAACCCCTGAATACGGAGGAGAACTGGGAGTGTCCTATGATGATCCGGTGAACAGCCTGAGCCTCATGGCAAGGCAATTATGGACTGAAATGAGAAAACTCAAAACCGAGGATCCGGAGGTCTGGCAGAGGTATCTGAATCTGGCAAGCAAGCCCGTAGGGATTTCCTGCGAATACTGTTGCGGTTTAGGTGCCGTGGGGATAAGGTCTGACGGGGAATCCGCGTGCGGTTGTCAGCATAACCCTGCGCTCCTCGCCTTGACGCTCTGGTTGATGAAGAACAGACCGGACTGGTCGGACGCTGAAATCCTGAAAGAGGTTATAAAGTGGAAGGCCTTGTTCTTCCCGAAGAAGATGGTCGAAATGACAATACAGGTTGCCGGAAAGGATCCGTCAGCTCTGGGTGAACTTCCCGGCATGGTCGGGGGATGTTAAGGAGGGTGGTTAAATGAACGACAAGTTAACCGGTATTTTGCTTGGAGCGGTGTTGACCGTTGTTATACTATCAGCATTCGGTTTAGTGACAGCGCACGGAAATGACAACACCGCAGAAAGCGAACATGAAGAAATAATGGGTCATATGGCTATGGGTTCCGGAATGATGATGCATCACGGAATGCACTATGAAGACGACGGGTATGATATGGCTGAGCACATGGAAGGTTGCCCGATGATGAAAGGCGCTGACTGGCATGAAGAGATGACGGCAGAAGAAATGGACCAGGATGGTGACGGGTTTTGTGACATATGCGGCATGCCGGTAGAGGAATGCCTGAACATGAAAGAATCCGGCGGCATGATGAATTGCCATAAAATGATGAGGTAAAGCTGGTAAAGACAGGAGGTAAAAATGAAAAGAGAAATGATATTAACCATATTGCTTGTGGTTTTGGTTTTGGTATCGGCTGTGCAGACAATTCAATTGGCTGACCTGAACAATAGCATTGAGAGCGGTTCCATAAAAACCTCTGGAGGTTCAGAACCCGCGGCAAGTTCTGGCAGTCCGGGTGGTAGTCCTTCATTGCCCAGCAGCCTGCAGAATCTGCCAGGCATGGTCGGGGGCTGTTGACGGCCCCGATGCTAGGATTTATACTTACAGGGTAAAGTTATGAATATTTCAAAAGCTTATAAGAGGTTGCGAATACCCCCTAATGTTATTTATGCACTGGTTGTTGTTTTAATACTGCTATCACTCGTCAATATATTCACCCTGTTCAGGACAAATACCGCAATGACATCACTTGGAGAGGAGAACAAGCCGGCTGATATTAAAATAACGCAGTTGTTGTATCCTGATTGTGAAGATTGCTACGATATAAGCCAGGCACTGGACCAGATAAAAGACCTGAACGTTAAGGTGACGGAAGAAAGGGATTTGCAATGGGATTCCCCTGAGGCCCAGTCCCTGATCGGCAAATACGGGATTCAAACGCTCCCCACGATTATCATAACCGGAGAAACCAAGAAGCAGAGTGTTGAATCCTCCTGGGGGAAAATCGGGGAAATGAAGGATGACGGCGCTGTCATATTCACAAAACAAAAGCTTCCTTACTACGATGTCAGCAGGGGAGAAGCTGTTGGGCTTGTAACCATTACCAGTTTGATTGATTCCTCATGCACGCAGTGCATTGATATGGGAGGCATTGTGGATGCGTTCAGAGAGGCAGGCGCAACCATATCCGAAGAAAAAACCTTGGAATACGATTCCCCAGAAGCCGGGGAACTTGTAGAGAAATTCGGGATCCAGAGAATACCCGCCTTAATAATATCAAGGGACATAACAGAATACGATGCTATAAATCAGGTATGGGACCAGCTGGATGCGAAAGAAAAGGAAGGGTCCTACGCTTTGCACGCTGTCCAGCCTCCTTACAGGAACCTGGAAACAGGGGAAATAGAGGGGCTCGTTGAGTTTGTAAATCTTGTGGACAGTTCCTGTTCTGACTGCTATGACGTCTCAGTGCATGAACAAATTGTCAGGCAATTGGGCGTGTGGATTGCAAACATAACAACATACGACATGAACTCAACCGAAGGGGAGGCTTTGATGGACAAATACAACATAACCAAGGTTCCGATCATTTTACTTTCACCGGAAGCCAGCGCGTATCCGTCCTTTAACAACGTATGGCCAGATGTGGGAACCACCGAAAGCGATGGATGGCATGTGTTCAGGGAGATCTCGGCACTTGGGAATGTCGTGTATACTGATCTTGGATAGCGGGTGTTGAGATGGACGATTTAATGCATCTGAGCAAGGGTGAAAGAAGGAGATTGAAAAGACAAAGGAAAAAAGAAAGGCGGGAAAAGGAACGGACGGAGAAAAAACGAAATAAAACGAAAAACATGTTAAAAATTCTGATCCCGGTGATCATAGTGATCGGCGTTGCAGGATTTTTTCTGAGCTCGTCATTCGCGGAGACCCCGAGAATCCAGGTCATGCCGGGTTATCATGATTTCGGGGACGTGCCTGCAGGCGGAAGCGTTGTAAGCGCGCTAATGGATGTTACAAACGTAGGAAAGGGCGATCTGATAATGAGCAACATGGATTCTTCCTGCGGATGCACCTCAGCCTCCATGATAGTTGACGGAAAGGAAGGTCCGAGATTCTCGATGTCCGCACACGGGACCAATCCCATAGACTGGTCGGTGACGCTTAAACCAGGACAGACAGCAAAACTAAAGGTCTATTACGATCCTAGCGTTCACAGTGACCAAAGAGGTCCGGTGACGAGATACATCACGATTTTTTCGAACGATCTTCTTAATTCTCAAATGAAAGTGACTATTGAAGCCAATCAGGTGTAGAAGACGGTATGTTTGAAAAAATTCTGGGGAAGCTTAATTTCGGTAATACTTTGTATTACCCGGGCTGCTTAACCCATCACGCCCTGCCGGATATAGAGAGAAACTACGAGAAAATTCTGAGAATTTTGGGCGTTGATTTCATTTTTTTGCCGGAGTTCAACTGCTGCGGCAGTCCTGTGACACACGCAGGGTATAGAAAGGATTTTGAGAACTTGAAAGGGAAAAACATGGAATTTTTCAAGAAATACAGCATCAATAAGATCATAACCAACTGTCCTGCGTGCTATAAGATCCTCTCCGGCTACGGAATAAACGTCGAACACATAACCCAGACGGTATGGAAGAGAATCGAAAAAATAGAAGCGAGTCACACAGGAAAAATAACCTACCATGATCCCTGTCATCTGGGGAGACAATCCAATATCTACGATGAGCCGAGAAACATACTGAAGGCGATTGGTTTTGAGGTTGTTGAATTGCAGAGCAGCATGGAAAATTCCATGTGCTGCGGCGGGGGAGGCGGTTTGAAAACCAATTACCCTGAACTTTCGGATGGGATAGCCTCTGATGTCCTGAAACGAGTGAAAACAGAAAAGCTGGTAACGCCCTGCCCGATGTGTTACGCTCACTTCAAGGAAAACGCTCCCGAAGGATTAAAGGTCATGGAATTGAGCGAGGTTTTGGTATGAAAGAGAAACTTGCAAAAATTTTCGGAATGGAGAACGTTTCTTTCGAAACAAACGACTGTTTTGCCTATTCCACGGATTCCTCCCAGATTGAAGGCCAGACAAAAGCGATAGCGTGGCCGACTAGAAAGGAACAAATAGCTGAATTGATCAAAGAGGCGCTGAAAAACAAATGGGATGTTGTGACGAGGGGAGGAGGGAGCGGAATGGCCGGCGGTTGCGTGCCTCAGGACTCTATCATCCTGGATATCTCAAAAATGGATAAAATAGAAAGAATTGACGTCAAAAACAAAATAGCGGTTGTCGAACCAGGGGTTATTCTGGATGATCTGAATTTTGTTTTAAGTGAGCGTAATTTATTTTTACCTGTAAACCCCTCCAGCCATAAGGTATGCTCGATAGGAGGGATGGTTGCCACGAATGCCGCTGGTAACAGGGCGATAAAATACGGGAAGACTTCCGACTGGACTGAGGAGATCGAGATAATAAACGGGAAGGGAGAGGTTTTAAATCTGAAGGGGAAAGAACTGGAAGAATTCGTGGGGACAGAAGGCGTGTTGGGGACAATAACCAAGATAAAATTGAAACTGACAGAACCTGTAACCGAACGAACACTCTCTTTGTTCAAGTTCGATCAGGTAAGCGAACTTATGAAGAAGGTGGAAGAACTGAAAGATGATAAAAACATTTTGTCCATCGAGTTTTTTGACAGATTCACTGCTGAACTTTCAGGTCTGGAGAACAGATATCATCTATTCATCGAATTTGGAAGCCAGGACGGGGAAATAAAGGACGAAAATGAAATCCAGAAAATATGGAAAATGAGGGAAGATGTCGGGACGGTTTTGTCTTCGAATGGCTACATGTTCATGGAGGACCCTGAGATACCGTTCGAGAAACTGCCGGAATTCATGAACTGGTCAGAAACGAACAAGATTCCCTGTTTCGGTCACGTTGCCCTCGGCGTTATTCACCAAAGGTTCAGCAAAGAACAGAAAAACAAAATCCCTGAAATGTTCAATCTGGTTCAGAAGCTTGGAGGAAAGGTTTCAGGGGAACACGGGATAGGCATATGGAAAAAGGATTATCTGGACAGGGAAACGATCGAAAAACTGAAAGAGCTGAAGAAAAAATACGATCCAGACAACTTATTGAATAGAGGTAAAATATTATGAATCAGGAAAATAAAATCAAGAACGGAGTAGAAGCCTGCTCGCTCTGCGGTTTCTGCAAGTATCACTGCCCGGTCTTCAGGGCAACAAAAAAAGAGACCTTATCCCCGCGCGGAAGAGCCATTCTGATGAAAAAAGATATCTCGGATAAAGAGGTTGTTTTCAGATGCTCTCTGTGCGAAGCTTGTGAGAAAACCTGCCCTGCCAACATTGAGTTCCATTTCGAGAAACTGAGAGCCAAACTGATTGAAGAAGGAAAGGAAACAGAAGCGAACAAGAAAATGATCGAAAACATCAGGAAGTACGGGAATCCGTTTGGAAAGATCAAAAAGGGAAAGATCCCGGACAAACTGTATTGCTGTTAAATGAAAATTTCCTGCCTGCTTTTATTTTACCTTCCCTTGAATTGAAATTACCTTATGTGTTGTCTTTACCTTCTTCCCGGATGCTTTGATGGCCTCTTCAACTGCATGCCGCAAACCAAAACAACACGGAACCTCCATATGAACGAGGGTGATGCTCCTTATGTTGTTTGATTTTAGAATTTCAGTAAGTTTTTCTTTGTAGAACTCGATATCATCCAGCTTCGGACAGCCGATCACCAATGACTTGTTCTTCAGAAAATCCTGATGGAAATCGGCATATGCGAAAGGAACGCAGTCCGCCGCTATCACGAGGTCCGCGTTATCGAAATAAGGAGCGTTGGGCGGAACGAGCATTAGCTGAACAGGCCACTGCCTAAGCTCGGAATCCTGTTTTTTCCGGGGAGTAGAAGAATGTTCTTCTTTGTCCCTGAAATCCACAACCCTTGAACCGGGGCAGCCACATGGTAGCTCTTCCTTTGCGTTTTCCTTCATCGGATTCTCTATTCCCCTTTCCTTAAGAAAATCTATTGCTTCCTTCAGATACCCTTCTTCTCCGTGTTCCTTCAAATGCTCTAAATGCGCTTTTATCACGTTCTTTCCCTGCTTGACTATCCTTTCCATCACCTTTCTTTCATCATAGGGTTCGGCTTCCCTCTCTATAATCTTTATCGCGTTCCTTGGGCAGCTGCCTATGCACGCCCCCAGGCCATCGCAGAATAAATCGCTTACAAGCCTTGCCTTTCCGTCAATAATCTGTAGCGCACCCTCCGGGCAATCAGGAATGCACAACCCGCAGCCATTGCACTTCTCCTCATCAATCTCAATTATCTTTCTTTTCACCATTTAGTCGGCCTCCCTTTGATGATCCTATTTTTCTGTAAGCAATGAGGATTATTAAAACGTACGCCGCATAGCTCAGTATTTCAATAAGAGACGGATCCCCGTTGTAGCCGAATAATCCCTTTACAATTGAACCTATTGCGCCCTTTTCATGCAATAGAGGATAAGATCCGTCCGGATTCTGGAGTGGATTTACATCCCAGACATGTTCTACGAATATCGGCAAGACACTCGCTTCCTGCAGTTCATGTACGCCATGAGCTACCAGGCCAGCGGCAAATAATATTAACAAAATCCCTGTTATCAGGAAAACTTTCTTAATATTAATTCTCATCATTTCAGCAAAAATTAAATACCCTAAGACAATTGCAGCGGCAATCCCCCCGATAGCTCCAAAAATTGAATATCCGCCCTCCCCGATAAAACTGGTCGCTCCTAAAAATAGGACCGTTTCAATACCTTCCCTCAACACTGAAACAAATACCAGGAAAAACAGACCAAATCTGTGCGCCTCGGTTAATTCCCTTTGTACTTTCCCTTCCAGTTCCTTTACAATACGTTTTTGGTTCATCAACCACAGAATCATGAATGTTATCAACAACGCACCAACAATCATCGTAACGCCTTCGAATATCTGTTCCGTTGCTCCCTCAAAGCCTCCTGCAAAAGAATTGAATAGAATAGCGGCGATTACGCTTCCGACTATCCCCGCTCCAGCCCCCAGGTAAACAAAGTTGTTGTACTTGCTTTGCCCGACCCTGGCCAGATAGGCTAGGACAATTCCTATGATTAACGCCGCCTCCAGAGTTTCCCTGAAGGTTATCAAAAAGCTTGCGATTTCACTCACGTAACGCAACTCCCATTATACTTTCATTTTACAATAAATCAAGTATACTTATTATACCTACTATAAAAAAGATATTTATAATGTACAGTTTCTAAAAATATACCATGTACAAGAGATGTGCTGTTTCCAAGACAGTCGATTTTATAGGGAAGAGATGGACCTTATTGATATTGCTGGAATTATATAAAGGCAAACCAAAACGGAAAAGATACTCCCAGCTTAAAAATAAACTATTGGATATAACCCCCAAGATTCTTTCTGCAAGGTTAAAGGAACTGGAGCAGGAAGGGATGATAACAAAAAGGGTTGATGCGAAAACCTTTCCGATAAAATGCGAATATTCTTTGACAGAGAGCGGGGAGAATTTCATAAATATAATAAAAGACATCAAAAAATGGGCATTAAGGTGGAAAATAAAGAATACCAGATGTGAGAGTGGCGATTGCAGGGAATGTGAATTATAATCCGGGTATTCACGGTTTCATTTCAGAACAACCACGTTTGCCATGCCCATTCTCTTTTTCTCCAGCAGCACAACCCTCGAGTCCTCCTTTTCGTCAACTATTTCAAAATCCGTTTCCTTCTCAATCCTTTCAGCAAAAGCCCGTATATCCCCATGTAAGGGCATATTCTCATTTTTCAGCCGCTTCCTCGAAAAACCTATCCACATGTACGCCTTGACCTCTATGAAATGCGGGTTCGCTTTTTTGATCAGCCCCGCATAATCCTTAACGAAAGAAGAATCCATGTTCATCCCCTTTATCATGGTCAATCGCAAAACCCTTCGCGTTTTCATCCTTCCGAATATCTCCAGCGATTTCAAGAACCTCTCCCACCCGTCTTTGTAGACGGAGTGGTTTATCCTGTTAAACAAACCCTTATTCGGAGCGTTAACAGAAAGGTATATCTGTGTAGGAGGCGAAAAAGAAATCTTTTTCATCATCCCCGGTTCCTGACCGTTCGTGACGATGAAAACAGACTTCGTTTCGGGAAGTTTCCTCAGGAATCGGACGAGCTCGGGGAGTTTCGGGTAAAGTGTCGGCTCTCCTGAAAGCGATATCGCGAAGTGATTCGGCTTGAGTGATTCCCCGAATT
>CBEVTC010000028.1:0-10148 GCA_965552715.1 uncultured archaeon | reverse complement strand
TAGAGCAGGAAGAACAGGGCAGCCCACAAGCCCGTTATCCCGAGAACCATTAACATCGGGATTGGGTCGATCCTCGGGAGCAGGGCGAAGTTCACTATGTCCAGGATTATCCCGATCGTGAGCATAACCTTCCAGTACGGGAATTTCGCGTATTTCTGGATGGTCAGGGAGATCAGCAGGACTATGAGGGCGAGGAGGAATGTTATGAGATACGAGCCCGGGGTCGGGAATATGGGGAGTGCATAGAACTCTCCAAGTTTTCCGGTTAGCACACCATAGTAAGCGGCGTCATGCAATACCCTTGTCGAAGAACCCCAGAGGATGAAGGGGAGGATCGCGTAGAGGAAGTAGCGATCTATATGGATGTTCATCTTTTTCAGAAGTTTGAATACGAGGTAAACGCCTATAACTAGTATTATTCCGTAGGTTATCGAATTAACCGGGTTGAACCACCCGTTCGAGAGGATCGGTTTCAGGAAATATTCGTAAAGGAAATCCATACTATTTATTGATCACGCTGACTTTTTAAACGATAGGCAGCAACCCGCTCTTTATCATGAACATGAAGATTATGAAAACCGAGGCCAGCATTATCAGGGAATGTTTCGTGCCTGCAACTATCGAATTCTCGCCCAGCTGTCCTGCTATCAGTCCCATGAAAATCGCCTGCGTGATGAGGACCGTGAAAAACAAGGCGAAGTAATAACATCCTATCCCGGAGGGGACGGTGAAGGACGTGCATAGCACATCGAAGTACCCGCACGGGAAGATAACGTAGAACCTGCTGCATGGATCTTCAAAGCCCAGTAACAAAGTCGATGCCTCGCCCGTAGTAGGCTGGTTCTGGCTCATCATTGGCATCAAAACGTGTATTATCGCGATGGAAATCACGACAAACATGAAAAATATCCCGTACATTATCATCACATGTTGTCTAACAACGGACTTCCTCTCCTCCTCTATCTCCCTGAGCGTTACCATATCCTTTGACAGCGAATCCAGCGTCATCGCTATATTCCCTCCGGAAAGATAGGATTCCTTGAGGATTCCGAGGATTTCTGTTATGATCATTGATGATTTGAACCTGTTGCTGAATATCTCCAGCGCTCTCAAGAAATGAACGCCCCAGGAAAGCCTGTTCGAAAATTTTTTGACCTCTGGAGTGAGCTTCCCGTAATTGTTTTTCGTGGTCATCTTTATCGCTTCTGAAAGGGTTATCCCGGATTTCTTGAGCCCTGCGAGGTCGCGAATGAAACTGGGGAATTGCTTCTCAACGGCCTTTATCCAGAGGAATTCCACGTATTTCAAAAGGAATAGGGGAGTGACCACTATGAACAGAGCGATAACACCTACGTTGATTATGATGCCCACATCCTGGGTCAGTAAAGAGAATACACTTACCAGTAAGACTGCAACGAGAACCGAACCCAGTAAGACTTTCCTTCCTCTTTCCATAGCATCACCCCGTAGGTGAAAGATTTTTAAGCAACAACAGGAAACCCACCGAAACCAAAGGGATGAAGAAGAACACGAGGAACGTCTGCATCATGAGTATATCTCCTCCAACCAATGGTGACATTATTGAAGACAAAACTATGAAGAACAGCGTTCCTACAATCACAAGGGTTACATAAATCTCTGTGTAGAAGCTTATCTGTTTCGAGTAGTCGTTAAGCGAACGCCTGTAATCTCCCATGGCCTCGCTTGCCTTCCCGGAAAGGTATTCCCCGATGTCCCCTCCCCTCCTTATTACGGAGAGCATCCCCCACAGCAATTCGGAGAACTTCGCTGAAGGCGTTCTGTTCGCAGCCTTGGTTATCGCTGTTGAAACGTCCATACCGAGCATGTGGATATCCCTGTATATCCTTTCGCATTCCTTCCCTATTTCCCCTCCTTTCAGCGAAACTATTTTGAACAGGTCGGCGGGTGTCACATCCGAAGAGGCGGCAGTAGCCATGTAGATTGTTGAAAAGGGAAGGTTTTTGTTTATCTTAGATTGAATGCCTTTGGCCTTTATGTTCGGGTAAAAATAACCAATGAAAAAAACGCCGCCTGCCGCTACAAATGACAAGACTATTGACAGGGTATAGGAGTAAAAGGCGTACGTGGTGGTCAGGGTTATGTAGAATGAACCAGCCAGTATCACCACTATGAAAGCTATGAGGGATGAGAATAGAAGGACGGAAACGTATTCTTCAGACGAGTACTTCATCGACGCATGCTTCAACTGTAAGCTAAGGTTATCGAAATAGTCCGAGTACGGGTTCACGATTCCCCCGAAAATCTTATAAGATATTTTTTCAATCATACCGAATCATTCAAAAAATCACATCTCTTCAACCATGGCTATTACCCTTTCGGGATCAGAATAGTAAATGTTTATTATGTTTGAAACCTCCCTGTAATTGAACATCTTTTTATCTAACATCCATTCGAGTATTGATTTTCGAACTCTGAGCTCCTCCCTGAGGCTGGTTTCCGTTAGTCCGAGGGATTTCGCGATGTGTTCCAGCACGAAACTCTTCTCCACTGTTTCGAACTTGTCTTCCACGGGCTTCCACCTGAATATCTCGACCGTCGAGGGTTTATCGCCTTTCATCCCTGTAACCTCCAGAATCTGATTCGCTCGCCTGACGTAGTGATCCTTTGATTTGACCTGCAAAAGGAAGGCTATGATATCGAGGTTCTGGATCAAATTCGGTGGGAGGTTTATAGGAGGTGTTGTCAGCCTGTCTATCAGCTGTGGAATGCTGGCGGCGTGGATCGTCGCTAACCCTGCGTGTCCCGTCGCTATTTGCTGGAATAGAACGAATGCCTCTGCTCCCCTCACCTCTCCAACTATTATGTAATCAGGTCTCTGTCTAAGCGAACCTTTAAGGAGATCGAAAAGGCTCACCTCGCCTGTCTTCTTCCCCTCTGATATCGGGGTTCGTGCGACCTCCGGGACCCAGTGAAGATGCGGTAAACGAAGCTCTGGGGTATCCTCGATCGAAACGATTTTCATGTTGGGTCTAATGAAGAGCGACAGGGCGTTGAGAAGCGTGGTTTTCCCTGTAGCGGTTCCTCCTGATATGAGGATTGACTTTCGATTCTCTATCGCCAGCCATAGATAGGCGAGCTGGGTCGAGTCCAGCGTACCGGAATCTAGCATGTGAACCGGGGTCAAGGGAACCTTTGTGAATTTTCGGATGGTAAAGTTCGAACCCCTCCTTGCAATATCCGTCCCCAGGGTCGCGTGGACCCTTGACCCGTCAGCAAGCGACCCTTCCACCAAGGGTTCGGCAACGGAAATCGACTTACCGCATTTCTGCGAGAGCTTCATAACGAAAGTGTCGAGTTCGTCTTCATCTTCGAATGCAACATTCGTTATTATTGAACCTAAAATCGGGTTTCTGTGGTATATGTACAAAGGTATTCCTTCGCCATCGCAGGATATGTCCTCAATATCCTTATCCCTCATGAACGGCTCGATTTTTCCAAGGCCTATTATGTCCCTCTGAACGTAATATTGGACTGTATTGATCTTTTCCCGATCCACATCGCTAATTTTGGGGATTATGTTCTTTATCTCCTCCATCAGCAGTTCCTTCGCCCGGATTTCCCCCAGTTTCATGAAGTCTATATCCAATCGCTCTTCCAATTCCTTTTTGACGGCCTCTATTATTTCCCTGTCCTTGTCCGTTACATGCGGTTCGATCACGGAATAAACCAGTTCATTCCTCTTCGGATTCCACCTTATCCTCGCATATGCGTATACCTTTTCAGATTTTCTCGGTTCTGGGGGGATTAGAGGATACTTTACATCGACATCTCTCAGCATCTCCTTTTCCTTGCTGGATACGGGGGTTAACAGGGGAGCGGGAGACTTGGGGATATCCATCTCAATCCCGGGTGTCTCCTTGACCACGATTCTTTCAGCCACCGGGGGAGCGTGAAGTTTGGAAGGAACAGAGGGTTGAGATGATTGGGGTCCTCCGAGAATAGGCACGGGAACCCCTTTCGAGGGGAAACCCATTCCTCTCATGAGCTTTTTGTGCGCCAATAACCCCTTCTTCATGCTTCTTATTATTTTCCTGGCACCAAAACTTGGTTTCCCCTTTATTTCGGATTTTTTGACTTTAATCCTATTGACCTTCATAAAAAAACCTTACTTTTCGCCCACAAGACTACTGTATAATAATTGAATTCCCTGTTTTATAAATTACAATTTTCCCGCTGTCGCTGATCACCATTCCGTTAAAATCAAAAGTTTCGTTTAATCCGTAAAGTTTCGAAAAATCGGCTGCTCCACCTTCTGGCTCAAGTGTGAGGTTAAGGCCGGTATTCGACAGGCTTATCCTGTAAAAATTGTTTCCTATCCTTTTCGGCACGGAAAGAACAATGGAGGAATTAAATTCGTTTTTTTCGGACAGCCTGATTATATTCGAGAGCACGTATTCCTTGACCTGGGTCAGCTGGTCCTGGGTTGTCTCAGAGATATAATAATTCTGATACAGCATGAACAAAGAGAAAGAGACTATGAGTATCGCTACACCGAGACCGAAAAGCATAACCTGCTCGAAGGCCAGAATCTGTCCTTTTAATTTCATACTCACATTGGCAGAACTTTAATTTTCGAGACTACAAGGTCCCTCCCTTCTCTCGCTTCTCCTGATCGCGTTTCAGAGCCTCCATAAGATACGAGAATCTTGTTGCTCCCGCTCTCCCCCCCGGACAGCTGTATTATATACCCCCTCCATGGTTCATCGCTGTCAAGTTCCCTGTAACGCACGGAAAACTTCAGCATGTAAGAACCCAGTGCCACCTCCTCGCCCTTAAGGCTTATAACTCCGGGGGTTTCCCCGTATCTAGCGTAACTCCCGTTATCCGCCGTGTTGAAGAAGACTTCTCCATAAGGATCTATTAACGGCTGGTTGACCTCGTATTCGTATATTATCTTGTTTCCCGACTCATCCAGCCTTATAATACCGGGAACGGGCAAATCCAAACTCTCCTCGCACGCCCACTCGAAAGAGCATGTCCCCGCCATGTCCACTATTTTCCTGTCGAGGTCTTCCATGAACCTGATGGAAGATGTGAACATGGTGATGGTGGAACGCTTGTCTATGATGGGCTTACCCCAGGCATACGCGAACCCCACTAGGGTTATAACGATTGCTGAAATCAGAACGAGACTGATAGCCTGAGTCTGCGCCTTCCTCATATTCAATATTTAGTACTATTTCAATAAAAAGTTTAAATTTCTGGATCACTAAAAAACGGTGAAATTGAATAACTAAACTATTCACTGTTAAAGCCATAGGGTTTAATTCAAAATCCACTTGATTAACTTCGTCTTTACAGGTAAACACCTAGAATAAAGTAAGTTTTTTATGAAGCCGTCTACATATCTATAAATAGGTAAATCTGTTACCTATGCACAGAGACTGGCTTCAGTTACTGGTAATTCCTGGGGGTTAAGTCCAAAGAGGGGAAGTTAGTATGTTTGATATGTTTAGAAAATTAATCTTTTCTAAGGAACTTAGTTTTGAAGAAGGTAAAATAACAATGTTAAGGGGGAGATTGATAATGATACCCATACATATTTTTGTATCAATCTATAAAGAATTACAAAAGCTGAAAGGAGTTGACGAAGATAAGTTTATGTACGAAATAGGAAAACAAGAAGGTATTTACTGGATTAACGAATTAAAGAAAAAATATACAATGAAACCAGATGATATGTTTAAATGGGGAATGCATAGTATGTCTCTCGCTGGTTGGGCTAAATTTAAAATCATAAAAGTAGATTTAATAAAAAGAGACCATGCTATTTATATCGCATACGATTCTGCATTTTCATCGTTTTTAGGCAGAACGGGAAAACTTTCTGACCCATTAATAGCTGGTTTTTTTGGTGGCGGTGGAAGTGTAATATATAACAAATCGCTTGTTTGTAAAGAAGTTAAATGTATTTCAAAAGGCGATCCATATTGCGAATTTATTGTAAAAAAGTCGAAAGAGGATTGGCTCCCCAAATATCTAAAGGTAATGAACATTAAAAAATAGATTCAAAAATTATTTTAGGAAACTTCAAGGGCAATAGTAATAAAAATATCTTCTTATATGAATATTTTCTTGGAACAATTATTTCCGATAATATTTTTCTCATTTCTAAACTCTTCTCTGCAATTTTTATTGAAAAATTTAATAGATTTTTATGGTAAAAAATCATTTGTATTTTTAAACCCCAATATAAATCCTCTCCATATTTTTTTCTCCAATATTTTTCATATAATTGAATATTACCTTCCAGATAAGCATTTGCTGCAAGTTTGCCTCCAGCAATAGCATAATATATACCTTCACCGGTTACGGGATTGACATGACCAGCAGCATCTCCGATCAAAACCCAGTTTTTTCCTGTAGTTGGCAAGTCAAAAAATTTTGAATTTGAAACAGCTGGCACTAGATATGAATGAATTTCGGCTTTTTTTGGTTTTATTATCCTATTAGCTGCAGAATGTGTTTTCAAAAAATATTCTAAAAAATCTTTCAATTTCGATGTTCCAAGTTTGGAACCAATTCCTACAGTAATGTGCTCAAACTTAGGGAATATCCATGCGTATCCTATCGAAACATAGGGTTGACCTAAGAAATAAAGTTCTAATGCATCAATGAAGGCACCATCTATATACTCACTTTTATGCGTAATATGATAACCGACACAATGACCCATATGCTTTTTTGGTATAGGGTTTGATACAGTCTTTCTCACTAATGAGTTGACGCCATCCGCTCCCACTAAAAATCTTGATGTATAAGTGCCCTTATTTGTTTTTATATTCCAAACATTTTTTTTAAAAACAACATTTGTAACATTTTCCTTTATATGCTTTGCACCAATCTTTATTGCTCTTTTCAAAAGCCAGTAATCAAATTTTTTTCTCATTACTAAAATCCCGGCATTTTTGTGTGATATTTTAACTCTTTGACCATTCGGACTTTCCAAAATTAACCAATTTATCCTTCTTTCAATAACATTTTCTGATATTTTCAACTCATCAAATATTCTACCAGAAATTGCTCCGCCACAAGGTTTTTCCCTTGGATGTGAATGGTCAAATAAAGCCACATTAACTCCAGCCCTAGCTAATTCATACGCACAAGTAGAACCGGCAGGCCCACCTCCAACTATTGCTACTTCAAATTTTTCTATCATAATTATGAAAATGCCATTAAAATATAAAGCCTTATTTTCGACAAACGAAGCCAAAACAAAGTTTTTATGAGGACGTGAACATATATTTATTTATATTACAGGAGGTTTCAGCAATGTCTCTTCTTAAATACTTCGAAGTAATAGTGCCTTATTACATTCCGATAGCCATAGTTGGCCTGCTTACGGGAGCGATTTTAACTACTAAATCCCTACCTGATTTCAGAATAATTTATGCAATATTAAGCCTGACATTTTTGGTTGGGGGTTTCAACACCTTAAATGGGGTTTATGACAAATATATAGATAGTGTTAACAAGCCACATAGACCAATTGCAAAAGGAACGATTTCATTAAGAGCAGGACTTACATACTCCATAATTTTATACATTCTAGCCTTATTTTCCGGACTTTTCCTTAACCCCATTTTTATAGCAATTCTATTAGTATCTATAATTCTTACAGTTTTTTATTCATTACCACGGATACGTCTGAGATCAAAATTTATAATAAATACTTTGACAGGATTGATTTTTTATGGTTTTCTTTGTCCATTGGCAGGATGGGCATTGTATCCGGAAAATCCAATTCCAATAGAAATGATAATATTTTTATTCATTCTGGGTTCAGGAATAGCAATTACGAAGGATTTTGAAGATGTACGTGGTGATAGAATGTATAACGTAAGAACACTTCCCACAATATTAGGGATAGAAAGGACATCTTTATTAACAAAATTCTTAATTACGTCATCTTTCGTTTATATGGGATGGATTTCTTTAACAAATATCGTGGATATAAGATATTTAGGCATATTTATATTCATTCCATGGGCATTGTATACGATTTATTCCTTAGGATCTGAGAAAGTTAATAATAATAGGATGTTTTTTATAAAGAACATCTTATTGGCAATATCAATAGAATTGTTCATTATAGCAGTTACCCTTGTCTATTAAATCTCAAATTCTTTGCTATAATCGCTTTGTCCTAATATCAAGTAGGTAAACACTTTTTTCGTTGTAGGTAAGAAGTAGACTAGAGTACCTTTTTAACAACAATCCCCTTGCTGGTTATATCCAATGGATACATGTCTGTTCCGTGTTTTGTCCTTCTCATCTTTCTAATCATTAAGGAACGAGGAGAAACTCCACCAATACCAAGGAAATGTAAAACAATAACCCCATCAACTATGAACTCCACCACACCGAATCTGGAAAGCCCCTTTTCGTCCTCTGTTATTTCAGAAGTTATAATGGTGGTTGCGCTCGTTTTTTTGAGCAATCTTATGATCTCGAACAGTCGTTTTCTCAGAACAGCAGGGTCCTTCATGTACATTCCTATAATCGAGACAGGATCGATAACGACTCTTTGCGCATTTACAGAGTTTATCGCGTCCACGATTGTCGAGGAGATATCGGAAACCTCGAAAGGATTCTGATAAACAAAACTGAATATCCCGGATTTTTCGAACCTTTCGAAATGAAAACCGAACCTCTTAAGGTCCTCCCTTATGTCTTCCGGGTCTTCCTCCATGGTTATGTAAATCCCTGGTTCGCCTTTTTTCAGACCTTCCCGGATGAATTGAGCGCAAAAAGTGGTTTTGCCTGTCCCCGTCCCTCCGGTCACGAGGATTGTTGAGCCCTTTACATAGCCACCTTCAAGCAATTCGTCAAGGCCGGGAATTCCTGTGGGTACCCTTCCTCTCGAACTTTTAACTGGAGCGCTTTCTTTCTTGGCTTTAACTTTTTGGGGCATAAATAATATTTATTTTCCTTTACTTAAATCTTTATTCGAAAACGTTACTTCTTCCTTTCCACGAGGTATTCGGCGAACTGATTGAGTATCCGTCTGAGTTTCTCCGGCATGCCTTCCGTTATTTTCTTGCTCTCCTCAATCAGAGATTTCGCCTTGTTTTTCGCATATTCGGGCGAGCCGTGTTTTTCGAAAATTCGTTTGACGAAGTCTATGTCTTCTTTGCTCGTCTTCTCTCTCGGTTTGTTAAGGATTTCGAATATTCGCTTTTTCTCTTTGCTTTCGCATTTTGAGGAGCAGTGAACCGCCATGATGCTTCTCTTCCCTTCCTTTATGTCCGAGCCGGTTTCGCCCCTCCCTTTTCCTTTCGTGAGGTCGAGGAGATCGTCAGCCATCTGGAAGGCGGGTCCAACCTTCAGGCCGAATTCCCTTATCTTATCCGTTAATTCGGGTTTGCCTGCGATTATTGCTCCCCCGACCATGGGAAGCGTAAGGTAATATGCAGTTTTCAATTCTATCATTCCCATGTATTCCTCTTCGGAGGGGTCGTTGTTCTTCCGCAAGTTCATGTCCAGGGTCTGGCCTTCGGATGTTTTCACGCACGTCTCAACGATTTCCTTGATAAGCTTTATCTTCGTTCTATCATCGAAATCGGATTTTATTATGAAATCGTAAACCTTCTCGGACATGAAATCCCCGACGTTCACCCCGTGCGCCAGACCGTATTTCACCCAGACTGCTGGTTTCTCCCTTCGTATCCGATCGCCGTCCTCTATGTCGTCGTGTATTAACAGCCAGTTGTGGAGGAGTTCGCATGCGGCGGCGAATGGGATTATCTTTCGCAAGTCACCACCCAGGGATTCGCATGTCAGGATCGCCAGGACCGGCCTTATCCTCTTCCCTCCGGAATCCAAGTGATACCATACCGCGTCGTTGAGGTTTCGAATCCCCTTTCTGGGGATGATCTTTTCCATCTCTTTTTCTATCAGATCCCCCTTCTCCCTGAGTGTCCTTTCGACATCTGCAATCATACTTATAATTGTAATACTTGTTTTTAAAATTTCAAAACCAAATTAACTATATTCAGTGATTCTATGTACGTGACGAGCCTGGGGAAAATAGAGGGTGAAGTGTCCGGGGAGAAAGTTAAGAAGCTTTCTGGCATACTTAAGGAAAGGCTTCCGTTCCCAGAAGG
>CBEVTC010000027.1:0-10239 GCA_965552715.1 uncultured archaeon | reverse complement strand
TCGCTGGAATTGGCTTTCACGGTAATCTTGTATTGGGTGTTATTTGTCCCCGTGGCGTTAACTGTCCAGTTTGCGCTTAAAGTTTGTCCTTTAATCAGGGTTTGCGATTGGGGGTTTTCAGCCGGCGCTCCCTCTGGACCAAAATGATAGACAAACAAAGCAGTATCGTCAGGCACCCAGAAGCTGTTGTCCGTGGTATCAAAACCTATGGCTTCAGGAAGGGCGCTTCCTACCAAAGTGAGTACATTAATGCCGTCAGTCAGGTTAGTTCCGTCCTTATCCAGATGGTACATGTAATCACTCCCTCCGTCCGTAATCCAGAGGGTGTCGTCGGTGGGGTCGTAAGCCATGCCTGAAGCCCAGTCCATTCCGGCAAGCAAAGCAAAACCGTCAGTTATGTTAGCCCCAGTGCTCGCGTTGAAGTGATAGACGAATTTGTCAAGCAGGTCCACAGCCCACAGGGTGTCATCGGTTGGGTCGTAGGCTATACCCTCGACAGCGCCGGCACCGGCGGCGCCCGTGTCAATATCGTCACCCAGGTCGCCCCATTCAGAATCGTAATGATATATGTAACCCTCATCAAGGGTTGCCCCCTGGTCCGCGACCCAGTAAGAATCGTCCGAGGAATCATAAACTACGCCTGTAGGCCAATCAAGCCCGTCAGCACCCAAATCATAACCGTCCCCCAAATCACTGCCTGACTTGTTGTAGTGATAGGCGTAGTCAGTGGCCGTGTCCGTGAGCCATAAAGTGTCGTCGGTGGGGTCGTAACCCAGGCCCATAACAGCATCAGACGCCGGGCTAAAGCCGTCAGTGAAATTGACAATTTCACCGGTACCTGTACCTAGAAAGTAGAAAGGTGTCGCCCCATCGGTGGTGTTAATCATTTTGTCAGGATTGGCGCTTGATTCGTTATACATGGCGTTGGCGTAAACGGTTCCGCATATGGCGTCCGTCGCACCTTCACAGGAAATGGTCACGTTCAGATAAAAGGTTGTATTTTGGGTTACGGCAGTATAATCCGGAGGGGAAGTAAGGTTCACGTTCAGACTCCCGTACAGAATCAATTCAAACGTTGTTGAGTCTGTAGCGTTGATTGTGTCATTGAAGATACCAGTCACGTTAACTGTCCACGTTCCGTTTCCTTCGCCGCTCGGTATGGTGTAGTTCCTCCAGTACAGGCCGCTACTGCCGGTGGTCACGTTTTTTTCATCCTTTAAATCATTTGAAGTATTGTAGATTTTGACCGTGACATTCTTGTTGTCAATCATCGTGCCGTTATCCCAAAAATAATATCCGCTCGCATTCACAACGTCGTTTACCGTGTAATCGCTCTGGTTCGCTGTGACGTTTATGTCCGTTTTAGTCGTTGCCGTGAAGTTTGTGCCAGTATCGAATGTTGACGTGTCCCATGACAGTCTTACCCATTTGTTAGTTGGGTTTCCACCCGTGATTACATAAACATTCACTTGGAACATCAATCCGTCTCCTGTCGAGAGGGTCACGTCTGATGATGGAGAGCAGCTTCCAAAAACCAAAGTAGCGTCGCTTATATCAGGTCCTCCAGTGCTGTCATCTCCGATCTTGCAGATTAGCGTTAGCGTTCCGCTCTGGTTCCTCCACAACCTGTAAGTGGCATCAGCAGTGGTTATAGAACTACCCAATGTCCAGTAACCCCTGAATGTGATTGTGTCTGTGGTGCTTATCGTTCTTCCTTTTATGTTCGTAATGCTGGCGTTGAGGAGGGTGTATAACCTATCTTCTAGATTTCCTCCGGTGTCAATATAATTGGCGCTGTCGTCCCTGCTAGTTGACAAATCTTCCAGAACCCCTGTTTTGTTGTTGGGGTAGTCGTCTGTTCCGGTGACATAGTAGTATTCGTCCGCTGGAATTCCTCCGTATCCTGTGAAGTGCGTGACGGTGAACCACACATGAGTTGAGTTCTGCTGGAAACTTATCGGTTCCTCAACCCACTCGCCATCGCAACTTTGCATGTCCGGGTTGAAGTTCTGGCAGGAAACTATTTTCGAAACCCTTGAGTGTTTCGGGATCAAAATGTCCGCTGTTTCAACCTCCACTTCGGAATTGACATATAGTATATCTGTAACGATTCTTTTGTTCGTAGTGCTTAATTTTCGTCCTTTCAGTTCTTCTCTTCTAACGAATTTAACTTCTTTAAGTTGCGATAAATCCTTCGGTTCCCTGAGTTTTAATTTGTAACCGTCGCCGCTAAGTTCTAAGTGTATCTTGTCACCAACAAGTAAAACTTCTATTTTTGCTCCGAGCATCGATTCGAGGTCTTTTATATCAACAAAAGTCCTGTTTTCTGCTATTTCGGTTATGTTCAATTCCTCTTCCAAGAATGACCTCTCGAGGGTTTCGTTGATAACGGTTTCGTTTACATCACTTTCGTTTTCGAGGAACGTTCTGTTCTCAGCTATTTCGGTTACGTTCAGCTCTTCCTCCACGAACGTCCTCTCGATGGTTTCATTCGTTGCGTTCTCGCCCTCCACAAAGGTACTGTCCTCGGTTATTTCGGTTACGTCCAGCTCTTCCTCCACGAACGTCCTGTTCTCTACTACCTCTGAAATCAGTTCCTCTGTGACGCTCGATTCAACGAAATCCCTGCATATGTCCCACACGTAATCACCAGCGACAGATTCGTTGGTTTCGGTTACGTTCGTGGCGTTTTCAGCCCTGTATTCGAGGAAGCTCCTGTTGCATTCGCTTTCAACGAAAGGATCTATCTCGAATTCCTCTGTGTATTCCGTCCCGTTTGATACGAGCTTTACGAAGTAATCTCCTGGGACGAAACCTATCAGGTTTAATTCGTATCTCCCTTCCTGATCTGTCCGGAAGGGAACGTTATCTTTCGGGGAGATGGATTTGTTTTCGGGGTTTATCATGGTCAGGCTGAAATCCGTCAGAGGCGGACCCTGTATGTCGAGGGTTATCAGCTTGTTCGTGTAATCCTTGATAACGGATATCTCAAAATTCTGATTCCCACCATTGGGGTTTGCGGTTGTAATCGTGGAGAAGAATATAATGGCTGTGAAGAAGAGGAATAACAGGAACAAGAAACTTATGCTGTTCAGGCCGCAGGAGGATTTTATGTTGTTAAGTTTAAGCCATTTCTGACCATTCCTTTCCTTTGAGTAATGGAGTTTTGCTTTCCCGACCTCACGAACCACAATCTTTTTAGTAGCTTCCAAGATGGCGAGGTATTTGGAAGCCGTCATCCTGTTTATTTCGAGGGAACGGGCGATCTCCTCTATGGTCAGGCCATAGTCATGCCTGGAAAGCAGCTTGAGTATCTTTTCCTTTGTTCCTTCCCCACCCATCAAAAACCCCATTGATTTATTAACTATTGGATATAAATTATTTCCTTTTTGATTATTATTAATAATTATCATTAATAACTAATTAAATTTTTTCATATATTCGAATGGATAACTTTTCAGAAGTTTAGAGTTTAGACATAGCTTTATAAATTAAACTTTAGAAAAAATAATATTAAAAAAATTATAGGAGGGGTCAAAATGAATGGAAAATTAATTATGATATCAATTGTGTTATTTGTTCTTATAATAAGCGTTGTTTCAATAGGCTCGGCTGCAAAGCCTCCAAAGAATGATCCTGGTATTGAATCAGGACCTGGAATTATAAAAGCAGATTCAGGTGACGGGTTCATAAAGTACAGGAAAGGCTCCTTCGACAGCGTAGATACAACCAGCGATATAAAATCCGGCTACGATGACACAGGCGGACCTAACTATGAATGGTACAGGACCTATGTCCAGTTTGATGTTTCAGGCTTGTCAAGCGCCACCTCGATAGAGAGCGCGACACTGCACTTCAGGGTTGCCTCTGACAATATCAACACGGCCAACATCCTGGAACTACAATACTTGTCTTGGGACGGAAACCTGGACTCAAGCGACTGGGGTATAACTGAAAGGGGAGCGATAGACGACACCTTCCCAAACGAGGAAACTCCTGGCAACTGGGAAGCAATAGACGTCACCAGCCAGCTATCAGATGCTGTCATCACCAGAGAAGAAAACACCTTCAGCATAAGAATAAAGCATGACACGGAGCCGGGTGATGGGAACACGGACAACTACATGACCTGGTACTCTGGTGACGACACTGGCTATGAGCCTTACCTCAATGTTTCATACACTGAAGGAGAGACTCCTCCTGTTCTGGAGATAACTGTAACCACTGATAAAGCTAGCTATGAAGCAGAAGAAACTGTTAATGCTAGCGGAACCTTCCAGTGGGATAACGGCACCAAGCTGGCTAGCAAGACCGTTAATGTCAAGTTCTATAACCCATCAAGTAACTTAATGCAAGACTCCAATGTCACAACCGATAGTAATGGCTTATATTGGGAAACCTACACGCTCCCAAGCGACGCAGATACAGGGGAGTGGAGTGTTAACGTGACTGGTATTTACAACTCAACAGAGAGTGCTGAAGACTCAACAACCTTTACCGTGACTAGCGAAGGAGGAGGTCAGAATATTAGCTTGACTTCCTCAGGTGACGGGTTCATAAATTACAGGAAAGGCTCCTTCAACAGCGTAGATACAACCAGTGATATAAAATCCGGCTACGATGATACAGGCGGACCTAACTATGAATGGTACAGAACATACATACAATTCGATACCTCTAGTTTAGGAAGCGCCACCTCGATAGAGAGCGCGACACTGCACTTCAGGGTTGCCTCTGACAATATCAACACGGCCAACATCCTGGAACTACAATACTTGTCTTGGGACGGAAACCTGGACTCAAGCGACTGGGGTATAACTGAAAGGGGAGCGATAGACGACACCTTCCCAAACGAGGAAACTCCTGGCAACTGGGAAGCAATAGACGTCACCAGCCAGCTATCAGATGCTGTGATTACAAGAGAAGAATCAACGTTTAACGTAAGGATTAAGCATGACACGGAACCTGGTAACGGGAACACGGACAACTACATGACCTGGTACTCTGCCGAAGACAGCGGGAGCGAACCATACATAAACGTGACGTATACGGAAGCACCGCCTGTTTACGGAACTCTGCAAGTAGACCTGACCGCCCCGAGCGATAACTTCGAGGTTTCCCGGTATGATGTTTTCAACCTGAACGCAACCGTTTCATGCGTAGGGGAAGAGGGAGCTATATGCGGAACCGTTTACGCCAACGCCATGTACAACGAATCAGGCGCCAACCTCGACACGCTGATTAGCACAACTGATGGGGCAACACCTTTCTACCTTGTAGGTACGGGTACCGGTGAAATTGTCAATTTCACTGACGGTTTTAGCCCGGCGCCTGATGGAGTCTTGGTCATGGGTCTGGGTTACGACCCCACCGACGACACTTTCTGGCTCACGGATACGGCCGATGACTACGCCTATCACTTCAGCAAGACAGGCAGTGATTTGGGGGACGGTTATGATTTGGGTGCTGACGGGATTACTGTCCCTACAGGCATAGCTTATGATTCCTCGGACAATTCTTACTGGGTCGCGGACCAGACGTTAACTCTTGATGACGGTTACATATATCATTACGATTCTGAATGGGGCGACCTGGGTGACGATATTGACACGGGCGCCGCCGGTGCCGGCGCTGTCGAGGGTATAGCCTACGACCCAACCGATGACACCCTGTGGGCTGTGGACCTGCTTGACAAATTCGTCTATCACTTCAACGCGAGCACTGGGGCTAACATAACTGACGGTTTTGCTTTGCTTGCCGGAATGGACTGGGCTTCAGGCATAGCTTACGACCCCACCGACGACACACTATGGGTTACGGACGCAGGGGATGATGATTTCATGTACCATCTGGATAAGGACGGAACTAACCTGACTGACGGCATTGAGTTGGCCAGTTTTTTAGGAAGCGACCTTCCTGAAGAGGTAGGTTTTGATACCACGGACAATACCTTCTGGATTCCTGACGACACTGATGATTTTGTCTATCATGTGGGTCCGGAGGGCGCGGCGGAAAACCCCATCTCGCAGACCCTGAGCCAGGGGCAAAACTTCAAAGTGAGCTGGGCAGTTAACGCCACCGGCTTAAGCGGCACGCAATATGAAATAGGAGTTAAAGCAAACTCAAGTATAAGCGGGATTTCTGAGAATTCATCGAGCGTAACCGTGTGTATAGGAACGTGCTGACGTGATAAAATTATTTTTTAACTCCCGTTGTAAAATGTTTAAACATATGTTTAAACATTTATATATCCGGTATCTTAAATCTTTATTAAAGAGGGTCTTTTATACTGAGATAATTATAAAGAATAGGGGGGTGAAAATATGAAGGTTTTAGCGATTGTTTTCATAGTAGCGGCTTTCGCGCTTCTGATTGGCGCATTTTCTCCGGGAGTAGAAGCACCAGGATGTGGTGGCTGTAGTATCTGTGCCGGCGAATGCGTAGATCTGGGATCACCAGCACAATGTGTCGGCTGTTGTATATCAAGTGGCTGTGGTCCGACAGCTAGTGGGGCTATTTGCTCACATGGTAGATGCGAAGCGTGAAGTGTGATTAAGCAGAACCAAAATCTTTACTTTTTCTTTTTTTTTCTTTATTCTATACCACCAAGTTGGTATTTTTCAATAACGGGCCAAGGATCTTTCCTGAAAACAACCATATTTCCCCCGTCATCCATTCCTGCAAAATTTGACCCAACCTCCATATCCAGAGGGACTCTCTGGTTATAGGTTCCGCTCATCAGATCAAAAACATCCATAAAGTGTCGGGCACGGAGACTGTCCCCGTCCTTTGACCGTGTCTTATAAACATTGTATATATTTGCGTCATCAGCAAATATCCCCATGCCCTCTTTTGTGAAATAAAAACTTGTAGCAGAATTATCTGCTCTATTAAATCTTACATGAAATGGCACCTCAGGGGCACGTGAAATTTCTCTAGGATCCATCATTTTTTGGGTGATGAATGAAGGCCCATTTTCAGCAATACCCTTTTCTATAATTCTTTTAATACCTCCATCATCTGAAGAACGAACAACAACCCTTGATGGAAATGTTTTTGTGGAAGAATAAAGGAATTCATCTTCTTTATCCAAAAACATGTTTTTATGAGAAAGTATCGTAGAGAAGTAAAGATTATGATCCATACCGCCCAAAGGCTTGCCTGCCGCCCTTTTCAGAGATTCTATGCTTTTTTCAAATCCTGGATATTCTCTATTCGGTCCGAATGAGGACCATTCCCCATCTGTATTTAGTCTAACAAAAAGGTCTTCGTTTTTATTATCATGCGCCATAGGAATGGAGGCTGAAAATGGTGATTTGAATGAACAATGTAAAAGGAAATTTTCAGGGTCAAAGGAAGCAATATCGTAAATTTCAGTGATCCCGCTGGCTAATGACTTTACGTTATGTTTCCTTAGAAATTCATGATCGTTATTGAATATACTGAGAGAACCATTTCTTTCATAAGCGTATACGAATCCATCATTATCAACATATATATTATTGATCCAAGAAAATTCTCCGGGTCCCTGGCCTTTTCGACCAATAGTTTTTTGATGAGCCCCCCCATAACTGTCAAATACTCTTATATTCTCTTTTAATTTATCAGCAACGTATATAGTACCATCTCTAAAAGAAACATCTCTTATGCCAGCAAAAATATAGTTTTCATCGACTCCTTCCGCGAAGATATAGTTTCCATCGGCGTCTACCGTTACGCCGGGATCGCCTATTTCAAGAGCCTTTGCGGCACTTCCTTTTTCGCCATATAAGGGCTCAGGTGGGTTACGAATCACTTCATAACTCATTCCAGTTTCATCATCTTGCACAACTTCCCTTGTCGATTTATAATCAGGCTTCCTTGAACAAGAAGATGTCATACCCAGTGCTATTGCTCCGGCTCCGTAAAATGACTTCTTCAGAAAGTCCCGTCGTGTATAGGAATTCGTGCTCAAGTTTATTCCCCTCCTTGCATAGTTGTTACCTTTTGAATAATTATCTATAGAACAAAGTTTTTTAAATCTTAGCTAACAAGCGTCACCTAAAGAATCCTGGGTGCCGACACCGAGGGGACCGAATCCGGAAAGTTCTATGTTCGGGTTCAGTATTTCACTACATTCTTTGGGTGGGGAATTGAAAGCTGCGCATATTGCCTGTTTTATTGCTTCTGCTGACCTTCTAACAGTGACATTCTGACCATTTATACCAAACGATGGTGTACCTATGACGTTATAAACTTGGACCAGTTCTGAGTCAACTAAGTATGGTTGAACTGTTTCATTACTTCTCTCAAAAGTTTCCGTTACGTTAAAATCGTCTTCAAGCTGCTGCAGACATATGTTGTGCGAAGTCCCGTCAATTCCCGCATCACTCGCGCATTGTTCATGGCTCCCGTTGTTCTCTATGAAACATCTCAAATAGTTCGTAAACTTGTCTTTCTGTTCTTTCTGTACACAATAGAAGTTGTTGTTGTCAATCAATTCGTTCTCTCCTCTTATGAATAGGACGAAATTCACCTCAATATCTGCTTTGTCGCCAAGAAGTTCGATAACAGGTATGTATGCTTTCAAGAATTGAAGTCCTAAGTCACCCCTAGACGTTATGAAAGCGTGTACTTCAGGTCTGTCGCTCTTTGGGATATCAAAGGGTTCGAAAGGTGGCAAAGGTGGCTGATAATTTACTATTGGTTTAAAAACAAAAAGACCTATTGAAAAGAATACCACCATTACAACAATAAACAGAGCAGAATACAAAATTATTCTTTTTCTTTTAATTCCCCTTAACATAGAAATAATTACGTAAAGGTATTTAAATAATTAAACTGATTTCTTGTTCGGTGCTCTATCCGCCAGCCAAAAACCGACGAGGTGTGACCGTGTGCATAGGAACGTGCTGACGTTATAAAAGGCTGTTGTATATCAAGTGGCTGTGGTCCGACACCTAGTGCGGCTATTTGCATGCATGGCGAATGCGATGCGTGAAGTGTGATTAAGCAAAACCAAAGAATAAAATCTTTACTTTTTCTTTTTTTTCTTTTTTCCAGACCAATGAGTCGGTATGGGTGGAACTCACAGAGAGGGCGGGAAGGAAAACAATTTATTACCAGAAAGCCGGGATTGATGAATACACCTGCGAAACTATTATAAATCTCGCCTCTCTAAATTCACTAATACCCGAGCCGGTGAGGGTCGCCCATCTGATATGCAACGGACTGAAAGGTAGGATATCATGAAAACCAACTTCGGGGAGACAACGAAGACGTTAATTTACGTATTTCTGGCGATATTCATGTTCTTTGCTATAAACCTCGTTCTAGGTCAGGCGTTATCGACAGACATGCCTGTCGTTGCTGTCGAGTCCAACAGCATGGCCCCGACTTTTCACAAGGGTGATGTCCTCATAATACAGGGGGTCAGGAATCCAGAGGATTACCTGGATTTCCTGAAAATAGGCGACGTGATTGTATTTTCAGTTGAGGGGAGAGAACTCCCGGTAGTTCACAGACTCAATCAGACAAATCCCGACGGTTCATTCCAGACAAAGGGCGACGCATACAGAAGAGTTCAGTTAACATTCGAAAAACATATAGAACCCGAACAGATTCACGGAAAAGTCATAATGATAATCCCCTATCTGGGATGGGTGAGGATAGGGGTAACCCAATACATATTGCCTTTCGTTTCGGAAAACATATTCCTCGTGGTCGCGGTAATCCTGGCTATTGTGGGGGTTTATTTTTATATATTTAAGGGTCAAGGAAGGAGAAGAACAAAACAATTCGGGCGGGTTCAGTCCGGAAAGTAATTTATATATAACTGTTCAATATTCTGATTATTATGCCCAAGGAAAAGATCGAGGTCATGGTTGAAGGCGGGAAGGCGACAGCCGCTCCGCCGTTAGGACCTGCTCTCGGTCCTTTAGGCGTGCCCATGCAGGACATCATAGACGGGATAAACAGGAAGACGAAGGATCTGGAGGGTATGAAGGTTCCCGTTACCGTCATAGTTGACACCGTAACGAAAGATTTCGATATAAAGGTTGGTTCTCCGCCAACGGCAGCGCTCATCAAGAAGGAACTTGGAATCGAGAAAGGGTCGAGCGAGGCCAGTAAGGTTCGTGCTGGTGACCTCACCGAAGAGCAGGTCAAGAAAGTCGCCTCTGCGAAATTCGGTTCTACAGAGGATCGCTATGTCAACCAGGTTAGAGGGACAGCGAGAAGCATGGGGATAACGATTGGCGA
>CBEVTC010000026.1:0-10610 GCA_965552715.1 uncultured archaeon | reverse complement strand
GTGATAGTGCATATTGAAAAGAAGGCGATTAGAATCAGAAACTTGGCCTTTCCCCCCATGATTTATAATTGTTCCAATTATCTTTATATAATATATAGAGTTAGACTTTTCGCTTACCCCACCCCACAATCAGGGCGTGGAATTCCTTGTAGATCTCGATTTCTTTCGGCAGGTTCTTTTCAAAATACACTCGTAGGCTCTCGTAGTCATCCTTCGTTTTTATCCCGAGGTTTCGAATGAACCTCTTCGTGTAGGAGTCTATCACGAAATACGGACGGTCGCAAACGTAGAGGAGAATTGAATCGCACGTCTCGAAACCAATCCCTTTCATTTCGAGCAGTTCGCTTCTTTCCACGTTCTTCCTGAAGTTTTCAAAGTTCCCGAAACTCAGAACGAATCTGGCGAATTCCCTCAGGCGTTTCGCTTTCTGCCTGTAGAATCCCGAGGGTCTTATCAGGGTTTCGAGTTTTCTTGTGTTTATTTTCGAAATGTCCTCCGGGGTCAGGATTCCGCTATTGCTCAGGTTTTCGAGAGCTTTCTCAACGTTATTCCAGTTCGTGTTCTGGGTGAGGATCGCTCCCAGACATATCTCCCATTCCCTGGGATTGAAATTCCTTCCAACGGGCCACCATCCCTGAGGTCCGAATTCTTTTAGGAGTTTTTCGTAGATTTCCGTAAGCATGAGAATATTTTAAAAGCTAAAAATAAAACTTATTGCATGAAAGTGGACGCCGTGGTTTTCGATTACGGAAACACGCTGGTACTTGACCCGTTCGAGAAGGTACTGGTTTCGAAGGCGTATGATTTTCTCAAGGTCATGGAGAAGAACGGTTACGAAGTCTCGAAGAAGCGTTTTTTCGAGGCATGGAAGAAAATAAACGAAACTGTTAATCATCCTTTTTGTTCGCATTTCGCGCAGGACACACGTCTCTTGAAGATCGTTCTCGAAAAACTCGGTGTTCCCAAAAACAAAAGAGGTGAACTCTCCAACCAGCTTCTGGTCGTATACAGAAGCGGGCTGAAGTATATCTTGAGAAAGGATAAGAGAGTCGCAAAGGTAAAAGACATTCTTTCAGGCTTGAAAAAGAAAGGCAAGAGGTTATACATACTTTCCAACGAAATGAATGATACCCTCAACATGCAGATTTCATTCACGGGTCTGCATAAGTTCTTCAATAAAATAATAAGTTCGGAAAGTGTGGGTTTCGACAAGCCTGATCCCAAGATATTCAGGCACATGTTAAATGTTGTCGGTCCGCCAGAGGAGAATGTCGTTTACGTGGGAGACGATCCGGAGAGGGATATAAAACCCGCGAAAGCCCTCGGCATGAAAGCCATATTGTTAAAGCTTCCGAATGCCATGAGCATCAAGGGATGGAGGGATTATAACTTTCGATTGAAAGCGAACGAAAAGCCGGATTTCGTGATAAAGGATCTGAGCGAACTGCTTCGAATAGTGGAATGATCACCTCTTTCTTAACCCAAGATATATTGTATAGAAAAGGACGAATAAGGGAAGGATTTCGAGTCTTCCTAGCAGCATGTCTATCATGAGCATTAGTTTCGCGAGAGGGTTCATGCTCGCTATGTCTATCGTTGTTAACCCGACCGTCCCTTCGGCGGAGGCGGAAACGAAGAACGAGTCTATGGGGGTGTATCCCATGAAGCTCAAAGCCAAGGTTGAAGCAACGAGAATCAGTATGTAAATGAAGGAGAATATCGAAATTATCGTCAATTCCTCTTCCCTTATTACCTTACGGTTGAACTTGAAAGGGACCACAGCCGATAAAGGATACGAAATTTTCTTGCTTATCCAGGAAACGGCCTTCCCAAGGATTCCAACCCTGACCAGCTTAAGCCCGCCTGCTGTTGACCCCGCGAAACCACCAATTATCATGAGTATTGGCAACAATAGCTTGGAAAGCGCCGGATAGTCAGAGGTCAGGGTGAAACCGCTTCCCGTCAGGGCTGAAAATGTCTGAAAGATACCGGTCCTGAAGGGCTCGGGGTTCGAAAGGAATGACAAGGAAACCAGGACCGAAAAGACTATTATTATCGCCCAGAACAACCGTACTTCACTGTTTTTCATGTATTCCGTGAACTTTCTTTTGAACAGCTTATCGTGGATAAAGAACGAGGTTGCCCCCAAGACCATCATCAAAATCATGACAATCTCTATCAAAGGGTTGTTATAAGCACCGATGGAATTGTTCCTGACAGAGAATCCACCGGTGGATATGGAAGTAAACGTGTGAGCGAAAGAATCAAAAAGAGGCATGCCGACTAACGCGAATAAGGTAATCCCTATGGCGGTATAAACCCCGTAGATTATGAAAATCCTCTTGACCGTGGAATACACGCCGGCCTCTATTCTCTGCGGGTGACCCTCGGCCCTGTAGATGTAGTAAGAAGACGTCCCGGGGGAGGACAGCAGCAAAAGAAAAATAACGAGTATCCCGACCCCTCCAATCCACTGCGTAAGCGATCGCCAGAAAAGAACCGAGTATGGGAGGCTCTCCGGGTTCACCGTGGTAAGACCGGTTGTGGTGAAACCTGAAACGGATTCGAACACGGCGTTCACGGGTTCAAGGTGGTCAAGGTAAGGTACCGAACCAAACAGGGAAACCGCGATGAAAGTCACGCCCGCCAGAACCATTGCAGAGCTCAAATCCAGGGGTTCCATCTCAAATTTTTTATAAAGGATTATCCCTACCGCGAAGGAGGTTACCGCCCCGAAGATGAATGGGATGTAAACATCCTCGGCAAAAATCCAGCTTACAGCCAGGGGCAGCAGCATCAGTATCGCAAGTATTACTAGCATTAAGCCAAGATAAGAAAGAACTGACTTGAAGTTCATAATTTTATAATGTAAATAGTGTAATAATAAATTGTTCCGTTTTGAGGGGTATTATGAAGGGGTTCATGCACATCGTTGAGGTGTTGCTCATAGTGTTGCTCGTGTTCTTCGTGTTCTCGCAGTTCGCGAGCATACCCAGAATTTCTGATGACTGGTCGAGGACAAAGCTGAGCTTAATGGGGAATGACGTGCTCAGAGCTCTGGAAATGAAGGGGACGGACTGGTTCGATAAAACAGAGGTTGAATACGAACTGAACAGAACGCTTCCGGGGAATCTCGTATACTCTGTCATGCTCGAAAACGTGATAAAACCCGAAATAGTGATAGGGTGCTTGTGCAGTGACAGTGAAATGAACGTCATCAACGATATCCTCTACCCGGGATCGTTTTTCATAAACGATGAAAAAGTCGAATTCGAGGTAATCGGGGTGGATGATCCGAGCGAGCTCTTCTCTCTCGATTTCGATGTCGCCCTAGTTTACGGTTATGAGGATTTCTCCACGAACCCCTACCCGTTGAGGAATTTCCTGAACTACGACAAGGGGATTGTTGAGATATCTGATAACCCCGTAATTGACAGCGTGCAGAATACGATTTTTGGTCTGGATTCGAGCGGGACAACATCAGGCAGTTACGAGATAACATTTTCTGATTCGAGCAGGGAAAACGGGAAGGAGCTGAACAAGATTTATGATTATTTCCACCACATACCGATCTTTTATAGCTCGTTTGAAAGCCTCGGGCAGTGGCGGGAGGGATCGGGCAAAGCGAACATTTCGGATATCGGAAAGCCCAGGTCCTCGGTGAAACTAACCGGGAATGACTGCCTTTCCATTAACACGCTTATTTACACGAAATTCTACAACTCGTTCAAAAGGGGTGAGATAGACTTCGATGCTTACCTTGCTGAGAACGCTTCCCTTTTTGTTGGCCTCGGGGAATACTACGCCTCCCTGTCAACGAACGAGTCCAACGGCTACGATTCGTTCTATGACCAGTCAATGAACCCGATAGGTTCGGACACTTCGCATCTCACAGAACCCGGGAGGTGGAACCACATCAAGATAATGGCCAAGGGAAACGATCTAATGCTTTACAACAACGGGGAGAGGGTCGCGATAGTTCCCGCATCGGTGAGTTCGCCCTCGAACATAAGCTTTTTCAACCTGTGCGGGGAAGCGTATGTCGACAATGTAAGGGTCACGCATGAGGAATCTTACAGGTTCGAAAATTTCCTGAACAACGAAAACACGACCCAATCGCGCGGTGACGTAAACAAAATCCTTCTTGAGCAGGCAGGGACAGATTCCCCCGCATGCATAATAAACTACAACGTGGAAGGGATAGGCAATGGGAGGACGGTCTGGCTATCAGACAACCCCAGCTACGGTTCGGGGTACAAAACCCTTGTTAAATCCCTCGTCTCATGGGCAGCGGGAGATAAATACAGGGTGATCAAGGCGAATATCAAGAGACCGGTCTCTTCCCATATTTACAAGCCCCTGAACAAGGACATGTTTCAGAACATGAAAATATCGCTGGAACTCGGTTACCTTTACTAAAACTTTTAATACAGACTTTTGAATACTTATTATGGTCTACCGAGACAGACGAAACAGCGAATCTGGGACGGTCAGGGTGAGAATGCCCAGGAAAGGTGAGATTCTGGGGATGGTCGAGGAAATGCTGGGAGGGGGAAGATTCAGGATAAACTGTAAAGACGGGAAAACAAGGATTTGCAGGGTTTCTGGGAAATTCAAGAGAAGGCAGTGGATAAGGCCCGGGGATCTGGTCCTCGTTCGGCCCTGGGAAGTGCAGGAAGACGAAAGAGGGGACGTGATCTGGAAGTACAGAAGGGCGGAAGCGGAATGGTTGAGGAGAAAGGGCTTTACGGAGAACATGGGATGAAATATTTAAGCGTATGTTTTAATTAAAATTGTTATGATTGACGAAATCAAAATTCCCGAACAGAGAAAGGGAGTTCTCATCGGAGAGAAAGGATTGGTTAAAACGGAGATTGGGAAAAAGACCAATACTGTAATAAGTATAGATGACGGCATCGAGATAGAAGGGGAAGCCCTCGACGTTTTGAAGGCGAAGGAGATCATCAAGGCGATAGGGAGGGGATTCTCCCCTGAAAAGGCCTTCAAGCTTTTGGATGATGAATTTCGCCTGATAATCATAAATCTTGAGCAGGAAACGGATAAAAGGATGAGGAGGATGTTTTCAAGGATAATAGGAAGGAACGGTAGGTGTAAAAGGAAGGTAGAAATGCGAACGAATACTGATATATGTATATACGGGAAAACGGTCTCGATAATAGGGGACTGGAGGAATGTGGAGAAGGCGAGTGAAGTGATAGATTTGCTGTTGCGGGGGAAGCCTCATTCCTACGTTTACAAACGCTTGGAGGAAATGACATGAGAGCGGAGGATTTCGCAAGGCAGCAGAGGGAGATTTCGATTTCCGAATTCTTCGAGAAGAACAGGCATCTGCTGGGATACGACAACAAGGTTAAGGCTTTGCTCATGATAGTGAAGGAAGGGGTTGACAACGCCCTGGACGCGACAGAGGAGGCGGGGATACTCCCCGACATCTACGTCAGGGTCAAGGAAGTCGGGAACGAAAAGTACGAGATTATAATAAAGGACAACGGGCCCGGCATCGTCAAAAAACAAATACCCAGGATTTTCGGTAAACTGCTTTACGGCTCGAAATTCCACCGTTTGAAACAAAACAGGGGGCAGCAGGGAATTGGGATTTCAGCAGCTACCCTCTATACACAGTTAACGACAGGGGAAGCCCTCGAGATCGTGAGTTCAACGGGTGACGGTAAAATCCACAAGTACAGGATAAAGATAAACGTGAGGAGGAACGAACCCCTGATAATAGAGAGCGGGTTTAAGGAGGGAGTTGAATGGAGGGGCGTTCAGCTGAGATTCTTAACCGAAGGGATGTACAGGGAATACAAGCAATCAATACCCGAATACATAAAGCAGACAGCGATCGCCAACCCTCACGCACACATAATCTTCGATTCACCGAACGGGAGGACGGAGTTCAACAGAGGGGCGGATTCCCTTCCGAAACACCCTAAGGAGATCAGGCCTCATCTTCACGGAGTGGAGCTGGGGATTTTAACGAGGATGCTCAGGGAAACGAAATCTCGAACACTCATCAGTTTTCTGACAAGCGAATTCACAAAGGTCGGGAGGAAGACAGCCAAGGAAATATGTTTGAAAGCGGAGATTCCGGAGGCCAAGAAACCCAAGACCATAAAGGATGAGGAAGCCCGGAGGCTTATAGAGGTTGTGAAAACTACGAAACTAATGAAACCCCCGACGGATTGCCTGTCCCCTCTGGGAAATGAAAAGGTGAAAGAGGGGATGAAAAAGGAGCTGAATCCGGAATGGGTGGGATCCATCACAAGGCCTCCTGAAGTCTACAGGGGCTGGCCGTTCCAGGTCGAAGTGTGCCTCGCTCACGGGGGGGAAATAACGAATCCGAAAGTAATGAGATTCGCGAATAGGGTTCCTCTGCTTTACCAGCAGGGTGACTGCGCGATAACGAAGGCGATCACAGGGATTCACTGGAAGAGATATGGTTTTAATGGTAAAGGAATTCCTGAAGAGCCGCTGGCAATATTCGTTCATTTGGTTTCCGTTTGGGTTCCTTTCACTTCCGAATCAAAGGAAGCAATTGCTTCCTATCCTGTTATAATTAAGGAGATCAAGCTCGCGGTTCAGGAATGCGCCAGGAAGCTCGGGCTTTACCTTTCCGGGAAAAGAAGGCATGAATTCCGTCAGCAGAGGATCAGGACATTCGAGAAGTACGCGGAGGAAACGATTAACGCGATTTCCGAGCTGTCGGAGGAGGACAGGGAAAGGGTTAAGAGGGAGTTTCTCGAGCTCATAAATTCAAATAACAATATATCTATGGAGGAGGGAAATGGAGGAGAAGAAGCTGAAGTATCTCGGGAAGAACGTTCTCAACCAGATAGGGAAGAAGGAGAATCCGAAAATCGAACTGCCCGTCAGGTCACTCTCGAACGTTTACTTCGACGAGAAGAACGGCCTGATACAGATGGGTGACAAAACGAGTCAGCGTTATTATCTCAATGTGGCTCATACAAAGAAATTCATGCAGACCCTGCTGGTCGCAGCGGAATGCAAGAAGATAATGGACCAGAACGTAACGACATCCATCCGTGATCTTTATTACGCACTGAAACGGACGATACCGCAAACAAAAGAGAACACGTTTGAAGAACAGGGCGAGAGCGACCCGATTATAGAGGATGTTGAGGCAATGCTGAACACACTGAGGGAGAAGTTACATTTGAAAGCGGACAGAAAGGGTTACATGGCAGGGAATGTCGTTTTGAACGATACAGGGGACAGGATCAACTGTTCGAAAATGGGGAGTTCGGGATGGGCGATCCCGAGCGACGTGGAAGACGAGATAATAAAATTCGAGGACGTGAAAGCGGAGTATATCCTTGTCGTGGAGAAAGACGCGGTTTGGCAGCGACTGAACGAGGACAAGTTCTGGAAGAAACAAAATTGTATTATAATAACCGGTAAGGGCCAGCCCGCGAGGGGAGCGCGAAGACTAATAAACCGACTTCATAAAGAATTCCACTTGCCTGTCTATGTTCTGGCAGATGCTGATGTGTGGGGTTATTATATTTATTCCGTTATCAAGCAGGGCTCAATCAATTTGTCTTTCCTATCCGACAGGCTGGGAACCCCGGACGCGAAGTACATTGGTCTGACAACGCAGGACGTCCCAAAATTCGGAATACCTCAAAACGTAACGATTAAGCTGAACAAGGGCGATGTGAAGAGGGCGAAAGAGCTCCTCAAATACGTCTGGTTCAAGCCAAAGCCCTGGCAGAAAGAGATCAGGAACATGCTCAGGGTCGGATACAAGCTCGAGCTTGAAGCCCTCTCATCGAAGGGGATCAAATTCATCTCCCAGAGTTACCTGCCGGAGAAGATAAAGAACCGGGATTTCCTGCCTTAGATATTAAAATTCCTTATCTTTGTCGAGCATTTCCAGTCTGTAGATAGTTTTTCTGCTCACTCTGCCTAGTCTGATCCTTTTAGGAGGATCTTCAGCTAGTAAAATTTTTGTTTGCATTTTGTTGTACTTCATTATTTCGCCATAGGACAAAACAGGTTTTGTGGGATTATTTCTATGGAATACGTCTTCTACAAGTTCAAAACGTAGGGTGGAATGATAAGGTTTCTCATCTTCTCCCATACAATCACTTTATCTTAATTTTACTAGAAAAATTTATAAAAATTACTGACAGCGATAAACACCCGTTAAAAAATCTTTTTATTTCTGCTGGCGTCTAAATTCTATTATTGTCCCGGTAGCTCAGTGGTAGAGCGTTCGGCTGTTAAGAGGCGAAAACGAAGGTTTTCCTTTGAAGGCACCGAAAGGTCGCAGGTCCAAATCCTGCCCGGGACGTTCTTAATAAAATTTAAATCTCACCTTCAATACCATAACATGGAACTTCTCGAGCTTGTTAACAAGCACTGTGATATACGGATACTGAAGAGGAATTGTAACTTCAGGGACTGCGAGAAAAAACCCGGGAAGGAGATGTTGATTTTTCAAGTCGACATGGACACCAGGACGAAAAAGGATATAATTTCGATTTATCTGTGTTCTGAACACTTCGGAAAGATGGAGAAACTGCTGGAAGGGGTGGTGAATAGGTTCAAGGAAGGGAAGAGGTACGTGATAAAGGGTTTCGACACGGGGTTCGTGACGTATTAATTTTTAAGTTTCGAAAGAAAAATATTAACATGGTTTACGAAGTATTGCCGAACGTTTCTCTTCTCAAAGCAATCGTATATACGTCTCCTCTGGTTCTCGGTGTACTTGGTGCCGGTTATTATTTACTCATAAAGAACCCAAGGGACCTTAGAAATGCAAATGCAGAAGAACTCAGAGACGAACAGCCGACTACAGAGAAGAACATTCAGGTTTGATTCATCAACCTTACGTATTAATTTTTAAATCATTCTGGAGTTAAATATTGCTTATATGGGGCAGTAGCTCAGGGGGAGAGCGCTCGGCTGAAGACCGAGGTGTCGTGGGTTCAAAGGCGATTGATTCGGATTTTATCCGAATCCGCTCGAGACTCCCACCTGTCCCATACCTTTTTATTTTCTGCTTCAAATCACTTTTCATGAAAAAGATACGAGAAGGGAAAGCGGAGGTTTTCGTTCCTTCGGAATCCTTAACAAAGAAGAGCGAGACCTTTTACAACCCCGGTATGGAGCACCAAAGGAACGTAACTATCGCGTGCCTTAGGCTCGCGAAATCAAAGGAAGTTCTCGACCCTCTGGCAGCGACAGGGATTCGGGGTATAAGGATACTAAAAGAGGTGGAAGGTGTTGAAAATGTCGTTTTCAATGACCGAAACCCAACGGCTGTAAAATACATCGAAAAGAACCTCAGTCTCAACAAGATTCAGAAAAGGTGTTACGAAATACACGGGAAGAACGCTAATGTTCTTTTCCTGGAAGACAAAAGATACGATTACGTTGATATAGATCCGTTCGGCTCGCCTGTAAAATTCTTCCCTGATGTCACGCACGCTCTCAAGAAAGATTCCCTTCTGGGGGTGACAGCAACCGATTCAGGGGCGCTTGCAGGGAAGTTCGCGAAAGCGTGTTTCAGGAGGTATGGTGTTTCCGTTGGAAGAACCGACTTTCCAAAAGAACTAGGAATACGGGTGTTGATAACATTTATCCTTAAGGACCTCGCCAGATACGAATTCACATTCGAACCTTTGTATTCGCACGCAAACCATTACTTCCGTGTGATCGGGAGGATAGATTACGGACCGGACAGGAATCTTTCTAAAATCCGGATGGTTTCATATTGTCCGAAATGCCATTCGAAAGTTATAGGGATCGAAAGCAAATGTGAAAACTGCAAGGGAAAAACGGATGTTCTCGGCCCGCTTTGGACAGGGAAAATCCAGAACAGGGACTTTTGCAAAAAACTCCTTTCGAAATTCGATTTCGGGAACATGAAGGAGATCGTCCTCTGCTCGCAGGAAATAGATTCTCCCTTTTATTACGACCTCCACCAGATAGCGAGATCCCTTCGAAAAAGTTCGCCGAAAATCGAAAGCGTTATCGAAAGCTTACGAAAGAAGGGGTTCAAGGCGTCGAGGACGCACTTATGCGCGACAGGTTTGAAAACGAATGCAGATATTAAGGAAATCCTAGAATTAGTGAATTAGTTTCAGATTCTTCTGTGAATCATAAAGTTCTTTTGGCACATTTTTCCAGTCTTCACCCGAAAGGGGAGGTGCATATTTATCGAGTTTTTCCTTATTCCATATTTGCAAATAGTCTAGAAAACCCATTATAATGATTTCATTTTCCAAATCCGCATATCCAATCATTTCTTTTAGTTTCTTTCTTGAAATTTTAGGGGATTTGAATTTGCCGTCTTCGACTTTAACGCGGATGTAATCTTTTTCAGGCTTTTTTGTGTGCGCATGTACTATGTTTAAACGCCCCTGTTTCTCTTTAGTAAAAAATAAATATCCAATTTTCCAATCTTTCAATCTTTTACCAAGGTTTGCATCAAAAGTTATAGTTTTGCCTATTAATTTTGCCTTGTACTCCCCATCAAGATTATAGTTCATCGTAGCCATCAAATAGAAATAAAAGAGGAGGTTTTAAATTTATTCTATTATTTCCTCTTCTTCCCTGACCTT
>CBEVTC010000025.1:0-10974 GCA_965552715.1 uncultured archaeon | reverse complement strand
CTCTATTATTAATTTGTGGTATTTAAATTTATTCTTTCAGAACTTGTGTTTACTCCAATAAAAGCTGTTTTGAGAAAACCCTTATCTTCCTGTCGTCATCTGTTCTGTACGTTAAATACGCTCTCGGCATCTTCAGCTGCGCTTCTATTAACGGGCGTATTCGATATGTAAGGTAAATCTCGCTTCTGGGCCTGATATCCCCGAGCCTCCATATCAGTTCTGTTCCTGCTTCTCCCTCCCTCACTATTGGTTTAGGTCCTTCGAATTCCGGCAACACTCTTCCCAGAGGGGAAACCCTGTCTTTCACGAGAACGTTCCTGAGCTCTTTTGTGAACGAACCCTTGATTTCGATAACGATCAGGTGTTCGCCCCTTTTCCTCACGTATCTCTTCTTTATGTTAGGCGTTCTCACCCTGACCACTCCCATACCTAGGAGTGCGAGCACGCAGAAGAGCACGACGAGCGAGCCAATGATCAACGGGAGTCTGCTTATGTTGTACGTTACAGATGCGCTGTCCCCTACCAAAAGTCCTTCAATCCTCCAGTTGTAGCTGACGTCATCCCCCTCCAGATAGTTGCTCGTGGGTTCGTCTATGATATCAACGTATTGGTTGGAAGGGACGCTCTCCCTGATGTTGTAATCTTCAACTACGTTCCCCTCATTCTTTATGCTTATGGTGACCTCCTGGCCAAAGGGTGACGAAACAATTTCTTTCTTCTTGACAACACTGTGGACAGGGACGATGTAGAAGTTCGCTTCATCCGAAATATCATGTTCTGGTATGTTCATTCTTAACTCGTAATTCCCTGCCAACAGATCATCCAGGGGGATGGTTTCGGTTATTTCTTCTTTATCTTCTATCTCTCTGGTTATTTCCAGATATTTCACTATCCTTCTGCTGCTGTCGAATATCTCAAAGTTTATTTCCACGTCTCTTTTATGTTTGGATAAAAGCTCTATTTGGATTTCTAGGTTGTCCCCGACTACTTCGGAAGAAAAATCAAGAAGCCTTACAAGCCTTTCCGGGAAAACCTCAAGGGATATGGTATCAGAATCCCTGTCTTCGTTGTTCGTACTTGAGTAAACAAGGACCTCGTATTCGTATGAATTCTCGAGCTTGGGGTAAAAATACATCTTTATTTCAGTGCTTTCGAAATCTTCCAACTCAGCGTAACCACTTTCGAGGTTCAGCCATCCCAGGTTAGAACCCAGAACGCTTAGAACGGTTATAACAAATTCATCCGCTCGGTATTTGTCATTATGTATATTTATCGTATACCATGCCTGCTCGTTAACGTAGGTTTCGGCGTACGAAGGTATGACATCAACCTCAACTGCCTGGGAAAGGTTGACCAGAAGTAAAAACGAGAAAATACACGTAAGTAGCAATATTCTTTTCATATGTGTTTTTCTTATCGCTTAGATTTAAATTATTTTGCACAATCGCTAAAATTAATAAAAACTCATGCTACAATTAAGATTATGAAGCCCATTCTGCTCATAAATCTGAAAACGTATGAACAGGGAACGGCAGAGAACGCCCTGAGGATTGCGAAAGCCTCCGACTCGCTGGCGAATAACGAAGTGGAGATCATACTCGCTGTCCAGCCAGTGGACATAAAGATGATATCTAAGGAAATTCGCATACCCGTCTTCTCCCAGCACGTTGACCCGATAAAGTACGGGTCGAACACGGGCTGGATCCTCCCCGAGTCAGTGAAGTCCGCTGGAGCAACAGGAACCCTCCTCAACCATTCGGAAAGGCAGACAGATCTCGAAACCATCAGGCGATCGCTAGCTAGGTGCAGGGAACTCGGATTAAGGATAGTTGTGTGCGCTGGCACACCAGATAAAGCGAAGGAAGTCGCCTCCCTGAAACCCGATTACATAGCGATAGAACCGCCTGAACTCATAGGAGGCGATATATCTGTCTCGAAGGCGAAACCCGAGGTTATCACACAATCGATCGAAAAAGTAAATTCAGTCGAAAACATTCCGGTCCTCTGCGGGGCGGGGGTGAAGGACAAAGAGGACGTGAAGAAAGCGATGGAACTCGGAGCGAAGGGGATACTAGTTGCTTCGGGCGTTGTGAAATCAGAGAACCCGGAGGAAGCGATAAGGGATTTGTTAGAAGGGTTCGGGTGAAATTAGAATCTGATTTTTTAATAATTTCGTTTTATAGACGCAGATAAAGCGCCATTTCAGGAGAAAGTTTTTTAAACATACTATACTTGGGTTTGCTACAAATCTGTTGATATTTTTCTTTGAAGCCATTTTTTGAAACAGTCTCTGCATAATGTATCATTTTCTTTAAATTATTATCTCTCCTAAGAGAAGTTATCATTATCCCGTCAAAAAATGCAAAAAAAGCATCTACACCAAGTTCTACTTCTTCGTTGTCTTCTTTCTTTTTGGGGGTGAAGTATGCATGACATTCTTTATTACCGGTTTTTATTTGGAAATGTATACTACTAAATTGCCCGTTCTTAATAACTGGAATTAATCCTATTTTGGTGTTCTTTTCTAGAATTGAATAAATAATAGATTCTCCGTCTTCTTCATGTATTGGTTCGAAATTGCCAGGTCTTGATAAAGAATTTTCCTCCAAGTCTGGTACGGGGTGATATAAAAAATGGTCGTAATCACCATCTACCATATATACTATAAGGTCGAGGACATAAAAAGTTTAACTATTCCTACTTCCTGACTTTGAACTTCTTCTCCAGGCGTTTCAGGATTTCCACGATCCCTCCGTACTCCAGTTCGCTGTACGGAAGCATTGCCGGACCCGAGAACCCTTGTCTGCGTATGTCATACGCTTTTTGCGAAACCTTGTCCCTAACGAAATCCCAGTACGGGTGGTCGAATGCGTCGACGGGTTCTGTCAGCTTCCCGTTGTGGACGCAGAAGGCGGCGCAGCTCACGACAGGCGGGCCGTCGAAGTACGAAATAGTCGAGTTCAGCTTGACAGGCATGAGCGGACCTGTATGCGAACCCCTCATGAACCCTCCTACAAGGTGTCCTATGGAATAAGGACCGAGTATCTCTCCGGTAGCCGGGAAGTTCTTTTGGACGCGAACGAGCATTACGGGATCATCCTTCCCCGTGTATTTACCAGCGATGTTATGCAATCGCGTGGTGCTCACAGCGGCCGCCTGCTCACCGCTGTTTCTTGAGTATATGGATTCCACCACGAATCTGTCGTTGTCCCTGAGGAGAGCGGCTATATCATAAATGTCTTCTGGTGAATTGAGGTGTATGATCTTGTCTCCCTTGGTGTGCGAAACGTCCATTACGGTGAATTTGAAACCCTTTGTCATATCAGGGCTCAATAGGAGGCCTGCGCAGTACATCGGGTCGGTGAATCCAAGGTACAAGGGGAGGTTATACGCCCCGGGTTCCGTCTTGTCCGCGGCGAAGAAGAGGAACGGTTCATTCGGCCTCTCCTCGGTTTCGATCTCAGCAACGGCAGGACCCATCCCCTTAATGTTCCCTGAAAATGAGTCTTTCAGGAGGTCCTGACCCGCTCCGTACAGGCCCTGGTTTTTCGCCACGAGCGTCCCGGCCTTGAACGCCTCCCAGGCGAGCTTGTGTATCTTCTCGTTGCCCTTCCCAAGGGTGTGGGTCATTAGAATTGCGATATCATCCCCGGTGAAACTGATGTAAAAATCCTTGAGGAAACCTTTCCCGTATTCAGAAATATAATCCGTGACCGTTTCCAGCAAACTTTCGCTGGGTTTTATGTGACCTCCTATCGAACCGATATCCGCTTTTATAACAGAAATCGTGATTTTCATAACAACACCCCTCTAGATATATTATTAGTATTAATTAAATAGATATAATAAAAGGTTTTCATTCGTTCTGTTTTCCTTCGTTTTCTGCTTCTTCCTTGCCTTCGGGTTGTTTAACTTCGGCTGGTTTCTCCTCTGCCTTTTCTACTTCAGATTGTTCCCCCTCGGCTGGTTTCCCCCTTTCCTCGACTGCTGGTCTTCCTGGACCAAAACTCGTGTATCCGCACTTTCCGCAGTAAAGCCTGTTCTTCTGCTTGGAAAGCCATACGCCTTCCCTGCATCTGGGGCAGAACTTGTTTTTCCTCGATATCGTTTCTCCTTTGACCTCGTATTTCTGCCATATCTTCACGGATTCGTGCTTCCTTCCCTTCCTCACCCTTTTCCCTTTCTTCCTCGTCTTCTTCTCCTTTTTCGCCATTTTTTCACCTTAATAGACTATACTAGTTCAAACTTCCTGGCCCTGAACCCCTTTTTAGTATGCGATTTCTCGCACTCTTTGCACGTGAGGCGTAAATCGACCTTCTTCGTTGGTTTCCCCTCGCCTTTCGGGTTCGGTCTAGGGAACGAGCCGTAACCCCCCATCTTCCTCTTGAACCTCCTCTGGGATTGGGATTGGGGATGAGCTTGCGAACGCCCTCTCCTCTTCGATTGTTTGACAGTCTGTTCTGTGTGCTTCTTACACGTACGGCAGTACGTGCGAATGGTTTTGGGGAATTTCATCTTCACACCTAAATCTTAAGCCTATATCAACTTTATTGCGAACCTCAATTTATAAAGTTAATCGGGAAATAAAGGTTTAAATTCTTTACCTTTAAATAATAACTATGTTTTCACTACATTTTTTCAGGTACTGGGACAAGATATTCTGGATAGTGTTTGCAGTGATGGGCATTTCCGTGGCAGCAGGCGGGGTGGGAAACCTGATATCTTTCGAGTTCTTCCTCATTCTCGGTGTGTTTATGGTTATAATAGGAGCCGGGAAGCTCGCGGAGGAGATATCCAAGCACAAATTAACGAATTACCAGGATGATCTGTACAAGAAGATTCACCAGATTTCGCAACATCTTGAGAGGACGTTCAACCTCGCGGATTCGTACAAGAACAAAACCGAGTTTCGCCTCCACAAGCTCGACCAGAGAAGGAAGGTTATGGAATTGAAGGCGGAAAGGAGCCACAGGGACATCGCCCGTAAGATAATAGAACTGGAGAACAAGACGAACAGGATATCGAAAATAGTTATCGAGAGGGAAAGGAGGAGGTTCGAACTGGAGGGGGTGGATTTTGCGGAGAAAGTTCTCTCCATTGTCAAGCGGATTCCAAGGGGAAAGGTCGTCACCTATTCCGAGATAGCGAAAACCGTTGGGAAACCCAGGGCCTCGAGGGCTGTTGGTAAAGTTATCTCCAGCAACGTGCATTTGAAGAGCATTCCCTTGCACAGGGTTGTGAAATCAAACGGGAAAGTAATGGGTTCTGGCGCGAGGAAGAGGAGAACCCTCCTCAAGAAGGAAGGGATCAAAACAGACAGGTGGAAAGTTAATCTGAAAAAACACGGCTTCGTTTTTGTTCCTATAATCTAAACTAATAAACCAACAAAACCAATTATTTTTAGGTAAAATGTTGCTCGAAACGTCTGTTTTGATAATTCTGATCGCGCTCTCCGGTTTCTTCTCAGGATCGGAGATCGCGTTATTCTCGTTAAGTGATATAAAGGTCAGGAAGCTAGTTAGGCAAAGAAGGAGGGGGGCGAAAGTTCTTAGGAAACTGAAAGAGGAACCTCACAAATTGCTTGTGACCATTCTGATCGGGAACAACCTCGTGAATGTAGGAGCTGCTGCGTTAGCAACCGTCATCTTCACGGATATGTTCGGGTCGCAGGGAATTGGGATAGCAACGGGGATAATGACATTCCTCATCCTCGTATTCGGGGAAATCACGCCCAAATCCTTCTGCCACCAGAACGCCGAGAAGGTTTCCCTCGTGATCGCCGGTCCGCTCTACGTCCTCACGAAAATCCTTTACCCTGTTGTTGTTTTCATAGAGTATCTGAGTTTGGGGATGTTGAGGATCTTCGGAACGAGGAAGAAAAGACCTAAGATAACGGAGGAGGAGATACGAACAGCTCTCAGTATGGGAGCGGAACTCGGGGTGATAGAGAAGGATGAAGAGGAGATGATACGCAATGTTTTCGAATTCGGGGACACGATTGTTTCAGAAATAATGGTCCCGAAGAAAAGTATCATCGCGATTCGTTCGGATCAAAGGCTTGTGGATGTCCTAACGAAAATATTAGAATCCCGCTATTCAAGGATACCTGTCTACAAGAACAGCTTCGACAACATGATTGGCGTGATTCACATAAAGGAAATACTGAGGCATTTGAAGAGAAAGCAATTCGACATGGAAATCGAAAAGCTCGTTTCACCTGTGATGTTTGTTAAGGATGATAAGAACCTGAACCTCCTCATGGACGATTTCAGGGAGACGGGAACGCACATGGCGATCGTTAACGACAAGAAAGGGAACGTGAAAGGTCTGGTCACGCTGGAAGACCTGCTGGAGGAGATAGTAGGGGAGATATACGACGAGAGCGATGTCAAGAAAACGAAGCTCCGCCTTCTGGATGAGAAGAGCATAATAGTGGAAGCTGAAACCCCGCTGAAGGACATAACGAAGGTTATGGGAATCGAATTCAAGGGGAAGGATCTGGAAACGATCGCTGACCTGATAGTGAAAAAACTCGGAAGGTTCCCGAAGGAAGGGGATAAGATACGTATGAAAAATTTCAGGATCATGGTGAAGGACGCGGACAAGGACAGGATAAGGAGGATAAAGATCGTGAAGAAGAGGGGTAAAATAAAGAGGTGAATTACGCTTTTTCTGTGGTTTTTTCTTCTCCGATCAGGCTTTTCTCCTTTATTATTATGGGCGAGCCGCCTGCATGCCAGGAGAATCTCGGCCTGATCTGAGCCTGGTATATCCTTTCGGAATTGTCATCGAGGATGATCGCTGAACCCTTCGTTCTGGGCAGATCGTTCAGGTAATCCTGTATGTCCTCGAGCATGTAGGTCTGCATGATCGATCTTAAAGCCTCTATATCCGCCTTCGATGTGAGCCTGTGCGAAATTACGAGATCCGCCTGGGAGAGTGCGTCTTCGTGGAGCTTGTCGGGTCTCTGGGTTATCATCAACAGAGAAATCCCCGGTTCCCTCCCTTCCTTGATGAGGGTCAGAACAGGACCTGTTGCAGCGGTCGAGCCCTCGTTGGGAATGAACTGGTGCATTTCATCGACCATCATCCAGACCATGGGTATCGTTTTCCTCGCTTGGCCCGTTACCTGACCGTATTCTTCCGCTTTCCTCGCCTTCAAACGATGGGAGAATATCTTCCTTGAAAGCAGGGCGACCAGCATCGCGCGTATCGACCACGATTCGGATACGCGCATGTAATGCGAAACGTCGAGAATCGAGATCGTCCCGGGTTTCAGGAGATCCTCGACCTTCGTTCCCTCCTTTTCAAAAAGCCCCCAGCTCTTCGCAGCGAGGAACCTGTTTACTAACGCATCTTTAACCTTTTGTTCCGTTCTCTTGTCCTTCTCCATCTCCATTATGATATCGCTTATCGAGTATTTGCTTCCATATTTTTCCTTCAGGTTCTCCATGACCCTTTCTATCATTATCCCGTGTTCGTCTATCATGGAGAAGCCGAACGTCGTGATCCAGTCTTCTGCCGTGAGTTCACCGACTGAAAGTGTGAACGGGTGATCGACCGTTATGCCCGCCTCTTTGTATTCTCTGACATGACCCTTGGGGACGAGTACTTTCGCGTTCGCCAATCCCTCGGGCTTCAGCCCCCATTCCTTGAGCATTTCGATGTCCTTTTCGTTGGGGAGCTTCATTGACCAGTAGATCCCCATCGTGTCTATCATCAGAACGGAAAGGTTCATTCGTATTTCGTCAGGAAGTTTGTATATCTCCTCCGCGACAACCCCCGCCGAATATGATTTCCCGGTCCCCCGTTTCCCGCAAACCAGAACTATGTGCGGTCTCGTCAAATCCATCTGTATGGGGTTCGTCAGGTGGGATTCCTCCCCTTTGCCAACAACATGCTTCCCAATATAAGCGGTCCCCTTCTCCCCGAATTTTTTAAGGTCTTTCCAGTCCTTTCCTATCACTATCTTTTCGACCATAATATAATTTTGGAAAGAAGGATATAAATTGGCAAATATATATAGTTAAAAATAAATATTGGTATTATCCGAGGTGATTCGAATGGGCGTTTTAGAGGAGATAATCAAGAACAAGGAAGAGCTTTTAATGAAGATAATGCAGATACTTGAGGGAAAAGAGACCAAGACAAAAGTGAACCTTGACGGCGTGGAATTCAACATCGGTAATTCGAAAATAAGCGTGCATGGGAACATTGAATTCACGATTGTGCCTTTTGTTAAGAAAAAATAATTCTTGATCTTTATGAGCATTCTGGAAGAAATTTTCAGGAGTATCGTAGGCAGGGTTCATTTCAGGGTATATCTTGGGAAGGCCCCTGCCGCGGAGATAGAATTTAAGGACAAGTATATCATAGTGAACATAATACACCCGATAATAGCGCTGGAGCTCGGTATCGAGGAACTGCTTTCAAAGAAAGGGGCGAAGGACATGAACATGATAGAGAAGTTAAAGAAAGCGGGCTACAACATAAAGATTCGCTACAAGATGTTCGAGCTCGACATTTGATTTAGACTATTATAGCGAATTCGAGTTTTGCGATCCTCTCGTTGTATAAGGAATACCTTTCGATAGGGATGGTCATCCTGTCTTGGGGTTTGTTCCCTATCGTTCCGTATGTGGTCCCGTTAATATCCGTGAGGTTGAAGAAGAAATCATACCCCCCTGTCAGGATTGCCCGCGTTCTATTGTATTCACTGTTCCCCATTGTCAAGAAATAGGAAACCTTCGTGACGTTCAGGACATTCTCTTCCGAAGAGAGCCCTATGGAGCTCACATCTGAGGTGTTCCAGTCTTCAGGCAGACCTTTCGTTCGGATGAGCGAATCCGATATCGAAAGGGTGAGGATTTCGACCTCATCGAAAAGGATTTGTTGCTGATTCTGGATGTTCACGTAATTCCAGACAAAGAAAAGAGGGATAAGGACTACGAGGAAAACGAGGACGGATGTTATGAAGTCCAGAGACCAGACCTGTCCTTTTTTATTAAGGGTGTTACATCTCAATATGTTCCCGCCTGTTCGTCGGAGCATTCGTTTCGCTATCATGATACCACTATCTCCCCGTTAACATTCTCGAGCGTGTTCGTTCCCTTTTCAATATTTCCCGTTATGTTCGGGGTAAGCAGCCTCCTCGAGTATGAAATTTCATTCACGGTGAGCCAGAGATTGTTCTCCTCGATTTTGAGCGTGTAATTGTATACCCCTATTTTTTCTTGAACTGCCAGACCTATCGAAAACCCGTGGCCTTCAAGGTAAACTGTATTTATCCTGCTCGATATCAAGTTCGTAATCCTGTTCGCCTCGAAATCGATCGAGGATTTGTCTATGTTCACTATGTTGTTCCAGGCAGCGAGCACGACAAAACTTAAAGCTATCAAAAATGTCCCGAATATTATCATGAACTCTATCGCAACCTGGGCTTTCATAATCCACACCAAGAGGGAGCTTTGCTCCCTGTCATTCGAAATCTTTACATCGACACATTATGCCGACAGATAACTTTGTTACCTGTCCTTCGAAATTTACCCAAGTGTTATGTTAACGTAATCCCCTTCAGCCTTTATCAACACAAAGTAAAGACCCTCGTTAGTCGGAAGGCTTCCCTGTAACTGGGCGATGGATGTCGCGAAAACATCAACAGGCCCCGACCTCGAAATCACTCGCATGTTTATCTCGTTTCCCGTTATGTTTATCTCCTGGACACCCCTGGGGATGTAAACCTCTATCTTAATCTTCGCGTCCATTCTCTGTGAATATATCAGATCAGCTTTCTTGGCTATCTGTATTACAGCGTTTTTCGCATAGGAAAGAGCGAACTCATCAGTAGTCTGGACCTGGAGCTGGGAAATGTAAATCCAGATCGGTGTGAGGAACGCGAGAACGAATACCGCAATGACCATGTATTCGAAAGCTGTCTGGGCCTTCATAATTATTCTTTGTACTGGCTGGAATAAAAATAATGTTGGGTTCATTTCTTTTTTGATTTTATATATCTCTTTATCGCCTCTTTCTTAACAAACCAGTTTCTTCCTAGCTTTATTGATTCGAGCCTGCCTTTTCTTGCAAGAAGGCTTAAATATTCTTGAGAATAAGGTGATCCTTCAGCAGCCTCGGCCAGGCTGATATATTCCGAACCCCTCTTGAAGGTATCAAGATACAAATCCAGACTTCTTTCGACATTCCTGCCAATGAAATCAACGAATGGTTTCAAATCTCCCTTGTCCGCTTTTCTCAATCTATCGTAGTATTTCTTCCTGTCAACCTTGAGGACCATTGTAACAGGATACCCTTTCCTCATGAGGAATAGATTCATCAGGAGCCTGGCACATCTTCCATTCCCGTCCGTGAATGTGTGTATCTCAACGAGCCTGTAATGGATAATTGCTGATAACTCTATTGGGTTCAGCTTATCCGGGTTTCTTTTTACATACTTTACATATTCCCTCATTTTCACAGGGATCTTTTCAGATCTGGGCGGGCTTTTCACAGCACCGAGAATCCTGACATTCACATCCCTGTATCTTCCTGCGTATTCATCATCTATCCCTCTCATTATCAGCTTATGGATATCCTTCATTACCTGCTCTGTCAGCGCGGTCTTCTTCACAAGGGATTCCAAAAACTCGAACGCCTTTTGATGATTTATCGCTTCAAAGTGTTCCCTGAGAGGTTTCCCCTTTATGGTTATACCTTCCTCTATCACAAGCCTGGTTTCCCTGAGGGTGAGCGTGTTCCCCTCGATGGCGTTGGAATTGTACGCCAGCTCTATTGCGAACTGTTTCCTGAGCCTTTCAAGAACGCTCTTTGGGAAAGGCCTCAAACCATCAAGTTCTTTCCTTTTCCTTCTTATCCTCTCGTACAGATCTTTATCGATGATCATAATTATTATTTTATCGGATAGCTTATAAATCTATCTATCCGATATATAGAGAAAAGTGAATGGGGCCACTGGGA
>CBEVTC010000024.1:0-11071 GCA_965552715.1 uncultured archaeon | reverse complement strand
CGGTAGAAAGAAAGGCAAAGTCCATGAAAGTCCGCAAGGTTTCCGAATACAGACCCAAGGTCGTGAAATTCTGCATCGACATAAAAGTCGAATAGACTCGAAAACATTTTTTGGAGAATAGAAATCAATTTAAATCCCCGTTACCAATTATGGATGGGTTTCTTTTTAATCTCTCCTTTAGCTCAGGGAACATCGAGCGTGTTCGAAACACATTCAGCTTTTTCTATCTAAATCGCTATAGGGAAAGCTATTTAAAGATTCAGAAACAAATTATAGGTGGGTCGTTCCAAGACCTGAACGATCCCCTTCTGTAAGAGTTTCAGCGTATAATGAGGAAGGACTATGGCAGGTTATACACCAGTACCAGAACTATGGCAGCTCTACAAAGCAACAAATTTAGATACGCCATTAGGGCCAATAAGAAAGGTAAACGGTACATGGTTTCTCGGGCTATATCCTTGCAATCATAACGAGGCATGCGATCCCGTACTGGAACCCGTTAACTATGTAGATCCATATGGGAAATGGGCACTTGTTGAGGGAAAAATCGTTGAACCAAAAGATTTTAGAAAACATTACATCTACGTTTAAATTAGAAATCGCTGTTATTGACGTACTATATGTTATCTAGGAATTTCAGCCTGTCTGCCGGTTCCTGCGTTGTGTCTGTCGTGGACATCCCGGGACGTACGGCGTACTCGCTTGTCGGCATCCCCGGAGCGGTTGTGAATTCCTGCGGGCGCTTTCGAGTTTCCACGTCCTCGCAGAAAATCCTTGAAAATCTCTCGTTGCAAGACCTGCAGACGTACGTCACCCTCATTATGATTTTAATGGGTGTTGTGGCCTCCAGGATCTTGATCGCTTCCTCATCCGAAACGTACGATCCCCCATCGCACTTTGGGCAGTTCATAAGAAATTATTGGTCTCGAATGTATAAATTTGTTTAAACCTTCTGCACGTACCCAGGATTAGGCTCGAAGAGAAGGCCTTCGCGCTTCAGCTTCTCTATTATCTCGTCCACTTCCTCTACCCCTTCCTTTTTCGCGATTTTCTGGACCTCGAAAATAGGGATTTCCTTTGTCTTTTCGGACAGGTCATTGATTATGTCGAGGACGGTCCGTATCCTCGACCTGTCGCTTGAGGTCTCGGACGCCCCTTCCGCTCGGTCGATATCTATCTGCCCTGTTTCCGTGTCGAAACCCAACTGTTGGAGAGAGAAGCGCATTAGCCGGATCGCGCGCTGCGCGTCTTCCTTGCGTACGATGTCGCTCAGCTGTATTCTCGCGGAAGACTCGGACAAACGTATCAGCGCCTCGAACTGACGGAGCGTGATTGGGATCGGTCCCCCTCCCCCTTCCGCCCGCTTCCTGGTGTTTATGTAAAACCTCCTGAAGGTTTTCCCGGCCTCCGATGTAAGGGTTGGATTGCAGTTTTGCCTGCAATACGCGATGTATTTCCTCAAGAGTTCCGGCTTTATGGTCGGTGTGGACGCCTCGAATTCGTGTTCTCTCACTTTCAGAACATGATCAACTATTTTTTTGTCCATTTCACCGTCAGGAACGTCCCTCAGTGCGAACTTCAGATCGAACCTCGTGAGAAGCGTATCCGGGATGGTTATCTGTTTCGCGATGGGCATGTAAGGGTCGAACCTCGAGAACTTTGGATTGCCTCCTGCGAGAACGGATGTCTGTGCTGGAAGCGTGGCGACTATCGAGGCCTTCGCGATTGAGATGCTCCCCTGTTCGAGCGCCTCATGCATCGCTATCTGGTCGTCTGGATTCATCTTCTCGAACTCATCTATAGCGAGCAATCCCCCGTTCGTGAGGACGAGCGCCCCTGCCTCGAGGACCCAGCCTCCCATAAACTGCTCGTCTTTCGTCACGGTTGCTGTAAGGCCGGCTCCTGTTACCCCCTTCCCGCTCACGTATTTTCCCCTGGGGATGAGCTGCGGGATGAGTTTCATGAGCTGGGATTTACCAGAGGAAGGATCTCCTATCAGCAGTAAATGTATATTCCCCCTGAAATGCGTACCATCTTTCAGAGTTCTCGGAACCCCTCCGAATATTTGCAATACAATCGATTCCTTTATCTCCCTCATCCCGTAAAGTGAGGGAGCGATTGAATCTATGAGTTTGTCATAAACAAGCGGATCTTTCGCTAAATCCTTTATCTTTTTCTCGTCTTCCTTTGTGATTTCGAGATGCCTCAACCCGATTTCTGTGGGTTCAACATGATTGGAATCAAGGTAGAAATCGAGTTTCGCCGAATAATACTTCCCCTTAGGGATTTCGCGTAGTACACCGGTCATCTTTATCCTGTTCCCCGGGTCAGTTATCCTCCTGCCTTCGGGGGAAACCAGATCATCCGTCAGGACAATGTTCAGCTGCGAAGGTCTCTCGCCCTCTGTCAATTCAAACGGCTCCTCCACGGTTATCCACCTCGTGTCGATCATTTTCTTGTCCACCTGCCTGAGGTTCTGCCTGTTTCCGCACTTCGTGCACTGGAATGGCTTGAAAATCACATTGGTTTTCCTCGGCTGGTTTACCTTCTCTTTGCAGTCAGGGCATTCCCAGATAGTTTCGGTTATTTCCGGGCGGATTTCGCTCGCCCTCCTAACGGTTCCTTCCACGCAGATGAATTTCCCGATGTGTCTAGAACGCAAATCGCGGATGTTTGTCAGATCGGTTCCCATAAACCTGAGTTTTACGGGGTTGGGGAGTTCTATCTGCTCCAGCGACTCGTAGGCGATCTCCAGAAACTCTTCCGGTTTCTTCAGGAGCATGTCGGAAAGATCTGTATCGAACTTGTCAAGTTTGTTAAAATCAATAACAAGGGGTTTCCCCTCATTCGAGGCCTTTGTCAATCCTTTCTTGTACACTTTCTCCAGAAATTCGTTAAACTTCGCCACCAGTTCCTCATGCGTGATTTTCTCTTTTGCCATGAAACCGACCCCAGAGTATCGAGAGAGTATTACAAAATTGTATTTATCTTTTAAAAGGGTTTCGCTCGCCTAAGAGAACCATCAATTACAGATTAACTCCCAGCTTTTCGCTGAGCTTTTCCAGCATGTCCTTCGTCATTTCAGCCAGTCCGAACTCGTGCTTCCATCCCCAGTCTTTTCGCGCGCTCGAATCATCAATCACTTTAGGCCATGATTCAGCGATTTTCTGGCGGAAGTCAGGTTCGTATGTACATTCAAATTCAGGAATATGTTTCTTTATCTCTTCTGCGATCTCCTTCGGGGAGAAGCTCACCGCCGCCAGGTTATAGCTCATGCGGTTCTTTATCCTTGACGAATCGGCTTGCATGATGTCGATTGTCGCCTTTACAGCATCGGGCATGTACATCATGGGAAGGGTTGCGTCCTCTTTCAGAAAGCACGTGTATTTCCTGTTTTTCAAGGCTTCGTAGAAAATCTCAACAGCGTAATCGGTCGTCCCGCCTCCCGGAAGCGTCTTGTAGCTTACAATTCCCGGATAACGAAGGCTTCTCACGTCAACACCGTGCTTTTCGAAGCAGTAGTTGCATAGAAGTTCGCCCGCAACCTTCGTAAGCCCGTACATCGTGTTCGGGTCCATTACCGTCATCTGAGGGGTGTTGTCCTTCGGGGTGCTCGGACCGAACGCGGCGATTGAACTCGCCCAGAAAACCCGTGACATCTCGTGTTCTCTCGCGAGGTCAAGAACATTCTTCAAGGTTTCCATGTTCACGTCCCACGCTAGATCAGGGTTTTTCTCCCCCGCGGCCGAGAGAATCGAAACCAGGTGATAGACCGTATCGATATCATGCTTTTCGATAATAGCTTTGAACGCTTCCTTGTCCATGACGTCAACTATTTCAAAAGGCCCTGCGTTTCGGAAGGACTCGCTGGGCATTGTCCTGTGTCCTGTCGCGACTACGTTTTCATTCCCGTGCTTCGCTCTTAACGCGGGCACGAGTTCCGAGCCTATCTGGCCGACCGAACCGGTCACGAGTATTTTTTTCATTTCCTTTGCCATGCACAGATCACCTATGGGCCGGGCCAGAGCTTCAGACAGAAGCAGACTTGTCTGCTTCATACGCCCTTTGAACTGGCGACCTCCGCCTTGTAAGGGCGGCGTCATAACCGGACTAGACTACCGGCCCGGAGGTTTCGGGCTTTTAGATTAATTTCATCCCCTTTCCGATCTTCTCATACGTTTCGAGCGCGAAATCGAGGTCTTCTTTCGTGTGCTGCGCCGTCACGATATTTCTTACCCTGGCCGTGTCTTTCGAGACTAGCGGATAAACGATCGGCTTCACGAAAACCCCGTTTTCGAAAAGCTTGTTGCTGAGTTCAACCGCCTTCCCGCTCTCACCGACAATAACGGGCGTGATCGGAGTCTGGCTACTCCCCGTGTTGAACCCCAGGCTTTTAAGACCTTCCTTGAAGTATTTCGAATTCTCCCAGAGCCTTTTGAAATGCTCGGGCTCGTCCTGTACCATTTTCAAAGCCTCGATTACGGCAGCAGAAACACCTGGCGGATGGGCGGTCGTGAAGATGAACGAGCGTGCACTGTTTATAAGATAATCCCTGAGTTCCTGTCTCCCTGCGACATACCCTCCGAGACAGGCGAACGCCTTCGAAAGCGTTCCCATATCTATGTCTACCCTGCCGTGGAGGTTGAAGTGATCAACTATCCCTCTTCCGTCCTTTCCTAATACGCCGTCCCCGTGTGCATCATCAACCATAACTATCGCGTCGTATTTCTCGCAGAGCTCCACGATCTGGTCGAGAGGAGCGATGTCACCGTCCATGCTGAACACGCCGTCCGTAACCACAAGCCTTTTCTTCGCTCCCTGCGTTTCCTTCAAAGCCTTCTCCAGGCCCCCCATATCGAGATGCGGGAAGATCTTCCTCTCCGACTTCGTCAGGCGGACGCCGTCTATTATGCTCCCGTGGTTCAGCTCATCGCTTATTATCGCGTCTTCCGGTTCCATGAGAGATTGAATCGTTCCCCTGTTGGCGGCTATCCCTGCCACGAATATCAACGATGATTCCGCATGCTTGAACTTCGCAAGCGCCTCCTCTGCCTCGTTGTGTATTTCCATTGTTCCGGCGATCTGGCGGACCGCGCCGGTCCCGAAACCCCACTTGTCCATCGCCTTCTTCGCGGCTTCGACAAGCCTGGGATGGTTGGCAAAACCAAGATAGTTGTTTGTGGAAAGCGTGAGCACGTCTTTCCCGTTTATCGTCACCCTTGCCTGCTGCTGCGAGCTTAGGACAGGCAGGGTGGTGAACAAATTCTCCTTCTTTAAATTATCTATTACCTCTTTCAGAAAATCCAGACGTTTCGTCATTAAAACACCCCCCTCTAAATTCAGTTTTAAAATTATTTTAAAATTCATTTTAATATTTATAAATTGAGTCTTATCGTCACATTTATTAATTAACACGACTTTATTGATAATATGCTCGAGGTTTGGGTTTACAGTCTTGCGAGCGTTGCAATAGTCAGCCTGATCGCTTTCGTAGGGATACTGACAATTTCCGTCAGAGGGGAAATGCTAGGGAAGATTCTCCTCTACCTTGTGAGTTTCGCTGCGGGCGGCATGCTTGGCGGAGCCTTCATACACCTTCTGCCGGAAGCAGTTGAAAAATTCGGCTTTACGGTTTTCATTTCCCTTTACGTTCTGTCAGGGATAATCGCATTTTTCATACTGGAAAAGCTTATACACTGGAGGCACTGCCACATACCCACTTCAAAGACGCATCCTCACCCCTTTGCCTACATGAACCTTGTGGGGGACTGTGTGCACAACTTCATAGACGGGCTCATAATAGCAGGAAGCTATCTCGTGAGCATACCTGTCGGTTTCGCGACAACGCTCGCCGTTATACTTCATGAAATCCCCCAGGAGATCGGGGACTTCGGGGTCCTCGTCCACGGAGGCTTTCAAAAGAGGAAAGCCTTGTTTTTGAACTTTTTGACAGCGCTAACGGCTGTTGCCGGAGCCGTGGTGGCGATCTCCCTGAGCGTTTTTGTTGAAAACATAACCATGTTCTTCATCCCCTTCGCAGCAGGCGGCTTCATTTACGTCGCTTCAACCGACCTCATACCAGAGCTTCACAAAGGAAGCTACGAAACAAAGAAATCAGTACTCCAGCTGATCACATTCGTCCTTGGTATCCTGGTGATGCTCTCGCTTGTTCTGCTGGGGTGAATAACGCTTAACCCTTGAACTCAAGGCCCATTTTGAGCGCTTCCATGTTATGCTCGAAACCCCTTCTCACTGTCCTCTTTATCGCTTCTATGACGGATTTCTCGCTCAGCGGGAGCGTCCCGGAAGAAATAGCAACCCCTATCGCCATCACGTTCCCGAATATCGGATCCCCGAACTTCTTCTCGCAGATGTTGGAGGCATCCACAAAAACAGATTTCTTGGCGAACGGCTCGATTATTTTCTTTATCTTCTCGTCCGAAGGGTAGAGATGACCATGGATGTTCCAGTACACGGGCTTGACGGGATAGGTATCCACAACGAAATTCGTTCTCTCCTTGCTCGCGTAGTAGCAGACCCTGGCGGCTTCAAGAGGTTCCAGACCCAGAACAAGGTCCGCCTGGCCCCTCGGGATTAACGGAGAATAAACCTCTTTCCCGAACCTCACGTGCGTTGGTATCGATCCGCCCCTTTGGGCGAGACCATGGAATTGCGTTCCCCTGACCTTGTAACCTTCATACACCGCAGCTCTCGCCATTATCACGGATGTAACCAGAACCCCTTCTCCTCCCACACCTGTAAGCAAAACATTATACGTCATTTCTTCTTCCTCCTTCTGGGGGCTATCGAACCCTTTTTGGCGATCTGCGAGCAGACTCCGCAGCCCCAGCACATGTCTTCCCTGATGAATACCTTCTTCCCCCTCTGTATTATGGCAGGGCATGCGAATTCCTTGACAAGATCAACGCAATACCTTTCCTTCCCAGGGACCACTTCATACGTTACGAATTTCCCTCCTTTCGAACGTAGTACCCTCTTCATGAGAAGCCTGCACATTCCCCGCGAAATTATAACGCTAAGTTCATCCTGTTTTGAAAACTCCCTGATAGCGTCTTGCAAATCTCTTTGACTGTAGGCATTCACAACGCGAACGTTCTTTATCCCGAAAGATTTCACAACGTCCTCTATTTTAATCGGGGTCTTCTTCTCCCCCATTCCCGTGAAATCGCTCCCCGGATGCGGCTGGTGTCCTGTCATCGCCGTTATCTCGTTGTCGAGAATCACAACAAGGGGTTTCGTCCCGTGGACCTTCATGTTCGCGAGCCCAGGCATCCCCGCATGGAAGAACGTCGAATCCCCAATGAAGACCACGGCCTTCTGGTCGCTGACCTTTTTGATCCCGTGTGTCACCCCGAAACTCGAGCCCATTGAAATAACGAAGTCCTGCATCTCGAAGGGCTCGAATATTCCGAGTACGTAACACCCGATGTCGCCGGCCCATACCGTGTCTTCTCCGAAAACTTCCTTCACCGCGTAAAAAGTCGACCTGTGAGGACACCCCGGGCAGAAAACCGGTTTCCTGGCGGGAAGCTCGATCTTTTTCAGGCTATTTTCATGCTTGCTGAAATCAGGACTCTTTATTTTCAGAATAGGAGCCAGAGCCTGGAGAACGATGTCAGGGGTGTACTCCCCAACCATCGGCAAGATGTTTTTACCATATATTTCCAAACTTGGATTCACGTCTTTTGCCACGCCCCTGACGAAATTCTCCACAACAGGCTCAAGCTCCTCTAGAACTATTACCTTCTCCATATCCTTTATGAACTTCGTTACGAAATTCCTCGGGATCGGATGGGTCAAGTTCAGTTTCCCGATCTTCACCCCCGTAAGCTTGCCAATCTCTTTCAGATATTCATAGGAAACCCCGCTGGCTATTATCCCGATCTTCCCCTGGCCTTCTATCGTGTTCAGATTCTCGTATTCCTTCTCGATCATGTCGAGCTTTTTGATCAGTTTATTATGGAGTTTCTGCAGGTTCGGCCTGATGTTGTAGAAGCGATCGAAATCCTTGACGAACTTCCCCTTTGTTTTCGGCTTCTTTATTTTCCCCAGCTTCACGGTCCCGGCCGAATGGGAAACCAGCGTAGTTGTCCTGAGGATAACAGGGACCTCGTACTTCTCGGAGATCTCGAAAGCGAGTTTAGTGAAATCCTTCGCCTCCTGCGGGTTCGAAGGCTCGAGCGTCGGGATCTTCCCCATCCTCGCGTAAAACCTCGTGTCCTGTTCTGACTGAGCGGAACTGTGCCCTAGAGGATCATCAGCAACCATTATAACGAGTCCTGCCTTCACCCCTGTGAAGACCACGGGGAAAACGGAATCGCTCGCCACGTTCAGCCCGAAGTGTTTCATTGCTGTTAACGAGCGAACGCCAGAATACGCGGAGCCCGCGCAAACCTCGAATGCGACCTTCTCGTTAGTGCTCCACTCAAAGTAGAAACCCAGTTTTTTCGCTACGCCGGAAAGCGTGATCCCTACTTCAGAACTCGGGGTTCCAGGATAGCAAGCTGACAGACCGATCCCCGCCTCCAGCGCACCCCTCGCAATCGCCTCATTCCCGAGCAGAACAACCGTTTTGCCTTCCTTTTCAAGAACATCAGGATTTGACATGAGCCTAGCCTTAATGTATTATATTATGCACGGCCAATTAAATAGATTGTCCAGAATTTCTTTCATTATATTAGAATAGGTGATGGGAATATGCGCCGACCGCGTAAAGAAGAGGAATTCAAAGGAGAAATCCGGCCGTGTGCTCCGCGTTGCCTACTGATTTGCCGAGATCTTTCAGGGTAGTCTTTTGTTTTGTTTTCCTGTTTTCAAGCTCAAAATCAGAGATAACTGCGGGGTATTCATCGTAGACCAGCTTGTTTGGAATGAAACCAAGACTCCTTTTTTTGAATGTCCACGAAGAATGGGCGTATGAGACGGCGGAGAAGCTTATCTTCTCGATATCATTCTCCCCTGTTATCCTGAATGTCGGAATGTCACCTCCGCTCTTTTTCACCTTTATGTTGTCGAAATGGTGCATGACCTTCCCGTCGAAGAATGAGATATCCTTCTTTATGGATTTCCCCAGGATGAGATGGTTCGTGTATGTCAGAACGCCCCCGTTGCCAAAGTGGAATATGCCCCAGTACCAGGGCATAGCGGGAGCGTTCACGAAAACCCTCTGGAAGTATGCAGTCCCCCTTATCGGTTTTCCGCCGACTTTGCCTGAGAGATCTGTATGGTTCACCTTCAGTATAGAATACCCCTTCTCGCCAATGAAGTTGTTTGAATGATAGTTGATCTTTTTGAAGGCATGTTCCCCATTCTCGTCAGCGATGAACTCAAAATCCTTCCCTATCCTCACAATGCTCCTTTTACCGTCAATCGAGAACGATGTCGGTGTCGCGGACGTGGTTGAAAGTTCCCTGTCACGTATCTTTATGTTACACTGCTCCAGGAGGAAGTTGTGATGCATCCTTTCCCCATCAAAGTACCATGCACACACTGCACCATCTGGGTTTTTTTTGTCAATGGGAAGTTTTATATTTATCTTAAGGTTGTTGCAGTCGATCTTCTTGACGTTTTTCGTTGACCATAAAATCATAAGCTGCCTGGGCTTTTGCGGATTTTTTGGATTGTCGAAGAAGAACAGCCAGAACCACCACCACCAGGCTCCCTTAGGCATGGGTTCGTTTTCTATATCGAAAACTTTCCCTTCCATGTCAATCAAATTCGATTTGCTTTTCGATCCCATTCAATATAGTTTACACGTTTTACTATTTTAAATTGACTCAAAATGGATTACAGTCTTATACTAATTCTTTTGGTCTTCGTCATCATACTGGTTGCTGTTAACAAGTATTTCCTTTGATTCAAACAAAGGTTTTTATGATCAGCTAAGATATATTCAATATGAGAACAGCGAACACCCTAATGGTCATAATTATAATCCTTACATTTGCTGTCAGCATTTACTTCTATCCTAATATGCCTGAAAAAGTTGCTTCTCACTGGAACGCGAAAGGAGAGGTGGATGATTATCTTCCCAAGTTCTGGGGGATTTTTCTGCTCCCTCTGGTTTCAATAGGCATACTCCTTCTTTTCATTGCCATTCCCAGGATAGATCCCTTGAAAGAGAACATTGAAAAGTTCAGAAAGCATTATGACGGTTTCATATTACTGATGATGATTTTCTTTTTCTACATACAGCTCCTCATCATCCTTTCGAACATCGGGGTTGAATACAACATGAGCCAGGCTATAATGCCTGCAATAGCGATCATATTTTATTATGCGGGTGTTCTTATGGATAACGCAGAGCAGAACTGGTTTGTAGGGATAAGAACACCCTGGACTTTGAGCAGCAAGAAAGTCTGGGATAAGACACACAAGAGAGGAAGCAAGCTATTCAAAATACTTGCAATAATCACACTTATTTCCATGTTCTTTATAGAATATCTTGTTTTAATACTTTTGGCATCTGTCTTTTTGGTGGTAGCTTACTTGTTTGCCTATTCTTATTTTGAATACAAAAAAGAGAAATGAAATCAGATAAAAAAGTGGCATTAATTTTCAACATTAAAAAGTTTTTAAACCATCTGGTTAATTCTCTATCGTGTAATTATGCAAAAAAAGGATTCTGACCCACTTTTAGACATAGAAAACAAAACTAGTGAAGAGCCATGCGATGAAGCATGGAAAAAGTTTCTAAGAAGGCATTGGCAAGCGACGTTGTCAATGGTCGGAGTGGGTGCAGTAGCCGCTGTTGCAGCGGTTTTTGTATTTCTTTGGGTTGTGGCTGATGCACAGGCAACAGGGCTCGTGCCAGCTGTGCTTGGGCAATGGACCGTCGGCTATTCTATCATATTCATTTTAACTGTGATCCTATGGGAGCTTGTCTTTGTGGGAAGCTGGGCAATCCCGGTAACACTGATAATATATTTTCTATGGTACAAAAAACTGCCAGACGAAGAACGGAAAGAGTACGAAGGGAAGCACCGACGTAAATCAGCAGGAGAAAACAGTGGGTTCTCGTTTTTCATCGGACTGGTATGGTTAGTTATCG
>CBEVTC010000023.1:0-11263 GCA_965552715.1 uncultured archaeon | reverse complement strand
TCCCTTTACCGATCTGGATATGCGATTCCTGCGGCTACAAGGACGTGATAGGCTCGAGGAAAGAACTGAAAGAAAAGGCGATAGAAAAGATAAAGGAGGATATCGACCTCCATAAAAACACGGTGGATAAAATCCATTTGCGATGCGGGCAGTGCGGGAAGCGTATGACGAGGGTAGCGGACACCATGAACGTGTGGTTTGATTCCGGGATCTCTCCGTGGGCTTCTTTCGGATATCCTTTCAAGAACAAAAAACTGTTCGAAACGCTCTGGCCCACAGACATCGTATGCGAGGGACAGGATCACATAAGAGGATGGTTCTACGCCCTGATGTTCTGCGGGGTTTCGGTCTTTGATGTAAGCCCTTTCGAGGCGGTCGCGATGACGGGATGGACCCTGGATGAGAAAGGGGAGAAGATGTCAAAATCCCTAGGGAATGTTGTTTACGCGGAAGACGCGTTGAAAGCGATAGAATCCGATCTCATCCGTTTTTACCACTGCTGGTCGGTCGCTCCCTGGGACACGCAGTCATTCTCAATGAAGATAGCGAAGGGATTGAGAAGGGTTCTTGGCGTGCTCTGGAACACGAGCGTTTTCGCTGAGAACTACTCAGACCCGAAACTCATCGACAGGAAGGAGAAGTTCAAAAAGCTCGAGCTTGAGGACAGGTGGATAATATCCAGGATAAATTCCATGATAAAGAGCACGACAGATAACCTCGAGAATTTCAACCTCCATCACATGACAAGGGAATTTGAGGATTTCATACTCAACGATTTCTCCAGGTGGTACATAAAAATCGTGAGGGATCGCTTGTCACCCTGGTATTCCGGGAAGGACAAGGAACCCGCGCAGTTCACATTACTATACGTCCTTGAAAACCTCGCGAGGTTGCTCGCCCCTGTAACGCCTTTCATAACCGAGGATATCTACCAGAAATTGTTTTTCTCAAAAGGCAAGCCGAAGTCGATTCACCTCTGTTCCTGGCCGAAAGAGGATGGGGGATTGATAGATAAAAAGCTCGAGAATGGGATGGGATTCGCGAAAAATGTGATAGAGGGAGCGAATTCCTTGAGGCAGGATCTCAAGGTTAAGCTGAGGTGGCCCGTTTCGGAGCTCTTCATAAAGTTGAAGGACAGCGAAATCCAATCCTCTCTGGAAGGCATGGAAAATGTCCTTAAAACAATGGCGAACGTGGAGAAGGTTTCGCTGGTGAAACAAATCCCGGGAAAGCGAAAGAAAAAATCCTTCGAGTATGGGGAAATCGCGTTCGGCGAGGTGGTGAAGGACAAGGCGTTCCTGAGGGAACTCATTCGAAATATTCAAGTACTCAGGAAGAAGGAGAGGCTGAACGTCAAGGAGAAGATAAACCTGTGGCTTGGAACGGACAAGAAAACCGGGAAAACTCTCGATAAATTCAGGGAAACTATTTCGAAGGAGGTCGGGGCTTCGAAAGTCCGCATGGGCATCCCCAAGAAATTCAAGCCCAAGGGCTCGCTAGAGTTCAAGGGCAAGAAAGTGAAGGTATACTTCGAACGAATGAAAAAATAGTTTTTTAAAACAATGGACCGATATATAAACATGGGCAAGTACGCGGTTCTAGGAACTCTGATACTGTTTCTCATATTCCTGGGTCTTTTCTGGTTCGGGATCGTTAACGCGTACTGGACCATCATGATAGCCATCATATTCATAATAGTGGGATTCGTGGTGGGCTTCCTTCTGCTGGGTTCGGGGAGCGAGAATATGTGGATTGGGGTTCCCCTATTCGTTTTCGGGATCATCCTGCTTTTCATAATCTGGTTTTTCCCGAGATAGGGTTTTTCGCTAAAAAACATTTAAAAACCCCTGGGACTTAAATAAACGTTTATGCCCGTGAAAAGAGTTTTGAACGAGGTCGATCTTTCGAAAGTCAGGGACTGGCTTGAAGAGACTGGGAAGAAGATCCTTGTTTACCACAGGGACGCGGATGGAGTCTGCTCAGCCACGATTCTGATGAAATTCTTCCCTGAATTTGCGAGCATCCCAAGAGAGGGCCCGATAATCGATAAAAAGTTTTTCAGAAGGATAGTTTTGGAAAAACCGAAAGTCCTCGTGTTCCTTGACATACCCATAGACCAGGAATGGGGGAAGGTTCTGGAATTCGTGAAAGAGCTTCCAGAGCTTAAGATCCTTATAATAGACCACCACATGCCAGAAAAAGACATGAACTCCGAGCGGATCATCCACATAAACCCCAGGTTCCTGAAAAGCGAACATTACATACCCACATCCTGCGTCATTTACGAGCTCCTCAGGAGACTGAAGTACGATGTGAAACCGTATCTCTGGATATCGCTCACTGGAATAATCGGGGACTACGGGGTCAAGGACTGCAGCTGGATGTTCGAGGAGTATGAAAAAACCAGAAAAACCCCTCACCATAAACTGGTTAAAGCATCCGAGATCATATCTTCCGCGATAACGTTCAAGGGCCTGAAGGGATGCGAGAAAGCCTTAAAGCTTCTCCTGAAAAGCGAGAGATATGAGGACTTCGAAAAGTCCAGGGAACTGAGAAAATGGAACACGATCGTCCAGAAAGAAGTGAAAAGAATCGTGAATGATTTCGAGAAGAGAAAAGAGGTTTTCGAAAAGGAACTGTTGATTTTCTACGAGATAAAGAGCAGGATGAACATAACGTCCGTGATAGGGACCGTCACCGCTGAGAAACACCCGGAAAATATCGTCATAATAAGGAAAAAATCCGGGAGTTTGTGGAAGATTTCTTTGCGCTACCAGGCAGGGAAGGTGAACGTCGGAGACCTCGCCAAATCCGCTTCGAAAGGAATAGGATCCGGAGGGGGACACATAAAGTCTGCGGGAGCTCTCGCAAACAACTGGGAAGAATTCAGAAAAAGGGTTTTCGAGTATCTGAAGTGATTCACCACCCCACGTCCACGAAGTTCACGTTTTCGTACCCTTTGAACGCGTCATGGCTCCCAGGGTAATCCTTTGTCGTGCTCTCGACAACGAGATAAAACGAGTTTAGGTTCTCCCCTGATTCGATGGATTTTTCAATTGATTGGCATTCCCCTTGATCATCGACGAAGACAACGAAATTGAACGGCTTCTCGCTGAAGTAAGGCGTGTATTTCTCGAGGATCGTTTTGTAAAGCTTGAGGAAGGAATCCATGTCCTGCTCTATTTTTAACAGCACAAACACGTGCCCTTGTTCAAGGTTGTAAACCTCTACGATGCTCGCATCCAGGCCAATCGCTTCATACAGGTTCGCCAGCAGTATAGAAAAATCATCGCAGTCCCCTCCCATATTATTCCATGTTTCCAGGGGGTCTGCCACGTATTCGTCCTTTCTCGGGTCCGAAACGTAGTAAATCCTGTTGGAAACCTCGTTGAATATCCCGAACACCTTCGTGGCAGGTGCGTTAGGAGCTGTGTATTTCACGACCGATCTAATCGCAATGTTCCGGACGGAGGTGGTGTTGAACCTGGAGGAAAACACTTCATCCTCCTCCATAGTGACGTTCCAGAAACACCTCCAGTTCTTCCGGAAGGAAATCGGCTCCTTGCAATAGCAGGTGTTTTCAACCACGTAAGCGACCTCCCCCTTCCCCGTGCACATCCTTTCGCACCGCTCCTCTTTCGGGAGGCTCGCCTCCACCAGAATGTCCTCTATGTATTTCAGTTCCCAGGCCAAACCCGCGAGAAGCACGATTATTATGAGAACGAGTATTACCTTCTGAGGATCCATATTAATATTTGAACGAGTTTTATAAAAAAAGGAATCAAATAAATACTGAAGTGATTTCCATGAAAGCATACGTCGCTACGAACCTTGTTGGCGTGTTCGCCTTTGACAGGGACGGGAAAACCGTTTTCAAGAAACTATTCCCTAAAAAGCCCGAGGTGATAGCCGAGAAACTGCGGAAGTCCAGGGAAGGGGAGATAATAGAGGAGGAGAGGTTCGTCCTCAACAAGCTCAGGGTTTCTGGATACAAGGAGGTCATATGGGACAAGAGAGCGAAGGACGGGCAGATCCCGATAGTTTACGACCCCGAGAACAAGGGCAAGGAGATCGCCAACAACGAGTTCCGCAGGCTCGCCCTTGAGAACCGCTGGGCCTCGACCCAGTCTGAACTCAACGAAATCCTGACGAAGGTCAACGTTCTGCTCTCAGGGGAGAAGATAAAGATAGTGAAGAAGGACAAGGTGATCATGCAGGTCATAGGGATAATAGATGATCTCGATTCCTCCCTGAATTCGCTGTCCGAGCGCCTCCGCGAATGGTACGGGATGCTTTCGCCTGAAAAGGTCCGGGAAGTTAAATCCCATGAGAAGCTCCTTGAACTGCTTTCGAAGTCCGTAAAAAAAGAGAGTGGCGAAATCCGTGAATTCTCGAAAAGCTTGCAGGATTTTTACAAAACAAGGGATTCGTTATCCAAAAATCTGGAGAGCTTATGCAAGCAAACGATCCCGAATTTGTCGGAGGTGGCAGGCCCGTTATTGGCTTCAAGGCTGATCTCGCTGGCCGGAGGGCTTGAAAAGACCGCGAAGCTTCCCAGCTCAACGATCCAGATCCTAGGAGCGGAGAAAGCGTTGTTCCGCCATCTGAGGGGGGAGGGGAAAGCCCCGAAATACGGGGTCTTATTTGGCCATCCATTAATCCAGCAGGCTCCGAAGCCGCTAAAGGGGAAAATCGCGAGGCTCATCTCAGCGAAGTTGTCCCTCGCCGCTAAAATGGATTTCTATTCGAAAAAGAACGAAGGGAAGCGAATGAGGGAGGAGTTGGAGAAAAGGGTTAACGAATTGTTTAGGGATGAAAAATGAACCTCAGATTAACTCTTCACTCAAATCGGTTATAGATTCATTGGGGGTTGAATGGGAAAGACCTGGGTTATTTGAAGATTTTTTGCTACCTATAAAATTGAATTTATTTATCGTGTAATCATCTTTCCTGTGTTCTGAATGAAAATTCATGCTTATAATCTTCTCTACGTACTCTCTCTCTTTGTTTGACCCCACTACTCTTAACTTGGAAATGTCATGTTCTTTGTTAAACCTATAATCATCATTCTTTTTCATTCTTCCTACGTAAATATCTACCAGGTTCTCACCGGTAGGCATCTCTACTATCAGGTATTTTTTACTCCTTATTGTGAAAAATCTGTCCTTTCCTCCCGCTTTATGACGAAACATCGAAATAGTCATGCCCACTAATTAGGTGATAAATTTTAAATAGGTTTATCTCTTTTTCATCACAACAAACAAATGATCTTTCTCGTGGGGGTCGAGCCTCACTTTCTCCAGTATCTTGAAGTGCTTTTTAAGTTTCGCGAGTTCCTGTTTGTAGATTTCTTCCGGTCGCCTGACGACGTCGATAGACCTAGCCTTTATCGCGATCATGGCGAAGCCGTTCGGCTTTAGAAATTGATCCGCGTTGCGGATCATTATCGGTGTCTGGTCGTCAGAGGCGACGTCCTCGTATATCAAGTCGACCTTCTCGATCCACCCGTATTCCTCGGGCTTCCTTGCATCCCCGATAATCGGAACGATGTTCCCCCTTTTCTCGGCTATTGGATTCAGATCGCGCACGCAGCGTTCAGATATTTCCACTCCGTATATCACCCCTTCCTTCCCTATGATGTCTGAAAGGAACGTTGCGGTCTGCCCGCTCGCGATCCCTAAGTAAAGGATTTTCGCTTTCTCTATGATGGGGAGGAATTTCAGACCGTTCGCTATCGCAGCAGCGGGCTTTGAGCGATTGGGATTCCACTCGCGGAATTCCTTCTTTTTGAAAACTATCAGGTTTTTAGAATATGTTCGATCGCCTGGGATGAGGTTTTTCGTGAAAATATGCTTTCCCTTCTTCCACACGCCCGGAAACGCCTGTTTCATAATGTTAATTCGGGGAGGGTATTAAAAATATTAGGAGTTGCTCATAAATTCAGCAGGATGAGCGTGACAACCATCAGAAGCATCCCCAGTATGACGCCAAAGGTGGCTGAATGTTCCTTCCCATACTTGTGCGCGGCTGGCAAGAGCTCGTCAAAGCTTATGTAAACCATCACTCCCGCTGCAAAGGCAAGAGCCCAGTTCACAACGTATACTGACAAAAACGGTAGCAAGAAGATCATGCCGACCAGAGCACCAATGGGCTCGGAAATTCCCGACAGGAAAGTATACTTGAAGGCCCTTTTCCTGTCCCCCGTGGCGTAGAAAATAGGGACTGAAACCGAGATTCCTTCTGGTATGTTATGCATCGCTATCGCGAAGGCCAGGAACAGGCCGAACTGCAGGGAGTGAAGAGATCCTGCGAAGATCACGAAGCCCTCAGGGAAGTTGTGTATCGCGATACCGGCAGCTGTCAGTATGGAAAGCCTCATGATGGTTCTGCGCCTGAGATGCATGTGTCCGTGTCTTCCATGACCCCCATGATCAGGTTCCTCTACTTCGTAGAGGTGCGGGATGTAGAGGTCTATGAGGAATATGAAGATTATCCCAACAAAGAACCCGATACCTGCCGAAAGCAGACCGATTGCCTCTATCGAGCTGCCGAGGAGCTCGAAAAACGAGACGGCTATCATTATGCCGGCGGAGAAGCCCAGTCCTATGCTTAGGAACCTTTCAGTTGGTCTTTTCACGAAAAACGCTATCGCGGCTCCTATCGTGGTTGAGAGACCCGCCAATAAAGACAGCAGCAAACCAAGAATTACAGGATTATCCAAAATCATATTATGTATTGTCCTGGTTTAATATTAATCTTATCCCGCAGACTAGCCCTTCTGCTTCACGGAAAGCGTCCTCAGGCGGTTAATTGCGGAGGCGAGCTCAAGGCCCCTGAAAACGGCGTAATCGCCTACAGGCCAGTAGTTTAGCGTGTCAAGACCGTTTTCTTTTACGTCTTTCAAAATCTTATCCATGATCTCCTTAAGCGTTAGCTTCCCGTCCATGTGTTTCATCGCAAAATAAATCGCGTCACCAATAGCGTGGGTCTGGCTCGTATCGACCAGCTGTTCTAAAGCGTGGAGGTCTATGTGGTAAACGCCGAACATTATTGATTTCAGGCCTTTGGGGGAGATCTTCACGGATTTCCTTCCCTTCCTCGGGTCGAAGCTCCCCGCGATGGGGATCCTCTGCGTTATTTTTCCGAATTTCGTTCCACCTTCAGGTTTGCGCTCAGCTTTGTATTTCTTCACGATTTTTCCGGCGTCCTTGGTTAAATCGTGGGGTTTATATTTAATCATGCATATCACGTGGTCGGCAATGTCAAAGTAATCTCCCGACCCCCCGATTACCAGGATTGTGGAAACCGCGAAATCCTTATGGAGCTGTTTCGCCTTGTCTATGAATGGAGTGATCGGCTCCTTGTCCTTCGAAACCAGTTCCTGCATCCGGTGATCGCGTATCATAAAATTAGTCGCTGACGTGTCCTCATCTATGAGCAATAATTTCGCTCCCACTTCTAAGGCTTCTATTATGTTGGCTGCCTGGGATGTCGAGCCGCTTGCGTTATCGGTTGAAAAGGCTTTCGTTTCTTGGCTGAAGGGGAGGTTGGTTATGAATGGCGAGATGTCGGCTTTTTCTATCCTTCTTCCATCCTCCGCCCTTATTTTCACAGAGTAGGGGTTCGTCACGACGAATTCCCTGCCGTCACCGGGGATGTGGTTATACACGCCCAGTTCGAGCGCTTTCATGAGCGTGGATTTTCCGTGGTATCCGCCGCCAACTATAAGGGTTATCCCCTTAGGAACGCCCATTCCTGTTATCTCTCCCTTGTTGGGCAGTTTCGCTCGTTTTCTTAAGGATTTGGGGCTTTCGAAGGGCACGACCTTACCTTCTATGAGCGGGCGTTGATCGATACCGCTCGCCCTCGGCAGGATTGCCTTATCCGCCACGAAGGCAACGAGGTTCATTTTTTCAAGCTGGTTCCTAAGGAAGTCAGCATCCTCCGCTGTCTCTATGTGTTTGTAAAGTTCTTTGCTGTCAAGGCTTTTGAAAAATAAAGAGGATTCGACTATTTTTGGCAATTCATCGAAGAACATGGCTTCTGCTTGCCTGCCGGCGATTCTCCTTCCGAAAGCGGGAAGGCCCATTATGAACCTCGCTTCAACGTGGAACTCTTCGACAAAGGCTGAAGTGCGTTCGAGTATTTCCTGCCCAGGACGGTCTATCGAGATTGCTCCGCTCTTCCCTGTTCCCCTGTTTCCCCTGCAGAATTTCCTCGCGGCCTCGGAAAACCTCCGGGTGAGGAAGTCCCGTAAAGCGATCTCACGGCTCTTGCTTTGGTAGGCGTCTTTCGGGAAGCCTGCGACCTCCTGAGGAACTCGAACACGCACGTGGCTCGGGGTTGCGAATGGATCCCCCTGGACATGGTCAACAAAGAGCGTGAAGTTTTCGAATTGGTATATGCCCTCTATGTCATTGTACGCCTTGTATCCCCTACCGTCTATCCTTTTCAGAATGTTCCTCAAATCCTCTGCCTTTCTTATCCTCTCATCCCGCATGTTTTCGCCTTCAAGTGTCTAAATATGGTATTAAGACTTATTAAATTTTAGATAAAATTTCTGCTTTTTGAACCTTTATAAATAATAAATTTAATAATTAATTAATTAATTAATAATATAATTAATTAACTAAGTGGTTTTATGGCAGATCAAAAAAGAAGCTATACCGCGAAGGAAATCAAGGTGATGGAGGGCCTGGCGGCAGTTCGGAAAAGACCCGGGATGTACGTGGGTTCGACCGGTATGCGCGGGTTACATCACCTCGTGTACGAAGTGGTGGACAACGGGATAGACGAAGCTATGGCCGGGTTCTGCGGGAACATAAACCTTGTCATAAACAAGGACAACAGCGTGACTGTCGTCGATGACGGGAGAGGGATTCCCGTGGATAAGCACCCGAGGTTCCCGAGCAAGTCTGCGTTGGAGATCGTGATGACCAAACTGCACGCAGGAGGTAAGTTCGACCAGAAAACCTACCAGATATCAGGTGGATTACATGGGGTAGGCGTTTCAGTGGTGAACGCGCTATCAGAAAAGCTCCTGGTTGACGTGAAAAGAAATGGGAGGGTATATTCGCAGGAATACAGGAGAGGCAAACCCTTCACGAAACTCAGAAGAAAGGACGGAAGGTTCCCTTATGGTACCGGGACGAAGATAAGGTTCTGGCCGGACAGGGAGATATTCGAGGAGAGGGACTTCCATTATGATATTCTCGTTTCTCGAATGCGTGAACTCGCATTCCTGAACGCCGGCATATTCATTTCGATAAAGGATGAGCGAACGGACGAGAAGGACGAGTTCAAGTTCGACGGCGGGATCGTCTCTTTCGTCAACTTCCTTAACGAGAACAAGGACTGTATTCTGGAAAAGCCTGTGTATTTCGACAATAAAAAGGGAACGAAAGAGATAGAGATCGCGATCCAGTACAACACAGGATACTCGGAAAACGTCATTTCGTTCGTTAACAACATAAACACGGAGGAGGGAGGAACCCATTTAATCGGGTTCAAGAACTCGCTGACACGCATTCTCAACAAGTACGCGCAGGAGAACAAACTCTTCAAGAACCATGAAAAGCTCTCGGGTTCGGATGCCAGGGAAGGGATGACAGCGGTGATAAACATAAAGATGATTAACCCGCAGTTCGAAGGCCAGACCAAAACGAGGCTGGGGAACCCTGAAATGAAGAACCTAGTGGATTCTGCGGTCTCGGATGGTCTGAAGACTTTCCTTGAGGAAAACCCCAAAAAAGCGAGGCTGATAATCGACAAGGCAATGAACGCCTCGAAAGCAAGGGAAGCGGCTCTGAAGGCTAGGGAACTCGTCCGAAGGAAAGGGATTTTCGAAGGCTCATCCTTGCCCGGGAAGCTCGCGGACTGCTCGGAAAGGGATCCTGCGAAGAGCGAGCTTTACATTGTGGAGGGCGATTCAGCCGGAGGTTGTTTTTCAGGAAATATGAAAGTTGCATTGATGGACGGAAGAAATCTCACTTTTGAAGAATTAGTAGAAGAATATGATAAAGGGAAAAGAAATTATTGTTATACTATAAAGAAAGATGGGACAATAGGGATGGGATTGATAAAGAATCCCAGAAAGACAAAGGAAAACGCCGGAGTCATCAAAATAATTCTTGATAATGATGAAGAGATCATCTGCACTCCGGATCATAGATTTATGCTGAGAGAAGGAAGTTATCTGAGGGCTGACCAATTAAAAGAACATATTAGCATCATGCCATTAAACAGAAAATTATCTAAAATAGAAGGTAGAATAACCATAAAGGGATATGAAATGGTTTATGATCCAAAAAAGAGTAAATGGATATTCACACATCTTCTTGCAGATGAATATAATATCAAAAACAAAAAATATAATCCTTCATTAGAAAGGAATGGGAACTTGGAAAGATACGAACAAGAAAGAATTAAATCAAGGAATAAAAATTTGCTCAAAGTGGAAACATTTGCTGGAAGGTTCTTCGATAATAATGAAAGTACTATACTCGAAGCAGTAAAAAATCATAATCATAAGATAAAAAAAATAATTAAACTTGATAAAAAAATGGATGTGTATGATTTGGAAGTGGAGGGAACACATAATTTCGCACTTGCTTCTGGAATATTTGTTCACAACTCAGCTAAACAGGGAAGGAATCGTAACTATCAGGCTATTCTGCCTCTCAGGGGCAAAATCCTGAACGTGGAGAAGGCAAGGCTCGTTAATATTCTCAAAAACAACGAGATACAGACAATGGTAACTGCGATAGGGGCAGGGGCAGGCGAGTTCTTCGACGAATCGAAACTCCGCTACCACAAGATCATAATAATGACGGATGCCGACGTGGACGGCGCGCATATTCGTACGTTGCTGTTAACGTTTTTCTACCGGTACATGAAATCCTTGGTGGAAGGAGGATATGTTTACATCGCGCAGCCCCCTCTCTACAGGGTAAAGAAAAAGAACGAGGTTCGCTATGTTTATTCGGAAAAGGAGAAGAACAGGGTCCTGAAAAAGCTGGGAGGGAACGCCCTGATCCAGAGGTTCAAGGGTCTGGGTGAGATGAACCCTGGACAGCTTTGGTCAACCACGATGGACCCCGAGAAAAGGAGTTTGCTGCAGGTCACGCAGGAGGATGCCGTTGAAGCGGACAGGATATTCACAACGCTTATGGGAGACAAGGTCGAGCCGAGGAGGGAATTCATCTACAAGAACGCGAAGTTCGTCAAAAACCTAGATGTGTGATATGTATGGCTAAGAGTAAGC
>CBEVTC010000022.1:0-11848 GCA_965552715.1 uncultured archaeon | reverse complement strand
TGAGGAGGGCGAAACGGTTAAGGTGAAGATAATCGAGGTCAAGAAGAACTGCGCTGTCGGAAAAAGGGTTGAGTAAGTTATTTAAAATTTACTTCGAATTTCTTGTAATGAACCTGTCAAAAAAAATCCGTGTGGGCGAGATCATAACATCAAATGAATTAAGCGCATGGCAGAGTAGAATAGGGCGTAGATACAGCAAAGAAGCATTGTACAGATTAAAATCCGAGGTTATAGAAGTAGAACATCACCGTGATGAAATTGAAATTTCAATATATCCTTAAATATAATAATTTTATTCAACCTCTATCCCAGGCTTCCCCGGTGAAGCCTTCAATGCTTTGTCGCTTTCCGAGTCCTCCGCCCTTATGATTTCGATTTCGCAGACGAACTCTTTCTTGAGGAAATTCTTGGTTTCTGAAAGCGAGGAGAATTCGCTGTCCTGGTCCATCACGAAAGACGGGAGCTTGGATGGGTCTTTAACAACGGCCGGGACGATCTTCGCTATCTCCATGCCGTGCTCCTTGTCCATCACGTTCTTCATTATCTTTTTCACGTCCCTCGTTTTCTCAATCTCCCTCTTGAGCTTTTTGAAAAAGGCGTATTTCCATTTCGCGGAAACGAATAAGCGAATCCTTTTCGGCTTGAACTTCACGAGCTTCAGAACGTTCCTTATGTCCTCAGCTGTAGTGTCCGCGAGTTCCTCGTAAGCGACGAGTTTTTCATCGATCAGTTTTTTATCGTATTCGGGCCAGTTCTCAAGGGAAACGAAGCCTTTCTTCCGCAATTTCTCCCACATCTCCTCGCTGAGGTGAGGAACGATAGGGTTGAGCATTTTAACGTACTTCTCCGCTATCAGGTTGTACACCGCTCGAACTTCGCTTTCATTCGCTCTCCTCTTAAGTTTCTTTATCCAGGAAGGGATCGTGTATATTGCCAGGTTCCCGTAATCACGGAGGCGCATCCCTTCTAAGGCCTCGCCCGCTTCTTTAATCGAAATCTCGAACTTCGAGATGAAAGCCTTGCCCATAGGTCCGAGCTTTCCTTTCTTCTTTTTCTTGATTATTTCCGAAAGGAGAGCGTAAAGATTCGAGAGGTTCCTCTGCATGTTCTCCGCTTCGTTCGTTTTCCAGTCAAAAGTTCCGTCAAGTGTGATTGCTGTGGATATGTACGCGCGGAAGGTGTCCGCCCCGTATTTGTTCTTGACGTCGAGGAGCGTGATCACGTTTCCCTTCGATTTGCTCATCTTATGTCCCTCGCTCTGGACGAAGCCGTGGAAGGAGATTTTCTTAGGCCAATACTTCTCAGGGAATATCCCAGCGTGCGCGAATATGAAAAACGACAGATGGTTGGAAAGGTGGGCAACATATGTGTGCCTGTGGTCATTCGGATACCAGTAATCGAAATTCGAGCGCATCTCTTTCAATACGCTGGTTTTGATTTTCGTTTTCTTGCTGACATTCGAGACATTTCCCTTCCCGAGGTAAACGTAATCGAAGAATTCCGGAAGCAGTTGATCTGGCTTGATTTTGTGCTTGTTTATCAGGTTCTTGATTAGGTAAAAGCTCATGTAAATCGTGGAATCGGAAAGGCTCTCTATTATCCATTTCTTATCGAACGGGAGGGGCGTCCCCAGCCCGCGTTTCCGGGCGGCGGGTCTCTTGTCCAGCCATTCGAAGGTGTCTTCAAACAGTTTCCTCATGGTTTCCGGAAGGAGATCCATCCTCTTAAGGCATTTGTAAGCCTTCCCTTTCCATCCCTTCGCGTTGAAATCGAGGAACCATTGGTCCTCCAGAACTGAGACCACGATCTTCGTCCCGTCCCTGCAATACGCTTCTCTTGAAGTTTCATACATCAGGTCGGCTTCCCCGTTTTTTATCAGCTCTTCCTTGACCTTATCCTTCGCCTCCGTGACCTTCATCCCGGCGTATGCCCCGCAGTTCTCGTTCATCACGCCCGTGTGAAATCCTTCTTTATAGATGAACTGGGTGGCTTCCTCAAGCCTCGGATCATTCTGGTTTTTAAGCTTCATCTTTTCCGAGATCCTCAAAGCAGCCAGGTCACCCCAGCCTGGGATGTTTATTATCGGGATAACCTTTATTTTCCTAACCTCCCCGAAATCCAGTTCGTACCTCTCGCATTCGTCTTTATTTTCCTGCAAATCCTTCAGGGCCATCCAGTCGTACGGCGCATCGCTAGGGACGCTCGTCACGATCCCGCTCCCCACGTTCGGGTCAACGAAAGTTGAAGGAAGGATGATGATTTTTTTGTTGATCCCGGGCGCCTTCGCGTACTTCCCTATAAGTTCCCTTCCGTTAACGTGTCCAACGGTTTTCAGTCCCTTCTTCTGGTAGGAGAGCTTTTCTTTTCCTTCTTTGCTTATCGCCCAGGTTTCGTTCCCTATCTCTATTTTAACGTATTCCGTGTTCGGGTTAACCCACAGGTTTGTCTGGCCGAATACGGTTTCGGGCCTGAGCGTCGCAGCTACCAGAACCAGACCGTCGTCCATCCTAAACTTCAGGAAGGTGAACTCGAGTTTTGAGACAGGATTCGTGTCCGCGTCCTGTATGTCGTCTTCTCCCACGGCGTTGTCGCATTTAGGACAGAAAAGCACGGGGTAGCTCCCCTTTATGAGGTAATCCTTTTCCCTGTATTTCGTGAACTGCCACGTTATGAAATTCTGGTAATCAGGATCTCCTGTCGTGAATCTCCTTGTCCAGTCTATCGACAGACCGAGGGATGAGTATTCATCCACCATCTTGGGGATGAAGAACTTCACGATGTTCCAGGGATCTCTGAAGGATTCGAGAATTTTCTCAAGCTTCTTCTCGTTCTTCACGTAATTACTCACGTATCCTTTGTAAAGCCCTATCTTCCCTTCATCTCCTGATTCTATCGCGGCCGATATCCCGAGGACGGGCGTTCCTGTTATGTGGAAAGCCAGGGGGTAGAGAACGTTCAACCCCTTCATCCTCATGTATCTAACGTAAATGTCGCTTTCTGTCACCGCCCTCCCGTGCCCTATGTGCAGGCTTCCCGAAATGTAAGGGTAGGGAGTGGTGAAGAAGAACTTTTTCCCTTTTTTGTCAACCTTCGGCTCAAAGACCTTCTTTTTCTTCCATCTCTCCTGCCATTTCCTTTCGATTTTCCTCAAATCAACCATAAAATACGACCCTTTAAATTAATATTAATCTCTTTATGTATTATAATTTAAAATAATTTGGGCGTGTAGCTCAGCTGGAAATTTCGAAAGACACGATTCCATTCGTGTCGGTCGGCAGTAGAGCGCGGGTCTTCTATGATTCCTTGCTTACGCAAGGGAACTGCTTGGAAGAGTTGAGGACGTTTGTCCAATGATAACGAAGAAAGCCTGAGGCCGGGGGTTCGAATCCCCTCACGCCCATTATTTTTTTACTTTTGTGTGATAATCAAGAATAAATAATTTACTATCTAATTATTTTTCTTTATGGTGTTTATAGGCAAGCATTACGGAATGGCAAAAGTAGGGGAAATTACAATCAGAAAAGCGAGGTCACTCCTTGAGAATTCTTATTGCAACGTAATAACTGGGCCGAAATATTTCAAAAATCTGGGTTTTAGAGAATATACTGCCAAAAGTCTTTACAAAGGTTTTAGAGAAAAATTCGGGCCGGGATTAAGCAGCAAAGATGCGATAGAACATATAGACTGGCTTTTGGAAAACCACGAAAAAATAGAGAAATTTGATGGTGCGAATTTAGGGGAATTCGCAAGAGAGAAATGGAATTTTGAATGGCAGCACTACACCCCTATAATAAGAAAATATGAAGACCTTGCCAAGTTTATAAAAAGAGGGAAAGCACGGGGTGTACCATATGTGATAATAGATGAGAAAAACTTTCAAAAGGAATTCGAAAAAAAGCCGGAGTTCAAAAAAACTTATGAAATGGTCCAGAAAAGCAGGGAGGTCGGAACTACAAGAAGGGATGTCCCGACAGAGGAATTGATTTACGTCGGGAGTTTGGACGAACCCCAGTTATTCGAGTACATGGCTTTAGTAAATGATAAGGGGAAGCTGAAAAGAATTATCACCTTCAATAGTCCATGCAAAATTAGGTCCATGCTTGGAACCAAGGAATTTCTGGAAAGAGAAAACAGGGATAAAAAATGGTATAAAAACTATTTTCTGTATCTTCTTGGAGCAGCTGAAGGAGTCGGTGTTGAAATTGAAGGTAAAATTGTTTATACGAATCCTGCCAGGGATTTTTTCTCAGAGAAAGATATCGAAGATATACACACATATGTTGGTGAGAACTTGAGGAACGGAAACCCAAAAAAGTTTGTGGAAGAACTGATAGAAAACATGAAATCACACATCAGCCAAAAAAACAGGAAACTTTTTGAATTATATAAAAACCGCATCGATTTTGGTGTGAGTTCTGAAGAAGAACCAGAGGAAGAAACAGTTCTTGATGATGTACCTACTCACGGAGAAGTGGAGTCAATCGGCCAGATTTTTGGCGTTTAGTGATGTCTCCAGCTTCTCCTTGAACTTAAAAAGACCCTTACAGGAAGCGTGGACAAACGCGAACATAACGCCCTTTCATTATTTAAAATTTTGTTCATAATCCATAAAAATGGAGGTTGGATATTCACTCAAAATGGAAGTTGGATACCCATTCCCGCCTATTGACGACATAAGAAGAGAAAGGGAGCTTTACGAGAACGTGCTGGGATGGAAAAGGTCGGATGTCCCGCTCGATAATTTGGACAAAACTCTGAACTGTGTAGGATTCGCAGATAGAAGCGTAGAAATGAAGATGCTGGTTGAATATTTCAAAAGCAAGGGCGGGGAGATGAAGCCACGTGAAATACTGGACATGCTAGCGGAAAACTTGAACCCGGATAAAATTGCAGATGAAAGGTTATACCTGTTAAAAAATTTCGGACGAATCGGCAGTAAAAACTTAAGTGAAAAACGCCTATCTGCTCTGGTAGAACTGATCGAAAAGGACGAAAAGATTGAAATATACAAAATAAAAGGACGCCGTTATATATGGGGAAGAGACGCCCCGTATGTATTGGAACTTGAGAAAAACATCAGACGCAAAGACGGAAGGTTGAAATACAATTATCCTCCCATAAAGGAAGGCGTGGAATGTATCCCTGCCGATGAGTTTGTACGAGGAGCGGGCCTTTCAATCCAGAGATTCAGAAAACTCCTACATGAACATGAAGAATTGAGAAAGAATATCTACGTCACAATTACAGGAAAAACGGTGGTAAAGAAAGAAGATATGGAAGAGTTAAAGAAATTCGTCAGAGCTATTCTGCAACCGGTTTAACCTTAATCCCGATGCCTTCGAGCTTCTCCTTGAACTTCCCTAACGCGGTGTGTATGTCCTCTTCGGTATGCGCTCCCGTGCAGATTATCTTCCCCGAGGTGAAGAGAAGGAAAGCGACCCTCGGATCGCTTATCCTGTAGACGAGACCGGGGAACTGCTCGGGCTCGTATTCAGCGTTATCAAGCGAGAACGCGATGTCCTCGAGATGAAGTTCTGCCTGTATCTTCGAGGATGCAACGATGTTCTCCACCTGTATCGGGTATTTTGCGGGGACCTTTATCCCGGATTCCTTTAATTTCTTCACCACCTTTTTCATCGCTTGTTTCGCCATTTCTATTGATTTCGTCCCTGTGCATACTATTTTTCCTGAGGAGAAAATCAAAGCCGCGGACTTCGGGTTCGTATGTCTGTAAACGAGACCGGGGAACTGTTTAGGTTTATATTCAGTGTTTTCGACAGAGCTAACGAGTTTGTTCAAGGAGATGTTGATGTTCAGCGTGGTAAAGGCAACGACGTTTTCAATCTTAATAGTGAATTCTCTTCCTTTCGCCATAACCAGGATACCCCTTACCCCAAGAATTATAACTATTATGAATTTAAGATATTTAAAAACATCCTTTTCGAGAATCAGTATTTCATTTTCTGCTGGTATTCAGACTTAACCTGGTATTCGCTCTCCGTTTCGTAAACATCACTGAAACTTCCGGAAACGTTAATATCGTATTTTTCCTCTTCTTCGGATACCTCCTCGGTTTCGGATTTTTTAATTGTAACCTCGAAAGATTCGTAAGGAAGCGGCAAATCGCATTGTATAAGGGAGCTGGTTGCGAATCTCCATACTTCCTCTTTGTTTTTCAGGCTAATCGCGTATATGTGGCAGTCATAAGAACTTATATATATAACATCATCGCTTATGCCAAGACCCTGGTATACCCTTCCATGTGTCCTGAACCTCCATATTTCTTTTCCTGTCTTCATGTCAAGGGCATAAACATTCCCGTCCCCTGCCCCGAAATAAAGTTCCCCTTCGTAAATCAGTGGTCTTGTTGTTATTATCTCCTCCCCGCTTATCCTGAACCTCCATTTCTCCTGTCCTGTTTTCTTGTCTATTGCATAGAAAATACCGTCCCTTGAGCCGTGGTAGACCGTATCCTCCGTGACAACAGGGACCCCGGCATTGCCGAATTTACCTGTGGCGAATCTCCATATCACCTTTTTCTTTTCCATGTCTATCGAATAAAGGTAGTTGTCAAAGGAAGCCATGTAAACGATATTCCCGTCTATCGTGAAATGGTATGTACAGAATACCTCACCTCCTGTTTTGAATCTCCACAACTCCTTCCCTGTCTTTGAGTCTATCTGGTAAAAATTTCCATCAAAAGAACCTATCAGAACACTATTCATGTATAAAGTCGGCGAAGATGAAATCCAATCGCCTGTCCTGAACCTCCATTTCTCCTGTCCTGTTTTCTTGTCAAGGCAATAAAGATAACCGTCTTTGCAGCCGAAATATACAAAATCTTTATTGGAGCACGGCACGCTCATGATCTGATCACCGGCCTTGAAAAACCACACCTGCTCACCTGTTTCCGCGTCAAGCGCGTAGAACCCTCCTTCATAACAACCGAAGTATAACAAGCCTCCATCAAGCATTTGGCCGAAAAGGATTTTTCCGTTTGCCTTGAATTTCCATCTTACTTTCCCGTTCTTTCTCCATAGGGCGTACATGTAATTGTCGTTTGAACCAGAATATAGGGTATCCTTTGTGAGTGTGGGTGCACAACTTATGCTTCCCCCGTCGCCTATTTTCCATATCCTGTCGAACTTCGAGACTTTTTTAACCTCAAAATCTTCTAGCTCAAGATCGAAATCAGAAAGTCCTGTTTCTAACATTTCACCATCTAAGGATTTCGAGACTCTTCCCGCTTATATCAAAAACCCTGGAAGCGTGCCCGCGTATTTCGCCGGCATCGACCACGTAATCAGCGACCTGTTTTATCTGTTCTGGAATATCACTTATCGAATAAACCGGGTTCTCCTCCGAAAGGTTCACGGAGGTTGTCACAAAGGGGGGGCCCTGCGAACGGATGAAATCACAGAATTCGTTCCTTGGGATGCGAACACCCATCTTCCCGTCTTTAGAGACCACAAACGGGATCTTTATCCTCGCTTTGAATATGATGGTGTAAGGGCCGGGGAACAGGTTGTCAATGAATTTGACATGATTGCTCGTTATTTTCGTGTTCTCCGCAATCCACTCCTTTGAGGGTGCGATTATTGACAGGGGTTTCTCGGAATCCCTGCCCTTTGCCTTCATTATCCTTTCAACGCTTGCCGTTTTCTCGGCGTTACATCCTATCCCGTAAAGCGTGTCCGTGGGGTAGATCAGGATCTTCCCTTCCCTTACAGCCTTCGCTAGTTCGACTCTTTCCATGTCCTTAAGCGCTTTCTCTAGTTTAATGATCTTCATAATGATTTTTAGGCAGAATGGAATTTAAAAATTCGATACGTTGTCTTTGTAGGGTTTTTCCTTGTTTGTTCTGTGGGATAATGAAATTCCACGGCTTTCGAATCCTTTATAGACAAAATTTTCTGCTTTATCTGCCAAAATATCTAAAACATCTACAATAAAAGGTTTGATATAATTCTTGAATATGCCCATATTAATTTTTGTCGTTAAACTTTAAATCACTTTACAAACCCTTCGTAGGTTTTCCTGTACAGCTCGGAGCTGGCGAGGGCTTTCACGTTCCTTTTGTACATGTCGTCTTTCAACTTCTTTCCGGGCTTGCTCTCCCATTTCTTGAAGGAGATCCCGTATTTATTCTGAACCTTGTCCCTATACCATTCCGGTATCACGTTGAACGCGCAGAACGGAATTATCGCTTCCGGCGTTAGATAATGTATGCAGCATCGTTTCACTCGGTTTATGTCGTAATTGTATAAATCCATGAAATGCATCATCCCCACGAAAAGTGACCTGTGCTGCAACATCCCGAGCGACCGGTAATCGTGCTTCATGAGGACGTTGTAGAGCAGTTTGGCGAGTGAGAAGCCCTTCGGAGCCTTGCTGTTGTCTATGAACGATTTGAGATTGAAAAGGAGTTTCGTTCCCACTATGTACCTGCTCTTCCCCTTTTCGAGCTCGTCGGCTTTCTCGTTCAGGTATTCGAACAGTCCATCTATATCGACGAATTTCGGGGCAGGTATCATCTTACCGTCGTCCTCGAAGATGTAGGTCGCCATGCCGCAGGCGAAATGAGTGGAAAGCGAATAAGGGGCTTTGCCTGTGAGCGCCTCGACGAATCTGCTTATGGCTCCCATCGAAGGGACAGGATAGAAATCATCCGCCGTGACCTGGCCGTTCGTTTGCTCTTCAATCCTTTCGATGGTATCAGGGATCGTTATCCTGAATTTCTCCCTCTCCTTCCTGGGCATCCGCCCGACGAGGGATACTGGTTGGTAATTCACCCCTCTCACGATATCCATGTTTTTGAAGCCGAATTTTAACATGTCGCCAACTTCGTGATCGTTGACCGATTTGATTATGGTGGGTACGAGCACGATCCCCATGTTCCCCGCCTTCTTTGCGTTTTCAAGGACGTATGGAACCTCGTAATGGTTTTTCGGATTGGTCTTGGGCGTCACGCCGTCGAAGGAAAGGTAAACCGTGTTCACCCCCGCTTCCCTGACCTTACGAACGAAATCCGGATCTTGAGCGAATCGGATGCCGTTCGTGTTGTACTGGGTGTGGTCGACCCCCTCCTCCTTTACCATCCTTATTATGTCTATTATGTCATCCCTGAGGGAGGGTTCCCCTCCTGTTATCTGAACCGCGTTACCCGGGACAGGCTTCTCGTTAACGAGAAGTTTCACTCCCTTCCTTAGCTCCTCGAGGGAGGGTTCGTACACGTATCCTGCCCTCTTGGCGAAGAAGAAGCAATACCAGCAATTAAGATCGCAGCGATTCGTAACGACGAGATTCGCAAGCGCTGTATGCGATTTGTGGAGAGAGCATAAACCGCAGTCCTTGGGGCAGACAGGATTTTTCTTGTCTATGTTCGGATTGGAACCCCCTATACCATCGTAAGCGAATCTATTCGCTTTCCTATACATCTTAGCGGAACCCCAGTAGAGATCCCTGAACTCCCCGTGCTTGTCGCAGCTTTTCTTTATCCATACCTTCCCCCCTTCCTCGAATATAAGGGCTGGTATTATCTTCAAACACTCAGGGCACACAGAGAGCGTTTTATTCGGAAGTTCTTTAGCATACCCCACCGAAACTTCCTTCTTATGCATCTTATCATTTATAACTTTTAAAAAGTTTTAAATGTTCAATTAATTATTAAATATAGTAATTTATAAAATTAACTCAAGGTGGACGTATGGACTCGAAGGAGATTCGCGAGATAGAGAAGAAGATTTTCAACACCTTCTCTAATCTGGCGAGGTCCATGGGCTTCTCCCCGGTACACGGGAACATAATAGGCTCGCTCATTGTTGGAGGGGGGTCGCTCTCGCTCCAGGATATGGCGAAGAAAACTGGGTATTCTATATCGATGGTTTCCCTCAGCATGGACCTGCTCGAGATCCTCGGGATAGTGAAAAAGGTTAAGAAACATAGGGATCGAAAGCTCTACATAGAACTGAGCGGGGACCTTCTCGAATCCCTTAAAAAGATATTCCTTATACGGGTGAAGAAGGGGATTTCTAATTCCCTCATCGAGTTCGAGCAGGGCAAGAAGAGGCTGGAAAAACTCCAGGGAAAGAACAAGAACGAAGTTCTGAAAGCGATAAACACCCTTGAAATGGAGATAAAGAGACTCGAGAAGTATGTGGTATTGCTTTCCGGGATGAAGTTGCCTTGATTATACGGATTGTTTAAAGAACAATAGTATAAGACCTATTATTACTATTATTATTACCAGAACAGCAAACACTATAATCCACGTTCCTGTGGGAGGCGGTGGCGGTGGAGGAGCACAAATATTCGGACAGGACCCACCGCAGTCTACTCCTTCCTCGTCTCCGTCCTGGATCCCGTTCTCGCAGCTGCTTATCTCGGGTCCCCAACAGCCCTCGTCTATTTTTCCGTTACAGTTGTTATCCTTCCCGTCGCAGACCTCTGTTTCCGGCTGCTGACCACTACATTCAGCCGTACTCCCGCCTTCAGAACAAAGTAAAATGCCCGTGCATATACCCTCTCCGCAGCTTTCGCCTAGGGTTGGCCATTCTTCGTCTATCGCACCGTCGCAGTCATCGTCTATCCCGTTGCAGGCCTCCGTGCCCGGGCTTTCGCCTCCGTAACATGCGCATTTAGTAGCGGTAACCGAATCCCCTTCCTTAACATCATCTATTATCCCGTTGCAGTCGTCATCTATACCGTTACAAATCTCTATCTTCGCACCCACTCCGTAGAGGTTATTGTAACATCCGCATTTCGTTTCCCCAACCGAATCCTCACCGCCAACATTATCTATTACGCCATTGCAATCATCATCTATCCCGTTGCAGATCTCCTCGCTTCCGTCTCCTCCTCCGTAACATCCGCACTTCCCTCCGGGAACATCATCTATTATCCCGTTGCAGTCGTTATCCAGCCCGTCGCAGACTTCCGGCTCCGGCAAATCCCCTCCTATACATCCGCTCCATTCAAATTCACCGCCATCTTCGATGCATGTCTGGACCCCTTCCTCGCACACGCCAACGTTCTTGCTGCACTTCTTTTGCTCACCCTCTTCATCGCACACGCAGTTCTCGTCTACCGCCCCGTCACAGTCGTTATCTGTATTGTCCCCGCAAACCTCGTCCGCGGATTCATCCTCAGAGCCTCCTGATCCTGTTGAACATACCTGTTCGTCCAGGTCACTCGAACACTCGTAAACCCCTCCAGAACACACGCCGAAACCGCATATCCCTCCCAGGTTCAGCCAGACCTCGTCAACGAGACCGTTGCAGTCGTTGTCAATCCCGTCACATATCTCATCAATCTCGCCCTGTTCCCTCGCTGCCTCATAGCATTCGCACGTCTCGGTGAAAGCGACATCATCCACCGTCCCGTCACAGTTATCATCCACGCCGTTGCAGAATTCCGGTCTTAAGGACGGATCTCCGGAGAAACCGCCTGAACAGAAGCATCCGCCTTCGGTGCCGTCATCCACCTTAATATTACAATCATCATCCATGTTGTTGCAGACTTCGTCTGAATTTCTCTTCGTGGTCACAAGGGATGCCAGCTGGTTTATGTTGCTCACGTTAACCTCGAGATCAAACGAGCATCCGCAGCCCGAAAGCCCGTCGTCCACGAAACCGTTACAGTCGTTATCCTTCCCGTCGCAGACCTCCTCGCTTCCGGGAACCCCGTTATAACACTGGCAGAATCTGTATGAAGTGTCCCCCCACACATCATCTATTATCCCGTTGCAGTCGTCGTCTATCCCGTTGCAGGTCTCGTTCCCCCTCATATCCTGCCCCGCAATTCCCTCGTCCTAGGTGGTGCTGAACAATATTCCTGTGCCTCCCTCAGA
>CBEVTC010000021.1:0-11997 GCA_965552715.1 uncultured archaeon | reverse complement strand
AGAGATCGTGAAGAAATGGAGAGAAAGTAAATGAAGATTTTATGACGTGAGGTATTTCAAAAGTTCAGAATCGTTTGTTTTAACACCTTTCATTTCTCTGACACAAATCTCAGGACCCCTTGGCGGAATTCCATTATTCGAACATGCTGGAGGGTTCACGTGATATTCTATTTTCCCTAAAAACCCTCCATTTTCAGTAAAAATTTCTAAAACTCTAATTGCTTTCCTTGGAACCCCTTGCTTTATTCTTTTTGTTTCATATTCTGTTACTTTCTTTCCAGCTATATCTTTCGCTTCTGATGCAGAAAATCCAGAATAAAGATTTTCCCAATGCATACGATTATGAGGATTAAACCCCATCAGTTGCTGAACCTTGTATTCTGTTGTTACCATATGGTTACTTGAAAGGAAAGTTTTTTAAGCGTAATATGATGGGGCCACGAGGATTTGAACCCCGGTCGCAGGCACCCCATGCCCGAATGCTACCAAGCTACACCATAGCCCCTTTGGATTTTTAATATTATGCAGGTTTATATTATAAATTTATGAGATGCGGCATGCTCCCGGAACCGTTAAGGCTCGCTCACGAGCTTTCGGAATCAAAAAACTTTTAAATAACCAAACTATATTTCATACTCAAAGGTGCGAAAATGGGACTGTTGAGCATAGACAGGGAGATGGAAGGACTCGAAGAGATGATTAAGGTCTCTGAAAAGACAAAGAAAAAGGTAATGAAATTTTTAAGGAAAAACCCGGTTTAAGTTTATAAAACCTTTTGTTTCAATTAAATAAAGGTCTGGTGGACGTATGATCATACCCATCCGTTGCATGACCTGCGGGAAGCCCGTTGGTCATCTGTGGGAGAATTATAGAAAGCAAGTGCAAAGAAGAGCGGACCCGAAGAAGGTTCTGGACTCGCTAGGGATTGAAAGATACTGCTGCCGATCGCTGTTTCTCACCCATGTGGACATGATTGACAAGATCGGGAAGTTCAAGAAATAATTTATTCCATTCTAGGGAAATATTAATCAATGAATCTATCTGAGAGATACAGGAAGGCAAAAGTGGGCGTGATTATCGGGATCTTTGGAAATCTTTTTCTGAGCCTTTTGAAACTCGCCGCAGGGATTCTCGGGAATTCCCTCGCCGTTATCGCTGACTCGGTACACAGCCTTTCCGATATGCTCACCAGCGTGGTCGTCTGGATAGGGCTCAGGGTCGGGAAGAAACCCCCCGACAAAGACCACCCGTACGGACATGGTGATGCGGAACCAATAGCAGGCCTAATCGTGGCGATAACCCTTGGAATTATCGGCTTCGAGTTCATAAGGGGATCCGTAATGGAAATACTGGCGGGGAAGATATACACGCCAGGAACAATAACGATAATAGTGGTCGTGTTTTCGATCCTAGCCAAATACTGGATGACCTTTTTCGTAATGAAGATAGGGAAGGAAACTAGGTCGCCAGCGTTAATTGCAGATGCCTACCACCACAAGTCAGATTTCTACACCTCAATAGCGGTTCTAATAGGAGTTGCGGGCGCTCGGCTAGGGTTCAGCATTCTTGATCCTCTTGCTGGAATAGTGGTTTCCCTGTGGATAATCAAGATCGGTTTTGATCTGGGCAGAAGGAACATTCGTTCGCTTATGGGCGAGGTCCCTTCCGAAGAAATGCTCTCAAAAATAAAGGGCATAACCTTCGGGATAAAAGGCGTTAAGGATGTTCACAGCATAAAGGTCCACTACGTGGGACCACATGCCTTCGTCACAATACACGTGAACGTAGACAGTAAAAAGAGGCTTTATGAAGTCCATGAAATAGCGACAAAGGTCGAGGATGAGCTCAAAAAGAAAATAGATTCCGTTTCCTATGTAATAGTCCATCCAGAGCCCGTATGACCTTAATAGGACAGGAAATTTATCAGTTTTATTTCGAAGGTCAGGGTTTCCCCGGCAAGTTCGTCGTTGAAATCCATCACCATGTGCGTTTCGTTGACTTCTGTTATCCTGCCCAGACCTTCTGCTGTCATTATGGCGCTTCCCTTGGTTGGATTCAGGGTTATCACAATCTTTTCATTTTCGACTGAGACAGAATACGTCCCATATATATTCCCAACAAGGTCTACGAGATCGAAAACCTCTCCCTCCTCTGGTTCCTGCCTGTAAACAACGGTTTGGTTTTGTATGTCAATAACCCTTATCAACCAGTCCATGCCCCTGATACTGTAAAGTCTGTTAACAATGGGCCCCTCGTCAAAAGTGAGCTTGAACATTTCCTCTGTTATGTTTGCCGTCCTGCTTAATTCCTGGACCAGCGGTATCGAAAGTGTGTTGTTCGGTTCGTAATATCCGTATGCTTCTTCTGGCGGGATGGTGACGGTCTTGCCCTCCCCTATTATCATGCCTGTAACCGCCCGGTCTATCCCGCTGATAACCTCACCGGTTCCCACTACGAACGTGTGATTACCCGAATCGAATACCGTCCCGTCCTGGAGCCTTCCTGTATATCCGATCTGGACTATGTCCCCTTCCTTCACGGGTCCGATATTGACTGGACTTGAAGGGGTCATGAATATCAAGACTCCTCCTATAACCGCCACCACGAAAAATATCAAAAGAGCGTATAGTAAGGGAAAACGTTTTTCGCTCTCCTTTATAAACTCCACCCTTTTCTTCTCATCCAGTGCCACTACCTTGGTCATCTTTTCCTTTTTTATCGGTTCCAACCTGTCCTTTATGGACTCGAATTTTCTCTTTCCTTTCACCCTCTTCTTTCTGGCCATTAAATCACCAATGCCGATGGCGGGAACTTCAAACAGCCGGAAGTGTTAACCCCCTCTTGCTCCACAGTTTCTGTTGGGAGCAGGAGAAGCTGTATTTGAACCCGCGACCTCTGCGTATCTCATGAATGACGCAGATAATATCTGCGTCTCCCGAAATTTTCGCAGACCTGTTCAAATTATATCATTAATCCAAAACTTTTTATTTGGATCTCAAGGCTCATAATTTCGAAATTATGAGCGCAGCGCTCTAACCACTGAGCCACATCGGCATCCGTTTCCCGTGATCTTTTCGGATAATGATATTAATACAAGTTTTAATAAATTTGTTTCTGTCGAATCCGTTAGTCCAAGGTCTAGGCAAATCAGAACAAAGAATCAAAAACCGCAATATCAAATAAACTAATAGCGTCTTCTTTCTCTGTGCTTTTGATAACAATCCCTACAATAGACAGGTCTGTCTCCAGAAGGCTTGAAAGGAACTTCCGTATCCTTTCCGCAATCGGAACATTTCACCTTGTGAAGCATTCTCCCGAATCTGTCTTTCGTTTCTTCTCCCTCTGTGGTCTCCTCTGTTGCTTCCTCTGCTGCCTCTTCTTCTTTCTTTTCTTCCGTTCCTTCTTCCTGAGGCGCTTCTTCTGTTGCTTCCTCTGCTGCCTCTTCTTCTTTCTTTTCTTCCGTTCCTTCTTCCTGAGGCGCTTCTTCTTCTGCCGACTGCTCTTCTTCCTTTTCTTCTTCTTCTACAGCCTCTTTCTTTTCTTCCGTTCCTTCTTCCTGAGGCGCTTCTTCTTCTGTAGGTTGCTCTTCTTCCGTACTTTCTTTCTTTTCCTCTTCCATGAAATCTCCTCGTCTTTATACTTTTTCTTTATATATACCTTAGGGGTTTTTAAATCTAAGTACCTCCGCAGGTTTTTTTATTTCCTCGACCTTAATATATACATGAAGTTTCTAAACATAGATTTTCGTCCGGGTTTCATAGTTTACAGGAACGGTCCGGGCCCTGTATGGGTTTGCCCGCATTCAGGCCCGGCTGTTGAAATCCCCACGTCAAGGGATCAGTGGTCGGACACGATCGCTTCTCTCTGCTGGCTTAAAATGGGAGGAACGCTAATAGTTTCGACCATCCCCAGAAAACAGATGTACGGTATGGATTTCAACAGGGAGATCCCCTCCAAAGACTCTTCCCTTAATTTGTGGCCTGAATTTGTCAGGGACGAAAGCAAGGAAAGGCTGGAAAAATACAGGAAGGTTTATTCCTGGACCGCGGTAGATGAGATCGATCACAAACACAGATTGAAGATTTACAACGATTTCTGGAACACCGTGAGGAGGGCCGGGAACATAATAGTTTTTCTCCATACGCAGTTCACAAGAATCAAGAACTTCCCGTCTGTCATGGACGTGATAACGTATCGGGGAAGAGGGGTTAAAAACGAAATTATAAAGGCGATGGTAAAAAAAACAAACGAGAAATATGAGCAGTTCTTCAGATACATAGAAAAGCCGTATAAAGATGAGATATACTTCGAGCAGCAAAGGGTAATAGACAGAATAAAAGAGGTCTTTTCTGAATTTAACCTGGACAAAATGAAAGTGGAATACAAAACCAACATACTTGATGATATGAAGGTTATGAAGAAATACGCGAGCAAAAAGGCTTACAGAGGGCTAGAGAAGGAATTCAACGAGAAAAATTTTCTCTCAGCCCTTAAATCCGCCCTGAGAGAGAAAGTTCACCCCTACATAACGGTTGAATCCATATTCAAGGGACAGAAAGCCCTGACCATGAAAAAACCGCTGTTCAAGGAGGGAAACATAGTGATGGAAGTGGAGACGACAAGATTTTTAGGGAACTGGTATCCTAGAAGAGCTAGTGAAATCGTGATGGAAATCCTCAAAGATATGGTCTCGGTGGAGATGTACAAGAAGATGGGGTTCAAACAGACCCAGATTGTTAAATTCCTGAAGAAAGAGATTTAAAGGGCAGAGAAATCAAGTTTTTTGTATATTGCCTTGACCGCATCCCTGACCCATTTATTCAATCTGTACGTTTTTTTATCAATGATTTCGTGTAATGTTATTATCCCTAGGATTCTTGTATGCGGCTTGAAGGAGGTGTTTTCAAAGGGCAGGCCGCCAACCAAAAGAAATTCATCTCCTGACCTTAAGTCTTCAAACCTGTAACCATGCCTCCTGTAAACTAGTTTACCATTCTTCATGGAATAAACCCCTGCCTCCAGAGAACCCCTGTTCCTCATAATTTTATCCCATTTGTTGAATAAAACTAACTGCGCTCCCTTCTTTGGTTTCTTGATCAATTCGTTTACCTTTTCTAGATCCATTTCATAATCCATATACAAAAACTCCATAATGTGAAACATTATCAGGGGGGGTTCGGAATTCTCCAATTGAACCATTGTTATCGCCGGAAACGATCCCAGTAAACGGGGGTTTATCTCGGTAACGTATATCTTATCTTCTTCCTTGTCAAGAATCATATCCAGACCGAATATTCCTTTGTAACCTTTGCTTTTTAGGTAATTCCCTATTCTTTCCGCGTAATCATACGCCTGTTTTCTGACATGCTCGGGGAAATCATGCGAGGCCCCCCAATCATGCCCGCAGAAAACCCCGTTCCCCACTTCCAAATTCATAACCTCCGGGATATCCAGTAACTGGTACTGGAGGTTCGTATACAGAACCCCGTGTTTCGTGACGCATGCTGTCAGGCTCGGGGAAGGTCCCTCGATGAACTTCGTGACAACGACCTCAGAAACCCCCCTCTTCAAGATCTTTTCTTTCGCTTCCTCGAAATCTTTTTGCGATCTGACAAAAAACGTCCCTTTCCCGCCGCTTCCCTTGAAAAGCTGTATCACGATCTTATTCCCGTACTTGCTTTTCAGCTTGCCGTAATCTTTTTCCCTCAAATCGCAGATTTCGCCAGGAATCGAAGATAATCCGCATTTTTCAAGAATCTCCCTTAATAGTGCTTTGTCATCAAGTTCTTCGTACATCCTGTTCCCGATAATGTTCCATTTTTCCTCATCGCAGATTTTCTTTATCTTTTTCGTAACCTTGTAGAACATGAGATAGGGGTTATCTATGGAATTCAGGAAGTTCTTCACGATTTCCATTCCAATCAATGAGCTGGAATTCCTCCTGATTTTTCTATCCTTCCCCTTCAATCTTTCAACGCTGAGGACCTTTACGTCCTTCTCGATCGGTTCCAGATCGCGGCCGTGCGATAAACAGACTATCTGGTAATCCGGAATGAATTTTTCCGGCCCGAGTCTGTTGGATGCGGAAACACCTATTCCTATCACATTCCTCTTTTCCTGTTTGAAAATCTCCTTCAGATCCTCAATGCTCCTTATTTTCCGCATTTTATTAATTAAGCCCGGTTCCCTTAAAAAATGTCATTCTCCCTTGAACTTCTCAAAACTCTCCCTGAGCCTTTTCTTCAGAGATTTTTTCATGAAGGTTTCGAGGGATTTCTGCCCCGGCGGCTCCTCCAGGACGTCCTCCTCGGTGAACCCAAGGCCGTGGAGAATTCGCATCGCTGCGGGGAGGATCTGGTTGTTTACGTAATACTCAGGATCGTAATTATCCGCGTACTCGAAGGGTTCAGCGCGGCTCGAGATTGAGCCAGCCCCTTTCGTCACGACGTATTCTATGACCGATCCCTCCTTTATTGTATGCCCTCTTGCGACGTACTTCTTAGCGGCAGCCACATGAGGTCCTATCTGTTCATATTTATCGAGGGACCTCGTTATCTGGGTGTATATGACGAGGTCTTTGATCTTAACTTTCCCCCTATTTATCCTGTCTATCACTCCCCTCACTATTTTAACCGCTTTGTTCTTGTCCCTGTCCTTGAGAATCGCGAACAAAACTTCCTCCTGCGTGTCCTTCGCTATCTTACACCAGTCCCTCCTGACCTTTTCGAAGCCCCTTATCGTTATCCTGTCTTTCCTGTCGAGCAAAGCGTAACGTTTTTTAGCAGTGGTCCCGGTCTTTGTCGGGACGAATATCCCTGACTTGTAGATGTTCTCAAATTCGAGCTCCATGGTTTCCGGGAGAATCTCGTTCACCTCCTGAAGAAATGATTTCGCTCCGGATTCACTGCAATCCGCGAGGAAAAGCGAGTCCGTGTCCCCGTATATCACGTTGAATCCCTTGTCCTTCGCGAAAGTTATGACCTTCTGTATGTAATACCTCCCGAAAGCCGCTATAGACATCGCGCATATCCTCGAGTACCACCTCGACCCCGCGTAGGCGTAATACCCGTAGCTCGCGTTTGCAAGAATTTTCAAGGCGTACTGCCTGTTGTAAAGATCCCTGTATTCAGGGGTTTCACTTTCAGTTGAATTCATATTCTTCTTTATTTCCATCCTTTTCTTGACAAGATCTTCTATGATCTCAGGAACGAATCCCCTCTTTCCCAAGGAAAAGAAATGCTCGCTCTCCGGGACCTTGTTCTTTTCCTTTCCCTCCCCGTCCTTGTCAAGGGTTTCAGGCGAAATATTATGGGTTATCGTGGTTGAGGGGTAAAGGCTCGCGAAATCGAACAGCGCGATGTTCTGGTGTATTCCGGGTTCAGGCGGAAGGACATAACCTCCCAGGTAAGGAGAGGCCTCTCTCCTCCTCTTGATCTCATCGAACTTCGGCCTGTTCAGAACCATCTCGTCCTTCCTGTAAGCGTTCCTTATCAGCAACCATTCCACAAGCTGCGAATAGGTCATCCTCGTAATATCAAAAAGGTTCTGCCCAACAATTTTGCAGAGCTCGAAAATCTGGAAAAGCAGACGCTCGGACAGCTTCAAGGTCAGTTCGGAGTCCCATTCGCAGTATCTTGAAACCTTGTTCAGACCCTTTCGCAACTTCCACATCTTTTCGATATCCTTCCACTTGAGCTTTTTCTTCCCCTTTCCAAGCAGCTCATTCGAAACCATGTCCAGCGTGAGCGTTTCGGAAAGCAGGGAGGATCCGAGGATATGGAAAATGAAGTTGTACAGGTCCACGTGAACCCTTCCGTTCATTTTGGCCGAATAAATCCTCCCGCGTCTGGCGAAGGAAAGGTTTTCATTATCCCTTCCCAGAGAAAGCGATATCTTATGAAATTCCGCACGTTCCCTCAGTTTCACGAAATCGAATAAATCCCCGTTGTACGTAACTATTATGTCCGGGTCCTTCTCCTTCACGAGCTCGATAAACCTCTTTATCATCCCCTCCTCGTTTTTCAGGATTTCCACGTATTTCCTCCCCTCTTCCTTCCATCCGTAAGTTAGGACTTTTCGAAAACCTTTGGAAACCATCGAGATCATGATTACCTCGTCCCCGACCATTTCGATGTCCACGGCCATTACCCTGAGTTTCGGATAATCGCCCTTCGAACTCTCGATTTTCTCTACATCCAAAACCCGGTCCACCGCTAGCTCTCTCTTTTTCTCCTCACCTTCGACCGAAACCCAGCCCATAGGGATCAGACCCTTGTCTATCAGATACCTTCGATAGAACGAGATGTCATATTCATAGATGTTTTTTATCCCCCTCCAGTCCTTTATGATCTCCCTGAGATCCGGGATATCCCTGGGATTCGAAAGGATCATCCTCAGGAAGGTCTTCCTCTCCCCGAGATACCTCCTCTCGACCATCTCGATGTTTTTGACCTTCTCCCCGAAATCCTTAAGTTCCCTGATCCGCCGCTTGAAGTTATCAAGCTCGTTCGTCTTCAGATATTCTCTTTCGACTTCCGCGTAAAAATACGGCTCAAAATCCCTGTCTTCCGCTAGTATACTCTCCCCTTTCTTTGTCTTGCCCCAGAGCCTCACAACGAGCTTCCCGTCTTCAAGAACGTAGTCTATATCAAAAAGACAAAATTCGACCCTGACCATGGTTTATGGTTAATTTCCGGCTTAAAAAACTAATTTGAGCGTTTCACTCCCCTTCCTTTGTCCTCCCAGAAATTGATACAATTACTTTAACTCTAATCTTCCTGTATAAGAAGCGCCGACATACAATGCACCATTACCTGAGCGGGCAAATGAGATAACTTGGTACGCTGCACCCTGTAGACTTTCCACACCATCTTTTGGTAACTTCCAATATATTTCAGAAACGCCTGGAACGTAAAATTTACCAGCCACACCGGGATCACTGTACGCATTTAACTGCCATCCCTCTAATCCCGGAACTCCTTCAATTTTTATTGCAGCCATGTGATCTTCGGGATGTCTTTGTCTAAATCTCAGTAACTTTTTCCCATACGGTTCAACTGTGCTAACTTCAAGAGGTGGTATTTTGACCCACTTGTTAGGATTCTGCTCGAAATTAAGCCCGTAATCCCGAATCCTGTCCAGCCATCTATCCTCAAGAGCACCTAGAGAAGGAGTAGTAAAAGTATATACTCCAATACCTGGTAACACCCTACCAGTTACGCCCCCTTCCAGGCCCTTTTCTGCCGAAGAAATATTTTCTCTATCGGGAACAACTTGGGAAATTTCAGGTGATCTCTGTTTTATCACACAATCTGCAAACAACAAGGACGTAAGCATTGTCAGAAACGCCAAGCTTTTCCTCAGGAACACCACCAATCTATAATTAGGGGAAAGAAATAAAAACTATTCCCCTTCCTTTATCCTCGCAAAAGAAACCAGCTTGTCCCCTTCATTCAGCCTCATCACATACACGCCCGAAGCGCTTCTTCCGGTTTCCCTGATCTGCTTTGCAACGGTTCTCGTGATCATCCCGTTTTTCGATATGAACATAATCTCATCATCTTCCTTTAACGGCGTTATCCCGATAACATCACCGGTTTTGCCTCTAATCTTCAGATTGATAACCCCCTTCCCTCCTCTGTTTGTCAACCTGTATAATTCAAATTTGCTTCTTTTCCCGAAACCATTCTCGGTGACTGCAAACAGGAAGCCTCCTTCTTCAACTTTACACATCCCAATAACTTTATCGTCTTTTTTCTTGAATTTTATTCCTATAACTCCCATCGTGCTTCTACCGGTGGGTCTTACGCGCTTTTCATTGAATTTAATGGCTTGTCCTAATTTCGTCCCTATTACTATTTCACCGTATCCATCCGTCAGCCTCGCCTCCACAAGATCATCATCCTCCCTCAGCCTTATCGCCCGTATCCCGCAGGAGAGCGGCCTGCTGTATTCAAGGAGAGGCGTTTTCTTGACAGATCCCCTTTTCGTGGCGAAGAAGATGTATTTCCCCTCCTCGAACTTCTTTACCGGTATGATGTCCTTCACTCGTTCGTTTTTATCCACCCTGAGCAGGTTGACTATGGGCCTTCCCTTACCATACCTTCCGACTTCTGGGATTCTATAGGCTTTCAGCCAGTACACTTTCCCCCTGTTGGTGAAGCAGAGCAAATAATCATGAGTGTTAGTGACGTACATTTCCTTTACAACGTCACCTTCTTTGGTTCTGGTTCCTATAATTCCTTTCCCTCCCCTCTTCTGTTGTTTGTACCCCTCTAAAGGAATCCTCTTGACATAATCATCTTTTGAGAAGGTTATCACGACATCTTCCTCCTTTATCAGTTTGTCATCCTCAAGGTCTTCCGCACTTTCTCCTGTGTCGAGTATGTCAGTCCTCCTCAGATCCCCGTATTTCTTTTTCAGTTCGTTCATTTCCTCCTTGATTATTCCGTAGATCTTGCTTTCGTGTCTGAGAATGTCCTTCAGTTCGTCGATAAGCTTGAGCAGGCTCTTGTGCTCGTCCCTGACCTTCCTCTGTTCAAGGGAAGCGAGCTTCTGCAGGCGCATATCGAGAATCGCCTGCGCCTGTTTCGAACTCAGCCTGAACCTCGAGACCAAACGTTTCCTAGCGACATCCACGGTTTTCGAGGTTTTTATCGTTTTCACGACAGGGTCAATCCTGTCAAGAGCGATAATCATACCCTCGAGTATGTGGGCTCGCTCCTTCGCCCTCCCCAGTTCGAACCTGGTCTTCCTTGTCACGACGTCTTTCCTGTGCTTTATGAACTCCTCGACCATCTGCTTGAGGTTCAGAACCCTCGGCTGGTTGTCCACGAGGGCCAGGAGATTCACGCCGAACGTCGTCTGCAGTTGGGTGTGCTTGTACAGGTTGTTCAAAACGACGTCAGCAGGAACATTCCTGGAAACATCTATTATGATCCTCATCCCTTCCTTGTCCGATTCGTCCCTGAGGTTCGTTATCCCCCTCACCCTTTTCTCGCGAACGAGATCAGCTATGCTCTCTATGAGCCTGGTCTTGTTGACTTGGTAGGGGATTTCCTTTACAATGAGCCTTTCCTTCCCGTCCTCTTTCCGGGCGATTTCCACCCTGCTCCTCACGGCTATCGACCCCCTTCCGGTGGTGTATGCCTGAACGATCCCGGATTTCCCTATTATCAACCCTCCTGTAGGGAAGTCAGGTCCTGTGACGTGATCCATGAGCTCCTCAACCGTTATATCCGGGTTTTCTATCATCGCGATCACGCCATCTACTGTCTCGTTCAAATTCTGCGGAGGGATATTAGTAGCCATACCGACCGCTATCCCAGAGGAGCCGTTGAGAAGAAGGTTCGGAAGCTTACCTGGAAGAATAACCGGTTCCTTCAGGGATCCGTCAAAATTCGCCCGGAATCCTATGGTTTCCTTCTCTATATCCGCAAGCATACCTTCCGTTATCCTCGCCATCCTCGCTTCGGTATACCTCATCGCTGCTGCAGAATCCCCGTCTACCGAACCGAAGTTTCCCTGGCCCTCAATCAGGGGATAACGCAGGGAGAAGGACTGGACCATCCTAACGAGCGCATCGTAAACAGCCTGATCTCCGTGAGGATGGTATTTACCAAGAACCTCACCAACGATCCTCGCGCACTTCTTGTAGGGTTTGGAATGGGACATCCCCATGTCGTGCATTGCGTAGAGAATCCTCCTGTGCACGGGCTTCAGCCCGTCCTTAACGTCCGGCAATGCTCTGCCCACGATCACGGACATCGAGTAATCGAGGTAACTCTGCTTCATCTCGTCCTCAATTACCCGTTCTTTAACATTATTCTCATTTGTCCTTGCCTTTTCAACGGGCTTCTTCTTAGCCATACATATCACACATCTAGGTTCTTGACGAACTTCGCGTTCTTGTAGATGAATTCCCTTCTCGGCTCGACCTTGTCCCCCATGAGAGTTGTGAATATCCTGTCCGCTTCAACTGCATCCTCCTGCGTGACC
>CBEVTC010000020.1:0-12150 GCA_965552715.1 uncultured archaeon | reverse complement strand
GCGAAAGAAGGTGAGGAGAAACCGGCAGAGGAAAAGGAAGGGGAAGCGAAAGAGGGAAAGAAAGAGGAGAAAAAGGAGTAAATTCCGCTATTTCATTTCAGTTTTTTCTGCGAGACCTTTGTTAACAAGGAGATCTGCGTTGGGCCCGGGGAGTGTCGTTAGTTCCCCTTTTTTGAAAGGCCCGTAATTCTTCATGTTCATACCCACGAACTTTTGGACGTCTTCGAGTATCGTGACGAGGACGAGCTTCTCCTGTTCCTTTTCGAAGCCTTCCTCCCTCTCCCCTTCGAAAGACTTTACGCATTCCACAACCTTTTCGAAGAACCTATTCTCTTCCGGGGTGAGGTTTTCCGGAAGAACCCCGGAACCGATGAAACCGTGAGCGGAATTCAGGATCTTCCTTTCCCTCCTCTCGAAAATCGTTCTCAGCCGCCTCTTTATGGAATCGAGGGACCACTGGTCAGCCTCGATCCTGACCATTTTCGTTTTCTTCTCAAAATATTCCCTCACCTGCCCGAAGAAATCATCCGGGAGCCTGGTCATACCCTGCGAATTCTTCTCCTCCTCGAATATCCTCCGGATTGTCTCGTCTGTCAGCATGATTAATGGTTGACGGTCAGAAATATAAAATTAAATGGGTGGAATTTCTTTTAAAACAGCAACTTTAATAATTATTAAAAAATAAGCTGGAGTGATTACCATGCCTATCAGACAGCCGATAATAAGCGTGCTGGGTCACGTGGATTCGGGGAAGACGACTTTGCTGGACAAGATCAGGGGTAGCGCTGTCGCTCCCGGAGAAGCCGGCGGGATCACCCAGCACATAGGAGCTTCGGAAATCCCGATCAAGAACATACTCGGGATATGCGGGGATCTCGTTAAGAAGATGGGCGTCGACGTCAAGATACCAGGTCTTCTGTTCATAGACACGCCCGGCCACGAGGCGTTCACTACCCTTCGAAAACGCGGTGGGGGCATAGCGGATCTCGCAATTCTCATTATTGACATAAACGAGGGCTTCCAGCCACAAACCTCCGAAAGCCTGATGTTCCTGAAGGAGTTCAAAACCCCGTTCGTTGTGGCTGCTACGAAGATCGACAGGATTCTCGGTTGGAGGTCCGATGATGTGTGTTTCCTTCCGAATTTCAAGGAGCAGGATGAGCGCGCTCAAAACGAGGTGGAGGAGAAGATTTACAAAATTATAGGCCAGCTCGGGGAGAAGGGATTGAAATCAGAACGTTATGACAGGGTAGACGATTTCGCAAAAGAGATATGCATCGTTCCTGTTTCAGGCGTGACAGGTGAGGGAATCCCTGATTTGTTAATGGTTCTGACAGGGCTCGCACAGAAATACCTCGAAAAGCGGTTGGAGGTCTCGGAGGAGATGGGGAAAGGAACGATTCTGGAGGTGAGGGAATTCAGGGGTTTAGGAACGACTATAGATGTCATACTTTACGATGGTGTTATAAACAAAGGAGACACACTCGTTATCGGCGGGCGAAAGATCGTGACAACGAACGTGAAAGCGCTCCTCAAGCCTGAACCCCTCAAGGAGATGAGGGTGGAGAAAATGTTCAGGCAGGTAGAGCAGGTGTCTGCAGCGACCGGTGTGAAGATATCCGCCCCGGACCTCGAGAGCGTTATCGCTGGTTCGCCGGTGAGGTTCGTTACTAACGAGAAGGATGTGGAGAAGGCGAGGAGAGATATTGAAAAAGAGATAGAAGAGGTGGAAATAGAGACCGAGAACGAAGGGATCATACTGAAGGCGGACACGCTTGGAAGTCTGGAAGGTTTAATCAAGGCCCTGGGGGACCTGAAAATCCCGATAAGGAAAGCGAAAGTAGGGAACGTCCTGAAGGCGGACGTGATGGAGAGCGCGGGGATGAAGAAGCCTTTGATCTTCGCCTTCCACGTGGAAATCCTTCCGGATGCCCTGGAGACAGCGAAAAAGCAGGGTGTGAAGATATTCAAGTCGGACATCATCTACAAGCTGATAGAGGATCATCAAAAGTGGGAGGAAGACGAGAAGAAAAGGAGCGAAAAAGAACTTCTCGAGAGCGTCACACACCCTGGGAAGATGAAGATCCTCCCAGGTTACGTTTTCAGGCAATCGAAACCCGCGATATTCGGTGTGGAAATCCTCGGAGGGATCGTGAAGCCCGGCTATAAACTGAGGAAAGGGGAGAAGGTTATTGGTGAGGTGAAGGAACTGCAATCTGAAGGGGAGAACGTGGAGAAAGCGAAGATAGGGGAGAAAGTTGCAGTGTCTGTGGGGGGCATAACGATCGGTAGGCAGATAAACGAGGGCGACACGCTCGAAACCGTGATGAAAGAAAGGGATTTCGAGGTTCTTAAAAAACTGAAAGCGAAGCTCCCGGAGGACGAGAGGAAGCTTCTTGAGGAATTCGAGGGAGAAAAGAAATAATTTAAATCCTTCTTCTGTTAATTCATAGTTATGCAGTCTTACGAAAAACTTCTGGATCAGGCATTCGGCAAGCTTCCGAAAAAATCGGAATCCAGCGAAAGGTTCCAGATGCCGAGGGCGGGCATACTTCCAGCCGGCGCTCGCACGATAATAACCAACTTCTCGGAGATAGCCAGCATGCTTCGAAGGAAGCCAGAACACTTGCAGAAGTTCCTCCTGAAGGAGCTCGCGACCTCCGGCGAACTGCAGGGGAACAGGCTGGTCGTCCAGGGGAGGTTCAGGTCGGATGTCGTGAACAGAAAGATCGAGCTCTACGCGAAGGAATACGTTTTATGTCCGGACTGCGGCAAGCCGGACACGAAATTCACGAAAGAAGATCGCTACCTTTTTCTCAAATGCGAGGCCTGCGGGTCTAGACACGTCGTGAAAAAAGTTTGAATAAAGGGTTTAGAAAACGGGTATTTTTATGCACTGGCAGAACCTGTCCTCCGTGGCCGTGCACATGTTCTGGAGAGCGGAATCCACTGCGAGTATGTAGTTCGTTCCCTCGTGCTCAATCCTGTACATCCATTCTATGTCAACGCCTGCTTCCCTCTCTATCATGCTCCTCACTTCCTCGTTTCCGTATGCGCTCTCCCCGCCGAGCACGCTTACCCCGTGTTCTGACAGAATGCTGGCCACCGGAACGCATCCCTCGGGCAGTTCTCCGCTACCGGCAAACGTGCTGAACTGATCGGGGCTCATCCCCAGAAGCGAGGCGAACCCTTCCATCATGTTGGGGAATCCCTTGAAATTTAACACTGAGAAGGCGACCAGGAAGATCACGAGAGCGATCCCGACTATCCTGACAGGATCGGAGAACATCCCTTTCTTTCCCAGATGTTCGATTTTCTTCACCTCCCCCGTGTACGCTCCCATTATCACCATCGCCTTTTTCTCTTCCCTTTCAAGGAGAATCTCCCAGTCCGTTTTTTTCAGGTTTGCCTCTTTCGCCGTGAAACCCGGGACGAGGGTTTCAGAAGTTTTCTTGACCTCATCCTCCTTGAGTGTGGGAACCTTATGTTCAAGAAGAAGCCCCTCGAGGAGGGAGATCCTTTCCTGCAGCTTGTTTAACATCTTATTCTTGCTCTCTCCCTTATCCTTGTGCGTTATCATGTAGAAAGCGATCGCGACGACTATCGAAGTTATCAGACCGCCCAGAAACAGATCTAACTGGAATATCTGGAATATCGTTCCCTCAAAGAAAAACATGTAACCGGCGAAAACAGTCCCTGCCACCAGGCAAAGTAAACCCGTTCCGATCGTCGCTATTATTTTTATCGCAAAGGGGATTCGCTTGTGCATTCCGCGGAAAGCCAAAGAGCCTAAAAACCACGAAAGAAGAATATAAGAAGATATCTGTGCCATGAAGAGTATCTGCGGGAGCATATCGAGTATGCCAAAAAGGGAAAAGTCTGCCATGAGTAATATTTGTTAGAAGTTGTATAAATTTCCTCTCGCCCTCCCGATTCCCAGTACACAATTAACTTTATAAATATTCCACTCCCTATAAATCATTAAGAACAGGCCAGTTCCGAACGGAGACTAGCTTGTATCCGTGCTGTGCTTGTTCTGTCGCAATATCTTCGTAAGGTCGAAGTGTATGGCAAGGATGTATTCAAGGAAGAAAGGGAAGTCAGGTTCGCAAAAACCCCTGCAGAAAACTGCGAAATGGGTAGATTACAAACCGGAAGAGGTGGAGGACCTCGTGATAAAATACGCGAAACAGGGTCTCCAGAGCGCGAAGATAGGATCTATCCTTAGGGACCAGTACGGAGTTCCTTCAGTCAAGCTGGTCACGAAGAAAACGATCGCACATATCCTTAAGGAGAACGACCTTTATTCAAAACTTCCCGAAGACCTTTTCAACCTTCTCAAGCGGGTGGTTGAGCTGCGGGTACACCTGGAAAAGAACAAGAGAGACTACCAGTCGTACAGGGGTCTGGAGCTCACGGAATCGAAGGTCCGGAGGCTCGCGAAGTATTACATACGAAAAGGCTTGCTTCCGAAGGGCTGGAAGTACGATCCAGAGCGAGCGAAACTGCTGATTAGGTAGAATGGTGTTATATTTTATTTAAAATTCTCCTTCACGTATTCCTCTAGCTTGTTCAGGGATTCCTCGAGGATTTCGAGCGGCGGGAGGAATACGATTCGGAAGTGATCTGGTTTCGGGTAACCGAACCCGGTCCCGAAAACCGCTAGTATGTGTTTTTTATGGAGAAGGTCGAGGATGAACTTCTTGTCATCCTTAACGTCAAGCTCGATCTTCGGGAAAGCGTAGAAAGCACCTTTTGGTTTCACACATGAGAAGCCTTCGATCTCGTTGATTCGTTTGCAGAACAGATCCCTCCTTTCCTGCAGACGCTTGTTCATGTCCTTTATGTGGTCCTGCGGACCTTCCAGCGCCGGCTTCACGGCATACTGGGAAGGGCCCGGAGCGGAGAGCCTTGCTCTCGCGAGTTTGAAGACCGTTTCCCTGTAGTCCTTTATAGAATCCTCTGGCCCGCTGAACACGATCCATCCCACCCTCCAGCCAGGGACGAGGTAGTTCTTCGACAAACCTCCGAAGGTCAGAACGGGCATGTCATTCGCCAGGGAAGCGGTTGGGTGATGCGTTTCCCCGTCGAACAGGATCTTGTTGTAAATTTCGTCGGAGAAGATGACGAGGTCATGCTCGTTCGTGATGTCTACTATCTCCTCCAGGGTTTGTCTGGAGTATAAAGAGCCCGTTGGGTTGTTCGGGTTTATTATTATTATCCCTCTCGTTTTGTCGTTTATCTTCTTTCGGAGGTCATCCAAATCTGGCTGCCACCCGTTTTCTTCGTCCGTGAGGTATTGGTTGAGCGTCGCTCCGATCTTGTGGACAATTGCGGTGTACACTGGATATCCGGGGACCGGGGTCAGAACGTTCTCCCCGGGATTCAAAAGGGAATTCATCGCGAGCTCTATACCCTCGCTCACTCCAGTTGTTATCAGAACGTTTTCCTTCGAGATCTCTATCCCCGTTCTCCCCGCTTCCTTAGCGACCGCTTCCCTTGCCTCATCCTCGCCTGCAGAATCAGCATAGCCGTTCAAATTCGCTAGCATCGCCTTGTGTGCGGCTTCTATGATATGCGGAGGGGTGACGAAATCGTATTTGTTCGGGTCTCCTATGTTCAGGTGGAGAATTTTGTGCCCTTTCGCTTTGAGCTTATTCGCCTCCACCACAACGTCGCGTATAGCGTACGTGACCTTCTCGGTCCTGGCTGCCGGGGCTATCCTCTTCATGGTAATGTAGTATTGAAAACAGCCTATTTAAATAAATTATATTCGGCAAAGAACGAATTTAATTTTATAACATTTTTGGGTAGGTTAACGTTTTTGAGTAGAATGGTTATTCCCAGATGTAGTCCCAGTCCCTGAACTCCTTCCCTTCCCTTTGCCCTAACTTCCAAAAAGTCATGATCAGGAGACCCGTTATTATCCCTCCAACATGACCGAAATTCGCGATTCCGGGTTCAAGCCCCATGATCCCGAAGAATGTCTCCTCTACTAGGAAGAAAACTATCATAACAGCGGCAGGCATGGGAATGAGGCCGAAAAAATAAACCCAAGTTTTAGGGTATTTGAAAGCATACGCTGCGAGAACTCCAAACACCGCTCCTGATGCTCCTATCAATCTAACGTCAAAAACCCCCATTAACCCCGTCATCATCAGGAGATAGAAGACTGCGGACCCGATACCTGAAACTATGTAAACTATCATGAACTTTCGCTTTCCAATGGTCTGCTCCAGGGGGAAGCCGAATATCGCGAAGAGCAGCATGTTTATTCCTATGTGGAGAGGGTATATCATCACGCCTTGTGTTGTCTCGACGTAGCTCGCGTGGAGGAACATGTACGTGAAGAACTGGTATACATGCCCGGACAGGGCTAAACTCGGTTTCAGGGAAAACAAAAAGTCAAACGAGGGATAAGCGAGTAATTGAATAATCCAGACAACGAAAGTCACTATTATAATTCGGAAAGTAAGGGATTTCGTGAAGGGGTAGTGCAATTCCGTATTCCCAAAGTAAGAAATCATGTTCACACCGGCTTTTTGTTTGAAAGGTAGAAATCGCAGACATCGTTAAGTTCGCATTCCACGCATTTAGGATTTCTGGTCCTGCAGATCTCCCTTCCGAAGTTCACGAAACCTAGGTTGATGAGGAACCTTTCCTCTTCAGGGATGAGTTTCTCCAGTGAAGCGCGTATCTCCTCGTATTCCGCCTCTTTCCCAGCGAACCCCAGCCTTTTTGAACATACTTCTACGTGAACATCAACCGCTATCACGGGCTTTCCGAAACCATACGAAAGGACGACATCAGCTGTTTTGAAACCGACCCCGGGGAGGGTCAGCAGTTCCGAGCGTTTTCTCGGGAAAGAATCCCTGTAATCCCTTATCAAAATCCTTGACAGTTCCCTTATCCTTTTCGCTTTCTGCCTGAATGTCCCGGAAGGTTTTATCAGCTCTTCAAGTTCGTTATCCTCGATTTTTAGTATTCCCTCAGGGCTCGACACCACCGAGAACAGGCGTTCGCTCGCTAGCGACGTATTTTCGTCCCTTGTCCTCTGGGAGAGGACAGTGGTGACAAGGAGTTCGAAAAGGTCAGGATTCCTGTCCATTCGCTCCTCTATCCTCTTGCCGTATCTCTTCTTGAGGAATTCCAGAACCCTCTGCATTTTTTCTTGGGGCATAGGTATAATTTACGAACAAAAGGTTAAAAAGACTTGAAATCTCCCAGTCTTCTCTGTTTCAATATGACGCTTTTTCTGACGTATTCGTTGACATTCGTTTTCAGGCGGGAACCTATGTGTTTCAGGGCTTCGTTCGGGGTGGGGAATTTCAGGGGTTTGGAGAGGAACGCGTTCCTCGCTGTCTCGCGAACGACCCATACCCCCAGAGGGATTGTGTAGCCTTCATGAATCTCCCGGAATCCGACGACCCTCGCTTGTCTTTTTATCCTGTGGAGGTATTCGATAACGGCGAGCCTGCTAGCGTAATAACCGCCTGCCTGGAGATTCGCGTAAGCCTTCCTTCCCTGGAAGGGTTCGTATTCTTCGAGTATCTCGGTCTTTTTGAGGTTGAAAGACCAGCTTGATCCGGGAGACCACGCCTCGAAGTTCTCGAACTCCCAGTTACCGGGCATTAAAAGAAAAAGGAAGTGGTTATCGAGGTATTCGCTTGAGAAAACGAGGTATTCGCTTATCTGTTCGTATCCCCTGACCTCTGGGACGAGTTTCCTGAAGATCATGTCATCCGTTGCGGTTATCGACCACCTCGTGGGGACGAGTTTCTTTCGTTCTTCCAGACCCAGTATACCGGAGGAGAGGATGGTGGAAACCTTGTAAACGTCCTCCCCGTGCCTGTAAAGGAGGAAGCCCGCCTCCTCTGCCTTCAGCTCGTCATTCGTTATCTTTTCGGTTTTTCTGGGTATTGCGGGGTTTTCCGTTATCCTGAACCTTTCGAGAGATCCGGAAGGCCCCATGGGCTGCGCGATGTCGGAGAATTCAAACGAAATCTCTGGCTTCTTCTTGAATTCGAGTTCAACGTCCGTTGGTCTTTTCGCAAGAGCGAGCTCTTGGTTTTGCTCCACGAATTTCGAACGCGAGAATATGTTTTCCCTGGATTTTGATCTCAAAACTAGCGAACGGAAGCGGATGATTTCGCCGTAAGGCTTCCCGAACCACTCCTGCGGAGAATCCATAATCTCGAGGTTTTCGGAATCGATCGCTACCAGCGGACCGGCATAAACGTTCGGGTAGAAGTTGTGGCCCACGAACACCGAGGTCGATGGCCCGAAAAACTCCTTGTCCAGGGACTGCTCTATCTTCGGCATTACCTGAATCCTGGAATATAACGGACAAACCCTCCATCCGCAGAGTCTGCGCGAACCCTTGCAGATTATGCATAACCTGGCGGGAGAAACCATATAGAAATTATGTATCCGAAAATTATAAGGTTTTTCGTGAAAGAATAAATATCTCAATTCTAAATAGATGGAGAGGAGATCGTATGAACGATGTTGCAAAACAGAGGATCATGGCGGTATTTATCGGGTTCATAATGGTTGCGAGCATGGTAGGGTTCGCCATGATGAGTTACAGGCCGGAAGGGCCTGGTCCTGTTGAAGTTCCGGACGTTCTGAACCGGATGCTCACCCCCGACGAGAGGGTGGGTATCATTAGGAACGGGAAGGTCATCATAGAGTATTTCTACAACGTTACCTGTATCGAATGCCTTGAAAGGGAGGGGATGTACAAGGATTTCGTGGAATTAAAGGAATTCGAGGGTTATTTCGTCCTTTCTCATGGAACGAGTGAGAACGAGACCATGGACTGGATGCTCAATCTAGATGGGACCCAGATCGACCTCACCGGTATAAACTCCACGAGAGGTTTGAGAGAACTGTTCTGCGATGTCGCGTTCATAAAACCGAATATATGCATATTGGAAGAGATATAAGGCTTTTTAATTAAAATCTTATAAATATAACCTAACAAAAACACTGTATAAATCGATTGACGACTTGGATTTATGATTCAGGTCGTCGCTTGAAACAATCGATTGACGTTCGCTTGCGGACGTCGTTCGAAATTGGTGGGATAGCATGTACAAGATTTTCGATATTAGCGATAAGATACGGGTTTCACCTGACAAGTTCGGGATGGAACTTGAGGATGCGGTTAAGGCGAGTCTGGAGGAGAAGCTCGAGGGCTCGATAGACAAAAATTTAGGCGTTATATTATCGGTGATGTCAATCGGGGAAATCGGAGAGGGAACGATAATTCCGGGCGACGGCGCTCTTTACTACCCGATCGAGTTCAGCGTGCTGACGTACATACCCGAACAGCACGAACTGGTGAAGGGAGATGTGATAGACGTTACGGAATTCGGTGTTTTCGTTAGGATCGGTCCTGTAGACGGGATGGTTCACGTTTCGCAGTTGATGGACGACTTCGTTTCTTACGACCCCAAAAACCTGATGTTCACGGGCAAGAAAACGAAGAGGAGGATGAAGGAAAAGTCAGTTGTCTTCGCTAGAATAATATCAGTTTCCATGGCTGAGAACCAATACAAAATAGGGCTGACAACAAGGCAGCCGGGCCTGGGAGCAACAGAGTGGTATAAAAAGGAAGAGAAGAGAGTTGCGAAGAAAACGGAGAAAAAGAAAAAGGGGCGATAGAATGGTTGAGAGGGAAAGAGTCTGCAAACACTGCAGGAGATTCGTTCTGGAGGATAAATGCCCAGCGTGCGGGACGAAGGATTTCACCAAAACATGGAAGGGAGTTGTGGTGGTGAGTGATCCTAACGAATCGGAGATAGCGAAGCTTCTCGGTATAACAGCCCCTGGAAAATACGCTTTGTGGGTGAAATGATGTCCGTGAAAATACTCGATCAGAAAAAGAATCCCTTATTGAAAAGGGAAGAAGTGCATGCTGTATTCGAACACACCGGAAAGCCGACCCCGCCAAGAAAAGATATTCTCCCGTTGCTCGAAAAAGCCCTCAGGGCCAAAAAGGATCTCATACTGATCGATAAGATATTCTCAATAAAGGGCAAGGGTGAATCCAAGCTGAAGGTTTTTGTATACTCCAAGAAGGATGACATTCCGAAAGACAAACTTGAGGTAATCCAGAAGAGGATGGAGAAGAAGAAAGCGAAGCTGGAGGAGAAGCCCGCAGAAGGCGGGGCTCCGGCAGAGGGAGTGGCTAAACCCGAAGAAAAGGAAGGGGAAGCCAAAGAAAAGGAACCTGCAGAGGAGGAGAAAAAGGAAGAAGTGAAAGAGGAGAAACCGGCGGAGGAAGCGAAGCCCGAGGAAAAGAAAGGGGAAGGAGAAGCGAAAGAGGATAAAAAGGAAGGTAAGGAGTAAAGGTATAATGGTTTCCAAATTCTTGAAGGTGAAGTGCAAGAAGTGCAAAAATGAGCAGGTCGTGTTCGAAAAGTCCGCGAGCGCTGTTAAGTGTCTGGTATGTGGGGAGGTTCTCGTAGAACCCACAGGGGGGAAAGGGAAAATAAAAAGCGAGGACGTCTCGGAGGCCTGAGCCATGAAAAAATTGCCTAAAAGGAATGAATTTGTCGTGTGCAGGATAACCAAGATTAATCCCCATTCCGCAATAGCCTATATTATTGAATATGATCTAACGGGATTGATTCACGTCTCAGAGGTCGCTTCCAGGTGGGTGAGGGACATCCGCGAATTCATAAAGGAGAAGCAGTACGTTGTCTGCAGGGTGATGGATGCTTATCCTGACCACATCTCCCTTTCGATCAAAAGGGTCCACAGGGAGGACACCGCGAGAAAGCTTAACGAGTTCAAGAGGGAGAAGCGTTCGGAGAAATTGCTGGAAATGGCCGGGAAAAGCCTGGGGAAGAATCTCGAGCAGACAAAGAAGGAAATAGGAAATCTCTTAATCGAGGAATTCGGGTCGCTGACGAAGGTTTTCGAGTTCTCGCTGAAATCCCCTGATCTCTTGAAGAGCAAGGGTGTTCCTGGCAAATGGGCGGACGCTATCACGGAGATCGCCCGGAAGAACTTCGCCGAGAAGACGTTCATCGTTAAAGGACGGTTAAAACTCATAACCCGCGAACCCAACGGGATCGAACTGATAAAGAAGGTATTGGCAAAGGCGAAGAAAGAGGGTTTGAACGTCCAGTATGTCTCCGCTCCGAAATACGTTCTTGAAGGAAACGGAAAGAACTACAGGGAAACCGAGAGCAAGGTCAGAACGATCGGAGAAGGGATAGTGAAGGATTTCGAAAGACACGGGGAAGCGAGCTTTGAGCTGGAGAAGTGAAAAATTTAAAAGTTTGGAATGAAAAGCAAGCCGTCTTCATTTGAAAGTTGATCGCCCCTTTCTTTGATTGCTTCTTTCACATGTTCAAGTCTTTTTCCTTCGAATTCTTCCATTATACCTTCTTTTTTGGGATCTAGTCCGTTTAGTTCCTGAAGTTGAGAGGTTGGGTGTATAACACCTATGTACATTTTTTTTCCTTTGTAATTAGCAAGTACGATGGCCCCTCTAAATTCTTTGTATGCCATTTTATCACCCCATTATTTCCTTTGCGTTTGATGCTTCCTTTTTTGTGTCATTCTGTTTTTTACTCCCATTTCATACTGCCTATAATTTTCACTAAGAACGTGACCGTCTCCGTTCCAATCACGCAAATTCCATATCCTTTTTTTGGCAAGGTTATCAAAATTTTTCGCTTCATTCATTCTCCTAATTTCACTGAGATTTTCCCCTATGTATTGAGAAATTCCTGAATGCCCACCCTCGCTTTTGAGGTGCGAATTTGAAATTTCCCATATAGTGAGTTTTTTCTCATTCATAAGAGACCCAGCATCAATCTGGACAGAAGGATATTCCATTACTGTCTTTTGTGGGAATAACTTGTCCGCCAAATATCTGCTAACTTTACCGTTATTAAAAGCACCATCATAAATTACTCCTGCTAATGTGGCAGCTGCTAGACCACCAATTAAACAATTCCCTCCACGACTTTTTCTATATCTTATCGTCAATCCCATAACATCAACTTTAATATTATTTATCACTTAATAATAGTTAATTTATAAATATTTATTAATTTGGGGGTTTATAAAGGTTTCGCTGAGGCGAGATTTCAAATTTATATATGAATGTGAATTTATAAACTTAGAGGT
>CBEVTC010000019.1:0-13343 GCA_965552715.1 uncultured archaeon | reverse complement strand
ACACCTGCTGAAAAAAGCGAACAGGTGGATGGAGAAGTACAGGGCATTTTTCATCATAACGCTCTTCGCTGCCACGCCCCTCCCCGACGATGTTATCGGGGTGATCTGCGGGGCGATAAGGTACGATCTGAAAAAGTTCTTCCTCGCCTCCCTGACGGGGAAACTCATAATGAATATCTCACTTGCTTTCGGGGGTTATTTCGGGATGCAGTGGATGCTTGCGGTTTTCGGTGGTGGTAGCTAAAGGGGGTTTTGATATGGAAAGGATTTACATAAGGATATGGTACTTGAAAAGCATTCACTACCTTTTCTTTTCCCTAGCGGTCATGTCCATGACAGCGGGCATAATGTTCTTCAATTTCGCGATTTTGGAATCCATTAATTTCTTCTTTCTGGGATCCTTTTATTGCATTTCGAGCCTTTTTATAGCGTATTATTTTTACAAGGATTACAGGGAAACTGTCGAGCCTTTACGAGTGATCAGGGTTTATTTAGCTCCGTACATAATACTTGATTTATGGACAATAGGAACCATGGCATTACTTGTTTGGATATTCCCTTCCATTATTTCGCTTATATACTCCTTCCTTTTCATAGACTACTACATATTCTTTTTCATCATAACAGGTCTCGTGCTCAGCAGATTCAAAATAGTCAGTAAGTTTTTCGAAATGTACAATGTTCTTGTTCTCAATGGGGCTATGAGAATAGCGAAAGAATACGTTCGCTTTGTGGACATCGGTAAATATTCTGTAGGAAGCAATCCTGAAATAGACGAAATATTAGATGAGATATGGACCCACAGGGATTATCCCCTGCCCCATATCAGAAAACTCGAAATAGCGATGTGTGAGAAAAACATAATGGATTTAAACAAGATGATAAGCAGGATGAGGGAGAGGGGAGCAGATGAATCACAGCAAAGAATCATTAAACACCTTGAAAATATCAAGGATGGTTATCTGGAAAAAATCAGAGAAATTGAGGAGAAAGTGGACTAAGGCTTCTCTTTCTCTTTCCAGAGTTTTATCAGGTCCACGAAATCCTCGAACCTTATCACGACAAAGGGGTTTGTTCTGGTGAAGTTGAAAACCAGGAACTTCAGATCCTTCTTTTCCAGTTCGAGTATCTCCTTCTCCGGGAAGGAAACGTATTTCTTCGCCTTCGTCGTCTTCGCCTTCCCCAGAAACTTCTCCTCGACCACTATGTCAGCGTTCGGTATGTCCGGGGAAGGCTGTCTTCCGGACAAAGCGACTCTCCGGCTGTTTATCCCGTGTTTCGCTAGCTTGTAGACCACATGGTACTCGAATCTCCTCCCCCTCGCGTAGCTCTTGACCATGAAGATATTTGGGAAGGAAGATTAATAAAAGGTGGCGTGCCTACTTGCCTGTTCATAGAAACACGTTGAAGAGCCAGCCTAAGACCAGGATTTGCGGAACGGTTATTATCGGAAGAAGGATTGCCGCCCTCTTCCCAATATTCGACCATATCAGACCGATTTCCGTGTAATCAGTCGCCACGCCTGCGTTCAGGAAAACGAACGAGTTCCCGAAAGCCCCCGTTTGTTTGAATATTTCAAACGATAAAGGAGCGGATCCTTCGGAGCAGACCTCGATCACTGTTGCTAATATCAGGGTCACGACCAGGCCGAGTATTGTGGGACCTAAATACAGCATGAACCATTCATTAGGGATGAACGCCCTAGCGAAGCTCGCCATGAACATCCCTATGATTATCCACCACATGACCATCTTCGTCAGCGACCACGACCCCCTGATTACGCCCTTGAGATCCCTTTTCAGGTTCTCCTTCGTTGCTCTGTAATTCTTAATCCTCTTCTTCGCGTCCTCGCGAACAGAGAAACTCTCATCCACCTTAATGTCACAGTATTTGCACTCAACCCACCCCTTCCGGTCGAGCAGCTGGTAGATCAATCCCGTTATTATCGCTATGATTATCGCGGATATCACGATGTAGAAGGCGTTCAGACCGAAGAATCCGAACAGCAGGATTGTTATCGGGAGGTTCGCCCATGGCGAAGCGAGGAGGAAGGCGATTACCGAAGACGTCGAAGCTCCTTTCTTGTAGAGCTCCATTGCTATCGCGAGTATTCCGTGGGAACACGCCGACATCAGAAAGCCAAGGAAGACCGAATACAGAACACTCCTTTTATTATGGAGGGTCAGATACCTTCTTATGTACGTATTCGGGATGAGATAATCTATCACCCCTCCCAGCAGGAAACCCAGCAATATGGCCCACCATATCAGACCGAGATAATCAAGGAAAGCGAAGGTCAATGGGTTCAGGGATTCGATGAAAAAGGAGATTATTAATATAATCCCCAAAACGACCGAGACGACAAACAACCTCTCTTTATACCATCTTTTTGCGGGCGCCGCGCATTCTGCGCATTTGTCCTCTTTCTTTCCCATCCAAAACACCAATAGAGAGATTATATAACACTGTTATATAAATTCTTCCCCCTCAGATCAATTTTCACACGACCCAGGTAAACCATATTATCAGGGCGTACATAACAACACCGAGAACAAAGTATATTGCCTTGCCCTCTGTTTCTTTCGGAATCGAGTCCCTGATAACTATGTAAAGCAGGCTTCCCACAATGAAGCCGAGAAGCGAATGCAGAACAGGCGAGGGGACCGTCACGAAATACGCGATCAGCACGCCGAACAGCGTCGAGCAGGAGAGAACGACCTTAAGCAAAATCGTTTTCCTTATGCTGATGTGTATCCCCTTCAGGGAAGCAGAGCTAACGGCGGTGTGGAAAAGAATAGGAATGAAGAACAGGACGCCGCCCACGACATTTATGTTCACCAGCCCGACCAGAAGTATCCCTATCACGAGATGGTAGAAGAAGAACAACGCCGAATGAGCGACCCTCAGCTCCTCGTGAAGGATATCCTTGGATATGTGCTGGTAAATGTGTTTCTCTATCAGATGGAAGGAGGCGAAGCCAGCGAGAATGAAGAGGAAGAGGAATTTTTCAAGCGATTCTATTCCATTGTAAACCTCCGGGAGCAGGAGGAGGAAGATATAGGTTATGGAAATACCCGCAACGAAGGAAACCAGTTTGTGTTTTATCACAGGGTCCCTGGGTTCGATCCTCTCATTGAAATAGTGAACCACCGCCAGGATCAGACCCAGAACCACGGGCAACATAATTAATCTTTGTCTGTTTATATAAAAAATCACTTCGTCAGGTCAATTACCTTTTTCAGCGTCTCCACGAGCTTGTCGCACTCCTCAGGGGTGTTGTAGATGTAGAGAGAAACACGGACGCTCCCGTCCAGCTTGTGCGCGTTGAACCACGAGTGAACGCAGTGCGCTCCCGAACGGACGCATATGTTCTCCATCTCGTCCATCATCATCGCTATTTCGTGCGAGTTCACCCCGTCTATGTTGAAGGATATTATTCCTCCCCTCTTTTCCGCTTCTCCCGGCCCGATCAGCGAGAGCTTTCCGAATCCTTCAACCCCTTCGGTTATCCTCCTGTTCATTCCAATTTCATGTTTCTCAACGTTCTCCTTCCCTATTTTCATCAGATACTTCGCCGCCTCGCCCATTCCTATTATCCCGGCGTAATTCTGCAGGCCGGCCTCGAATTTCTGAGGTAATTCCTCAAACTTCGCTTCGTAATGGGTCGTGTCCACGACCGTCCCGCCGCCCACCATGAAAGCCGGGAGCTTCTCTAACAGGTTCTTCTTCCCGTATAAAACCCCTATGCCTGAAGGTCCGAACATCTTGTGTCCGGAGAAAGCGAGGAAATCAACATCGAGCTTCCTGACATCCAGAGGATGATGAGGAGCGCTCTGCGCCCCGTCGAGAAGAACGAGAGCTTCGTTTTCATGCGCTGTTTTGACAATCTCCTTCGCTGGCGTTGTCGTCCCGTCAAGATTGGACGTGTGAACCATCGAAACCAGTTTGACGCCCCTGTTCATTTTCTCCTGAAAGTTCTCGAAAGAAAAATTATTATCTTTGCCGGACATTACAACTTCGTATTTCACCCCTTTGGAGGCCAGCTTCTGCCATGGAAGGAGGTTTGAATTGTGTTCCTTGTCCGTTCCAAGAATGATATCTCCCTGCTTCAGGTCCAAAGAATTCGCCACGAGGTTTATGCCCTCTGTGGTGTTCTTGGTGAAAACTATTTCCTCCATACTCTTCGCGTTGATGAATTTCTTGATAAGGTTTCGCGACTTCTCCACTTCCTCATCCACTCGCTTTCCAAGCTTGTGGAGGCTCCGTTCACCGCAGGAAGGATATTCCCTGTAGTACTCGTTGATCTTATCTATAACCTGAATCGGCCGAAGGGTCATGCATGCCGAATCCATGTATATGATGGGCTTGCTGTTAACCGTCTTTTTCAGAACAGGAAAGTCCTCCCGGATCTTTTCAACATCCAGTCCCATTCTATCCCTCCATCAGCTCACTGTCTATAATTTGTCTGAACTCGTTAAATGTTTTTGGACCAACGACAACCTGGTCGTTTATGAAGAACGTCGGCGTCCCGTAAACCCCTATCTCGAACGCCTCCCTGAAATCGGAATCGACCTTTGACTTGTATCTATGCGATGCCAGGCATTCCGAAAACTGATCTTTATCCAAACCCAGATTCTCCGCGAACCCCAAAAGGTCCTCGAAACCCGTTTTCCCCTGATTCTCGAAAAGCATGTAATGGTATTCCCAGTACTTCCCCTGTTCGTACGCACAGTGTGAAGCCTCCGCGGCTTCCTGCGCCCCTTCGTGCATGGAACTCAGAGGGAAATCCTTGTAAATGAAGCGTATCTTGTCCCCGTAATATGAAATTATCTGCTTCATGATAGGAACGGCCTGCCTTGTGTGAGGACACACGAAACACCCGGCCTCTATGACCGTCACCTTCGCATCCTTAGGTCCTATGGCCGGATCATCCGGACGGACCTCCAGAACCCCGGTTATCTCACCTGTTGCTCCCTCGATCGTGCACTGCTCTCCTTCCTCGGCTCCTGATATGAACGGGTCGAACACACAGAAAGCATCAGGTACCGGGCCGTTACAGTTGCCGTATACGAAAAGGTTCGCTACGCTGTAAACAGAGTAGCCAAGGCTCAGAATAAGCGCAATGGTGAATATCCAGGAAATGGCTTCAAAATGCCTGTAGACGGCTTTAGCGAATCTGGGGCGTTTCCTCATGAGTTTCCCGGTTATCTTTGATTTCAGCCGCTTGTCCAGACCGGTCGTGCATTTTCGAAGGGTGATCCTCCGGAACACGCAGTCGAACGCTTCCTTTGCGATCGTCCTGTACTTCGCGCTGAATATTCCCAGCACGGCAAAAACCACGAGAGCGATAAGGCATATCATAAATGATCAATATAAACATTTCTGTCAAAAGAGGTTTTTAAAACTTACTGGATATTTCGTTAACATCCCAGTAATTCTTTCAGCTGTTCGAACGTCCGGTACCCGCTTGTCCTCTGCCCCCCTAGTTCGAACGTGGGAGTTGCGTATACATCATACATGCCCCACTGCACGACCTCGAACTTGTTCACCTTCACGCCAAGTTCTTCCAGCTTTTCGAGAGATCCGTCACTAAAAACCCGAATACAGTGAGAGCAGTCACTCCTGTAATAATAGTTTAACTGGCCGTAATTGCAGGAAGAGTCGTTTGTAATGTTAGCGTTGATGCTGCCCCATGACAGCGCAAAAGAACCGATTATTATTGCCGCTATTACCACCATGCCTATTAAATACGTATTTTTCATCTTTACCTCCTTTTGAACTTTTATGATATTTTGAGTGCATCTTAACCGAAACACCAATATATCAAGATTGAAGGGGAAGTTTATATAAATTTCTAATCCTTTCCGTGACCTTTTGGTTTTCCGCTTCCCTTTTCCTGCGTTATCTTATCCTTATTATTTAACAGGGCTCTTTGTTTCGCGGTCATTTTCAGAAAAATGCCGAAAACGACAGCAATAGTGATTACCTGAAAGGCAAGGATAACCACGAGATTATAAGCCAACGGGGAGTAGCAGCTCTGGCCGGAAAGATGCAGTATCAGGATTACGGATGACAGTATCAGCACAATTGCGACAATTCCCATGTGTTTTGTTTTCATGCTAACCTCTGAGTTTGGGTCTGTACCGCTTCATGAGCAGCGAGTTCGAGACGACCGAGACCGAGCTGAAAGCCATTGCCGCGCCGGCTATTACCGGGCTGAGCAGGAAACCGAAGAACGGGTAGAGTATCCCGGCGGCTATCGGCAGGCCGGCGCTGTTGTAGAAGAACGCCCAGAAGAGGTTCTGTTTTATCTTCTTCATGGTGTAGTTGCTCAGGTCTATTCCCGTCACCACGTCGCGCAGGTCGTCCTTCACCAGGACTATATCGCCGGTCTCTATCGCCACGTCCGTCCCCGAACCTATCGCGATTCCTATGTCCGCCTGCGCGAGCGCGGGCGCGTCGTTGATGCCGTCCCCTACCATTGCGACTTTCTTGCCCCCGGCCTGGAGCTTCTTGATCTCGTTCGCCTTGTCTTCCGGCAGGACTTCGGCCAGAACCCTGTCAATGCCTACCTGCCCGGCTATTGCCTCGCCGGTCCGTTTGTTGTCACCGGTAATCATCACGACTTCCTTGCCCATCTCATGCAGCTTCTCCACGGCTTCCTTCGAATACTCCTTGAGCGTATCCGCCACTGCTATCAGGCCGATCGGCTGGTTTCCGTAGGCAACGTACATCGCGGTCTTCCCCTGCTCCTCGAACTCTCTCGCCTTTTCCCCGAGTCTGGTGATGCCTATCTTCTGCTCTTCCATGAGCTTCCTGTTGCCGAGGTATATTTTCTTTCCGCGGTAGTCCGCTGAGACGCCCTTGCCCACTATCGCGGAGAAGTTCTTGACGTCGGGTATGCTGACCTTGCTCTCCTTCGCCTTCCTGATTATGGCCTCGCCGAGCGGGTGCTCGGACCGCTTCTCCACTGCAGCTGCCAGCCGCAGGACTTCGGTATTGCCATGATTAACCGAGAACACATCCGTGACTTCCGGCTCGCCCTTTGTCAGCGTCCCGGTCTTGTCAAAGATTATGGTCTCCACCTTCCCCGCTTCCTGCAGCGACTCGGCGTTCTTTATCAGGATTCCGTTCTGCGCCCCCAGACCCGTGCCCAGCATTATCGCCGTGGGCGTGGCCAGGCCAAGCGCGCACGGGCATGCTATTATCAGCACGGCTATGAAGATTGTAAGCGCGAAAAGGAAGCCCATTCCCAGGAAATACCATATCAGCGCCGACGCAAGCGCTATAATCACGACACCCGGAACGAAGTACGCGGATACCGTATCAGCCAGCTTCTGTATGGGTGCCTTGCTGCCTTGGGCCTCCTCGACCATCTTTATTATCTGCGAAAGCATGGTATCCTTGCCGACCTTGGTGGCGCGGAAGGTGAACGAGCCCGTCTTGTTTATGGTGGAGCCTATGACCGTATCTCCCTTCTGCTTCTCGACCGGCATGCTCTCGCCTGTTATCATTGACTCGTCGACTGAGGAGTGGCCGTCCAGTATCACGCCGTCCACGGGCACCTTCTGGCCGGGCTTGACTATGACTTTGTCTCCAGCCACAACCTTCTCTATCGGGATCTCAACTTCCTTCCCATCCCGAATCACGGTAGCCGTCTTCGCCTGCAAACCCAGCAGCTTCTTTATGGCCTCTGACGTGCGGCCCTTGGCCACCGCCTCGAGATATTTGCCGAGAAGTATGAACATTATCAGCAGGCCGGCCACTTCGTAGTAGAGGTTCTCCACGCCGAAACCCGGAACCCCTGTAAGGAAGAGGTATGTTACCACCAGACTGTACACGAACGCCGTGCCCGTGCCTATTGCCACCAGCGTGTCCATGGTGGCCGTGCGGCTTCTGAAAATCACGCGTATCCCGCGCGTGTAGAAATCGCGGCCAGCGATGATAATTGGTGTTGTGAGCAGGAGTTCTATTATGGGAAGGTTGTCATGGATGATAGAAGGGATTCCCAGCCCCATGTGCGGGCCCATCACGAAGTATGCAAGCGGGATGCTCAGTATCACTGATATCAATACCTTACGCCGCAGGCTGCGTATCTCCCGCTCCCTTGCTTCCTTTTCCCTGTCCACGGCTTCCGCGGACTCCTCGATGGGTTCGTAACCAGCATCCTTTATGGCCTTCTTTATCCGAGCAGGGGAAACAACAGAACTGTCATACCTTATGACCGCTTTCTGGTTGACAGAGAGCTCCTGGGATTCAACACCCTCAAGATTCTTGAGAACGCCTTCGACCGTGCCCATGCAATGCGGGTTGTCCATGCCGACCACCGTAAGCCTCAGCTCGACCTGTTCCCCCGATTCGCTTATAACTTCGTAGCCTGTCTTCTTGATAGCGTTCTCCACGTCCTCGCGGGATGCCTGCGAGGGGTCGTATTTGACCGTGGCTTTCTCCGAAACAAAGTTAACGCTGGCTTTGTGAACGCCTTTTTGTTTTTTCAACGCCCTTTCAATGTTAACGGCGCAGGAAGCGCAGTGCATCCCTCCTACCCGTAAAGATATCTCTTTTTCTTCTCCTTTGGCTGTTTTGTCTTCTTCCATGGCACTCAGACCTTGCCTGAAACCGGGCATTTCTTATCCGCGTAAGCACAAATTACGCAGCATACTCCCTTCGGAGGTGATATCACCTTCCCGCAGTTTCCGCATTTATGGAACTGCAGGCAGCTGTTTTCTGGGATATTCAATTCTTCCGCAAATCCGCATTCAGGACATTTGAATTTCGCTTTTTCCATGCAATCTCTTTAATATTTAAGCTTATTCACCCATTCCGGACATCTCACGTTCTTCACGGAATCGTACTGCATCGTGTAGGGCTTTATGTCAAGTATAGGAGTTCCGCTTATCGCGTCCAGACCTTTGACCTTCAGCACGTTATCTTTAACGCTGACTATTTCAGCCGTTGTTATACCAATTGGATTAGGCCTTGCAGGACACCTGCACGCGAATGTGCCAACAACGGGAACCTCGGGGTTGCCCTGGGGCCGGTGTTGTATATGGCAGGTTCTGACTCCATGCATCCAGTAGATGACAATGGCATGCGAATAATCCTCCAAGCCATCTAAAGCCTCCGCATATTTTTCATCCAGAACAATATCTGAAATAATACCAGCCCAGTCGCCAAACCTGGGTTCCTTCACGCTGTTTTTTACAAAACCTACGGGATTTATATTTATCTCCGAAACCATGTTATCACCTCTAAAGACCCTTGATATTTTTAATTTACGTATTAAATTCACGTATTATATTAATGACAGCATCCGCCACCCTTTTTCCTCTTCTTCGGTCCCATCACTTCACTTCCTTCTTTCTAATGCGTAATATATCAGAACCCCTATTAATCCGGGCACTACGCATATTCACATATTTGTAATAAACCGCGGTCCCGAGCAGGACGATTCCGGCTATCCCGAGAACAGGCCTTAAAGGCTCTACAAAGACCATGACGGAAGAAACCCCTATCAAGGAAACCAAAAGCACGTTGCAGACTGGGCAGCTCACGGCAAGGAAGGACGAAACTCCTCCCCCCATAGCTGCGGCATTTCCCGTTTGTTTCCCTCTCCGCCTGCTGTGATTCCACAAGCCAGCATAAACGCCTATCAGAGCGGAAGATGCCAGAAGGAAAAAATAATCCAGGAGCGTCACCTGAATCATCCTGGTGTAGACTCCGATAGGTATCAGAGCGGTTGGAATCCCAAAAACCAAAAGTATGCCTAACCCTGAGAAGAAGCCTATCGTTATGGATCTTATCTCTTCATTCATATCAAACGAACCAAATTAAAATTATAAGCCCCAGGGCTACCATTATCAGTCCTGATAAAAGGTACATCTTTTTGGATTGCGACCTCTCCCATTCGCTCATCTTTTTGGTCGCGTATTTGTTTGATGTGGCAAGCAGGATAGCAATCAACGGCAGAACAAACATGATGTTGTAAAGCAAAAGATAGATTATTGCCTGGAAATAGGCAGCCTTTACGGAAAGCAACCCTATGATCGCGACGTAGATCGCCCCGGAACAGGGAAAAACGCAGAGCCCGACCAGTATACCCAAAACCAAAGTAGCTGGTATGGTTGCTTTGTGAATCCAGTTCTCCAGAGTACTCTTGCTTGCGGTGGGAATTTTAAGCTTGATGGGGAAACTGGGGAAGAAATAATTGATCAGGTTGATCGTGCCCAGAATGATTATCAGATATGCGCCAGCAATTGCCATGAAGTGATGCACGTTGAAGATATGAATAGCCTGCAGAATACCTAGGCCTATCAAAAAATATACCATGTAAATTGCCGATATGTACGTAACACCCATCTTGAAAATGCTGGCTCTCGTCTTCTTTATCGTGAAAAGGAAGGCTATGAGAAACAAAATAACTGCAAATGCGCAGGGATTGATCCCGTCCAGAAGACCGGTTACCAGAACCATCGGGAGCAAGGACAGGAGATCAAAATCCTCACCCAGTAACTCGGGGGGCGTCACCAAAGAATCCCTGTTTTCCCGGAACCAGTCAAGATACTCGGTTATCGGCGTGTCGATAGGATACTCCCTGATTTCGCCTTTGTATGCCCACACCTTGTAGCTCACCGCGCCCTCCATCTCATCCTGGAAAACAATTATCTTCTCAAAAACCTGATCTTTCACGCTTAAGATCCCCTTTATCACGTGCTCCGGGACATGGCCCTGCAGGATGATTCTGTTGTCCATGAAGGTGGTGAAATGGCCCTGGAGCTCGAAGGGAACCCCGAGCTGTTCATTCAGCTCATTTAATTCCTTTCTGTATTCCCTGTTGTTTATGTAATCCTTCCTGATAACATCAATCCCCAGTTCATCGAGGATCGGGTTCAGCTCCTCGTCGATATACATAACGCAGTGATGACATGCTTCGTTGTAATAAATCACGGCTTCCCGGGCTTCAAGAGCGTAAGAAATCACCGGTTGCAACAGAAGCAAAACTGTAAAAAACAGAATGAGAGTCTTAAAACCCAACGACTTGTATATCTTAAACATTCTCCCCACCGATAACCTTCGCCCTTATTTCTATTTCCACTTCTGGCTGTTCCGGGTCATTGCTTTTTATGTACACGATCCGGAAAACGTTCTCCTCGATCTTCTCCATCGCATTGGGATCAAACGTAACCAGCATGCTTGCGGACTGGCCTTGTTCTATCCTCTCCGAATCTATTTTTGCTGTTGTGCAGGCACATGACGTGCTTACCTTTTTTATTTCAAGCGGGCCTATTCCTGTATTTTCAACAGTAAAGGTATAGTTTACCGCTTCCTTCGGAATCTCGCCGAAATCATGGGATGTCGGCGTTACCCTGATTTCCGGGTGCCCTTTTATTCCTGGATTATCCGTCGTTTGATAACCATACGCTGTGGCCGCTACAATCACAACTGCAATAAAAATGAGAATTATACTGCTGCTTTTTACCATAGACACCCCTCATTTTCGAAAACGGATATCCCTTTCAATCCACCTGATTGAGCTCTATCCTTACTTCCTTTCGGAAATCAATCGGGTCATTTGACGATATATAGACCGCCCTGGTGACCCCTCCCCTGAAACTCTTGTGCATGTTCGGGTCGTATCTGACCTCGAGTTTCGCTGTCCCTCCTGATGGGATTTCATGCGACCAGTCGGAGGGGCTTGCCCCTTGATCGCCATGGCCAGGCATCCCGAAAAACGGGCTTCCCTCCAGGGAGGCCGTGGTGCACCCGCAGGAAGTCTCCAACCCGTCTATTATCAGGGTGGCGTCTCCGTCGTTTCTAATAGTGAAAAAGGTGCTCACAGTCCCCCTGGCCTGGCTAACGTCACCGAAATCATACATATCCGGTTCGACCATTATTTTCGGGCGTATAGCAGGAGCGCGTTTTATAAATTCTTCCTTTATCTCATCCTGCATCGATTTTACCAAGGTATTCAGCCCGTATTTTTTAACGGTCTGGATGATGACATCGGTTTTGGAAAGCCCCGCATCCACTTGGGAATCAACGTAATTTACCATCTCCTTCGCCATGCCGCAGCATCTTGCATCTATTGTCCGGCCGCAGCAGGTACAGATGAAAAGCTTGTATATTTCTTCTGCGGAAACGGGTTCGTTAAGGTCAGATTCCGCCGTCAATGACGTATCTGTGCTAGCGTCTGATGATGCTATCACATTTCCGCTTGGTATCGCGGATAAGAAAGAGAAAGCCAGCAGACCCGTGACGAGAATTACCGCAACTGCAATTAAATACGCGTGATTTTTTTTGATCATAAACACGTCTTTTTTCATCAAACCACTTCAGTTCTTACTTAACATTTATTTTTGTAAGCTTTATATATTTTGTAAAGCTTTTTATATTTATATGGAATGATATACTTAAAAAACTTATAGATATATGACTGGTGATCAAATGAGAATACGCGGGTATGGGATGAAAGGAAAACATGTTTTTATCCTGTTATTCTTCCTGTTCGTATTGAATACGGGCATCGCTTCAGCGCAGTTAGACCTCCCGCCGGGAGTGGAGGCCATAAAAGAATACAACCAACAGTATGCCATGGAATTCCTGCAAACCATATCAATACCCCTGGTTTTCCTTGCCGGGGTCCTGAGCCTGATCTCTCCCTGCATACTGCCATTGATCCCTGCGTTCTTCTCCTACACCTTCAAGGAGAAGAAAAAGATAACCAAAATGACCCTTGCTTTCTTTTTCGGTTTCTCTGCGATTTTCGTAATAATGGGCATAGCCGCGGCATACCTTGGTCAGTCAATTGTCTCGCTTCAGGGGAGCATGTCATACCTGGTTGCAATCGCAGGACTGGGTCTCGTGTTTTTTGGACTTTTGACTTTTTTCGGAAGGGGTTTCTCCTCTTTTATAAGAACCAACAGGAAGTTCGGGAGCGGAAGCGGGGGCGTGTTCCTGATGGGCGTGCTTTTTGCGGTCGGCTGGTCAGCATGCTTGGGACCCATAATAGCCGGGATATTGTTAATGGTAGCCACCTTTGGAAACGTCATGTATGGCGCACTACTATTGTTTGTTTATTCCCTGGGCATAATGACCCCCTTATTCATACTATCGGTTTTTTATGACAGGTTTAATCTGGGGAACAATAAGTGGATCCGGGGAAAGGAAATCACGTTCAGCATGCTGGGGAAATCCATAATAACGCACACAACGAAGATAATATCCGGTGTGTTGCTGATTGGTCTGGGTTTGATTTTCATCCTGTTCGGAGGGACCACCATAATTAATATTATGAGTCCGATTGGTTCCTCAATCCTTTTCAATGAGTTCCAGAGACTGTTGCT
>CBEVTC010000018.1:0-14605 GCA_965552715.1 uncultured archaeon | reverse complement strand
CAGGGGAGAACACGATAGAGTTCGATTCGGATGACGTTGCGGAAGGAACGAACACCATGACATTCTCCGGAACGGGAAGCTGGGAGATATTGGACGTGGACGTTGGGATAAGTTATTAAAATCCAAAAGTGGGCGTATGGGCGAATGCGAGGTCTGCGGAAAGGCCGTTTCTAGCCTCAAGAGAGCCGAAATAGACGGCGTTATTCTCGAGGTATGCGATAACTGCGTTAAACTCGGAAATGAAATGAGCGAGCCCGGCAGGGTCGTTATGAAAAGAAAAACCATTGAAACCCTTGAGGAAGGGAAAGAACTAGCGGACAACTTCGCGGAGAAGGTCAGGAAGGCAAGGGATTTGCGGAACATCAAGCAGGACGAGGCAGCGAAAAGGATAGGGGTTTCCCTTTCCATTCTAAGGCGAATAGAGAACGGGTTCAAACCGGATGAAAAAACCGCTATGAAAATCCAGAGGTTCTACAGCATAAGTTTATACAAAAAGGATTAGTCCCCTATTATCTGCACGATTATCTTTCTCTCGCGATTTCTCGTGTCGAAGTCAAGTAACGCCAGTTGTTGCCACGTCCCCAATATTAGTTTCTTGTTCTCGAAAGGCACGGTTAAACCCGGCTTCAGCAGGCAAGCGCGTACATGCGCGCTCCCGTTGTCATCTCCCCATGTCTTGTGGTGTTCGTATTCGCCTTTTTCAGGTGCGATTTTTTCGAGCGATCGCTTTATGTCTTTCACAAGATTCTGTTCGTATTCAAGGGTTGAAATCGATGCGGTCGAGCCAGGGACGAATATGCACGCTATCCCCGAATCTATCTTGGATTTAGCGAGGATTTCTGACACTTTCGATGTTATATCAACTACATCCGTCCCAGCCCTTGTTTCAATAACGAACGTTTTCGTTTCGATCATATCAATTTATAGAGAAAACGGAATAATAAAAATATGAACACTCAAAAAGTGGTCGATTCTGAGAAAAGAGAAATGATCAAACTTCTTTCGAAATTGATAGCCGCGGACACGACCAACCCCCCGGGGAACGAGTGGAGGGCGGCGAAAGTCGTTGGAACTTTCTTTCGCAAGAACAGGATAAGATACAGGATTTTCGAAAAAGAGAAGGGTCGGACGAACATAATAGGTTACATCGGAAAGGGGAAACCACGGTTGATAATAGCATGCCACCTGGATGTGGTTCCAGCGGGAGACGGCTGGAAGACAGACCCTTTCAAAGCGAAGATTTCGAAAGGAAAGATATACGGGAGAGGATCGGTCGATGACAAGGGTCCGCTGGCAAGCATGCTAATAGCTGGGAAGATACTCAGGAGATTCGAGAAAAAACTTAAAGGCCAGATAATCCTCGCCTGCGTGGCGGATGAGGAGAAGGGTTCGAAATACGGCATGTACTACCTCCTAAAGGAAGGGAAGCTGAAGGGGGAATACGGGATAGTCCCAGATGTTGAAAGAAGGATGAGGATAATAGACGTTGCCGAGAAAGGTTTACTGCATTTGAAAATCACTTCCTTCGGTAAGCAGGCGCACGGCTCAAGACCCGAACAGGGAGTGAACGCCGTGTGGAACATGATCGAATTCCTGAACCTTCTGAAGAAATACAAAATGAAATTTCGCAAGCATTCGCTTTTATCAGACCCCACGAACAACCTCGGACTCATAAGGGGAGGTAAAGCCCCGAACATCGTCCCGGGGGAGTGCGAGGTTCTCTTGGATTTCAGATACCTCCCTTCACAGAAGGCAAAAGGCATCATAAAGGATCTGAAAAACATGTTCAGGCAGGTTAGGAAGAAGAACAGGAAGGCGAAATTCAGACTCGATATTGTCGACAGCCAGAGACCCGTTGAGGTCGAAAAGGACAACGTTCTGGCCCGGACGATAAGCAAGTATGCAAAAAAGGTGATAGGAAAGAAACCCGGACTTGTCGGCCTCCCGGGAACCACGGTTGTCAAGCCCCTGGTAGAGAAAGGGATACTGGCCGTGGGTTTTTCGCCCGGGAAAGAGATTGCCCACCAAGCGAATGAGTACATATCCGTACGCGAACTTTCAGATTTCTCGAAAATCCTTTGCCTGGTTTGCCTGGATATGCTGTCTTAATTTTAAATATCTTAAAAAGCTAAAATGATTTTTATGAGGATACTGTGCGTTGCGGATTACCACAGGGAAAAGAAACTGGCGGAGAATGCCGAAAAACTCGCCGCCAAGGAAAAGGTAGACGTTGTTATAAACGCAGGAGATTTCCTTTCAGAGGATTTCGCGAGGAAGGTTCTCGACAAAACGAAGTTCCGAACGTTCGTTATCAAAGGGAACTGGGATTACGATCTCGAAACTTCGAGCAAGAACGTGACCATCCTAACTAATAAGGTCGTCTCGTACAAGGGTTATCATTTTCTAGGGGTTGACTACGGATATTATTCGCAGATACCAGCGCTCGCCAAAGGGATCAACCCGAAAAAACTAATCCTCATAACCCACGATCCCCCTTACGACATGCTCGACATAAGCTATTTCGGGAGCAATGCCGGCCTCCTGGATCTGAGAGCGGCCGTCACGGAGGTCAAGCCGGTCCTCCACGTGTTCGGGCACATACACGAGGCGGCAGGCTACGTGAAACACAAGGGCACGCTGTTCATTAATGCCGCCCTCCCGGAGTTCAGGAAAGCCACCATAGTCGAACTTCCAAGCCAAAAAGTGAAGGTTTTTGACGTGTAATACAAGGATTTATTTCTTACTCCCATTTTTAAAAATGAGTGGTCAGTTGTTAATCCCAAAAAAAGGAAAAAGGGAAATTGAATTATCATCCCTTAAACATGAATTAGTGGAGTTTCCTGATTTAGACTACGACATAAGGAAAAAAGTTACAAGAGACTACATGAAAGCCTGGGAACCTGTTCTGTACGAAGAAAAAAGGTTGGGTATTATTGAGTCGCCGCTTGAAGAAGAGATATGGAATCGCTGGAACTCTGAGCTCTACACCGAAATCTTCCCCAAAGGGCAGATGGTTCTGATGGCGGAAATCGAAGGAAACTGGGAACCCATAAGATCCATCAGGTCTCTCATATGGAGAATACCAAAGAGGGAAACAGTAAAACCACGTTATGGGGAGGGAACGGAACTGGAGGGGGTCATCGAGGATCAAACGACAGAAATTGTAATTAAAAAACCTCCCAAGACCTATCCGAATACATGGAACTTGGCCACAAACTACGGGCATGGTTATCCGATAATCCAGATGATCGAAAATGGCGAGAGGAAAGATTACGAGGGAGCTGATTATGAAAAAGTTCTGGGTACAAAGACAAAGAAGGAAAAGAACAAGAAGCATGATCTGGTTCTTATAAATTATGCGGTTCAAGAAGGTGGAGATGTACCTGAGGACATTAGAATAAAAGGAGCCACCAAAGCAATTATTAGTAAAAGGAAGGAGCTCTCAGAGGAACTTGGTGTGGGTTGCGATACGTACACGCCCGCGACGGGCCTCCCCGAATATCTTTCAAGGGAAAAGGTTTTTGATAAAGAGTTTGAAAGAAAAAAAGAATTTTATACTGAAGGTTGTATTGCTAATGTTATATTACCGGCGGCCGCAGGCAGGAGGTCTGACATTCCTGATGCAGCAGCTATGCATTTGGGTATCGGTGCGAACTTTGTGGGATATTTTTTAGACGCCAGGAATAATCCAGGATCAAAAAACGTTTACATAATCACTAGTTATTTATTATAGCTGGAAATCAACAAAAACTTTTATTGCTGAAATTAAAATAACAGCTAAACAATATAATAAAGTGATAGCAATGCCGGAGAAATTCGAGCTCATGAATGCAAGAGGAGTGAGGGACTTTTTGCCAGAGGAGAGTATATCGAGGCAGAAGGTAATCGATACCCTTCGGAAAATATTCGAGAAATACGGTTATTCGCCTCTCGAAACACCCGCGATCGAAAGGTATGACGTACTCTCAGCGAAGTTCGCTGGAGGAAGCGAAATAGTCAAGGAGATATTCAAGCTCAAGGATCAGGGAGGCAGGGAACTCGCCCTGAAATACGATCTGACCGTTCCGATGTGCAAGGTCGTGGGGATGAACCCGAACATACCCAAACCCTTCAAACGCTATCAAATCCAGCCCGTATGGAGGGACGGTCCTGTTAAGCTCGGTCGTTACCGGGAGTTCTGGCAGTGCGATGTCGATATCGTGGGGACGAAGAGCATGCTTGCGGACGCGGAAGTACTGGCGATAGCGAACGAAGCCTTCTCCGCGCTCGGTTTCGATTTCATGATCAAGGTTAACAACCGAAAACTCCTGAATGGTATACTGGATTACGCGGGGATAAAGGAGAACAAGATGGAGGCGATCCTTTCGATAGACAAACTCGAGAAATTCGGGATAAAAACGGTAAAAGACGAACTGGAAACCAAAGGCTTCGAAAAGAAACAGATAGAAAATGTTCTGAAGGTTCTTAATATCAAAGGGAAGAACAAAGAGGTTTTGGAGAAAGCAGAAAAGTTAATGAAGAGTGGGGAGGGAAAGGAAGGCGTTCGCGAACTTAAGGAATTGCTCGAATACTGCGGGCTAATGGGATTCGAAATCCAAATAGACATCTCGCTTGCCAGAGGCCTTGAATACTACACGGGCCCTGTTTACGAAATTTACCTCAAGAAATCGAAAGTCACCTCTTCTGTCGCAGGTGGCGGTCGCTACGACAAGATGATAGGGATGTACATAGGAAGGGGTGAATACCCCGCGACAGGGCTTTCATTTGGTTTCGAGCCGATACTTGAGGCGCTGAAGGAAAAGAAACGAAAAGAAACGAAAAAAACGGTCACGCAGGTTCTGGTCATACCGATCCAGACCCTTAAGGAATCGATAAAGATCGCGAAGACACTTCGAAAGCTCAGGGTGAAAACAGAGATTGATTTGATGGGGAGAGGAATCTCAAACAACCTTTCCTACGCGAATTCCATGGGAATTCCCTACGTGCTTTTCGTCGGGAAAAGGGAACTCAAAGAGAAAAAATTCAAGCTCCGGGATATGAAATCAGGGAAGGAAAAAATGCTTAAATTGGAAGAAATTCCCAAAAATATTTCTTGAGATTCATTTTTAAAGCCATAGTTTTACTTAATTAATTAATCATTATGTGTAAGACCATGATGTTTAAAATGATATTCAAAGATTACTTCTTTGAAGATATCGTACATAGGTGATAATATGGTAATGAGAAGAATAAGGCACATTAAACACATTAAAAATTCGAAAACGATTGTTCCCGACACTTCTGTTCTGATAAACAAGAAGCTCACGGAACTTATACGAGAAGGAAAGCTGGACAAGACCAAAATAGTCATACCAAGGATTGTTATTGACGAACTCCAGGCACAGGCATCCAGGGGAAAGGATACAGGTTTCCGCGGGCTCGATGAGATAAAGAATATAAGAAAATTCTGCGACAAGCATAAAATAAAATTGACTTTTGACGGGACAAGACCCACGCAGGAGGACATAAACCTCGCGAAAAAGGGGAGATTAGACGCGTTAATAAGGGATTTCGCTGTGAAGGAGAATGCCACCCTCATCACGAGCGATTACGTTCAGGCGTTGGTTGGCGAAGCCGAGAATCTATCCGTGATGTACATCCCGTTCGATATCAGTAAGAAACCGATAAAGCTGGAGGAATTCTTCACTCCGGATACGCAGTCCGTACACTTGAAGGTGAGGGTGAAACCTTACGCTAAAAAGGGGAAACCTGGAGACGTGAGGCTCGTGTACCTCAGGGACAAGCCAGTAGAGGGGGACGAGTTGAAATCCATAATTTATGAGATCCTCTCAAAAACCCACAAAGATCCAAGCTCCTTTATAGAGATAGGGAAGCATGGAGCGATGGTCGTACAAATGGGGCGATATCGAATATCCATAACAAGACCGCCCTTCTCTTCGGGTACAGAGGTAACCGCTGTGAAACCGATCGTGAAACTCGAACTGAAAGACTACGATCTCCACAAAGAACTTGAGAACATGATTGTTACAGGCTCTCAGGGTATTCTCATAGCAGGACCTCCGGGTTCAGGGAAGTCCACGTTCGCCGCGAGCATCGCGGAATTCCTCTCAAAAAAGGGGAAAGTTGTCAAAACATTCGAACAGCCAAGGGATTTGCAAGTGGGACCAGAAATAACCCAATATGCCCCGCTAGAAAACGACTGGGAGAAGACAGCGGAGCTTCTCCTCTTAGTCAGGCCTGATTACACGATCTTTGATGAGATTCGAAAGACTCGGGATTTCCGAGTGTTCGCTGACATGAGATTAGCGGGTGTTGGGATGATTGGAGTCGTACATTCCACTGATTTAATTTCGGCAATACAGAGGTTCATAGGAAGGATAGAACTCGGGATGATACCTCACGTTATCGATACTGTGATTTACATAAAGAACGGGAAGATAGAGAAGACCTACACGTTAAATCTCACAGTGAAAGTCCCGACAGGGATGACTGAACAGGATCTGGCGAGGCCTCTTGTCGAGGTGAAGGATTTCGAAAGCAAGAGGCTTGAATACGAGATATACACGTTCGGGGAGGAAAACGTGATAATCCAAATAAAGGAAGCTCCCAAAAAGCTCAGGGAAAAGGTCGAGAAAGTGATAACAAACGAACTAGGAAGGATAGGCAAGGACTTCCAGGTCGAATTCCTTTCTGACAGCAGAATCGTCCTTAAAGTGAGGAACGAGGCCATACCAAAAGTAATTGGCAGGCAGGGGAAGAACATCGAGGCCCTCGAAAGGAAAACGGGCGTAGGAATATCTGTCGAACCTATTGAAAGAACTTTCAAAAATGAAATCAAATACTTCGTGGGAGAAAAAGGAGCGATGTTCAACCTAAAGGTCGAGAAGAAATTCTCAGGCAAGCAAGTTGATCTTTACGAGGGAGACGAATATCTGTTTTCGCCTGTTGTGGGGAAGAACGGGAACATTCGAATACGCAAGCGCTCGGAAGAGGGGAGAAAGGTTTTGAGGGCGATCAGTTCGAAGAATTTGAAGGTTATGGTTTAATCTATTTCTTCATTCCTCTTATCAGCTGTTTTATTATTTCAAGATCCCTCTGCATATCCTCGATCTCGAGTTCCGCTTTTCGGTTTACCCTGTAGTCCTGTTCAGCCTTTATCCTGTCCCTTTCTGTCTGCCTGTTCTGGCTCATGAGTATTATCGGGGCCTGTATCGCAGCAAGGCAGGAGAGAATGAGGTTGAAGAGAATGAACGGGTAGGGATCGACTCTCCAAAAGACCACGTATAAGTTTACCCATACCCATATACCCATGAATACGAAAAGAAGGATTATGAATATCCAGCTCCCGACCCATTTCGTTACCAAGTCCGCCGCTTTCTGCCCGTATGTCCTCGGTTTCGGACCTCTTACAATATGCTCAAGAACCTTTTTCTTTTCATCTTCCTTCACGATCTTTTTCTTTATTTCCTGTTTGGTCAGTTTTTTCGGTGGTGGTTTCTGGTTAGTTTTGTTCATAATTAATAATTCACTGAATTCCTATAAATCCGTTTGCTAAAGGATATTCTCCATTTCTTTCAGATCATCTGTGATCCCGCTAAGGTCGTTTCCGAGATCAGAAAGAGTGTTCGCTGCCTCCTCGGGGTTCGTTACCCTTTCCGTTGTAGGCAACAACCCGCCGTACATTGCATAGAGCAGGAATCCTATAACACTTACCAGAACAACCACTACCAAAACGAGAGCATACACTTTCTTAGAAACACCGCCTTCCTTCTTCCTTTCCTTTTCCTCCATCCTATCGTAAAGGCTTTCGACCATTCAATCCCCCCTAAATTTAGGAAACTATCTTCTCGAGTATGCTGAGTATGTACATCCTCAGATCGTATATGTCCCCTTTCACCTCGCTCCTTATTTCATCCAGGTTATCAAGATTTGACCTTATCTTCGCAATTATATCATCAACCATATCCCTCGCGGTGGCGAACATCCCTGCAACTTCGCTGAATTTACTCGCCCTGTCATCATCACCAGCGGAATCGTAATAATCGGCCAAGACATTGGCCTGCCTTTCGAGCTTGTCCATCAAGACCCTTATGCCCTCGAGTTTCATCACCATCTCCAGGAAGTCGTCCCTGTCCACCTCTTTCACGCAACACTTCTCATTACTCGTTTTACACGCGAAATCAACATCTCCAAATTCAAATTGGCAGGAACTTCCGATATCTATGCAATACCCGCCCTTATCTTCGCATTCGGTCCCTGCCGCTTTTAAATCGCTCGGGTACTTGCCCAGATACGCTTTTACAAGATCTTCCGGATATTGAAGCAAACACCTGTAATGCGTTGGGCACGGCGAGTACGCGCAGGGCGGCGTGAATTCATCTTTGATTTCATCCCCTTCACAGATACATTGTGAATACAACGAATCCATGCCGCAGTGAACTGTTGGCGGTGATCCGGCAACAGGCATGCCCGTAACCATTCCGCTCAAGAAGTCGGACGATTCCTGGACTTCCTCTATAGTCTCTATTATTGTCGTTTCGCTGGCGACTTGTTGAGTCGGAGCCTCAATGGCGGTGACAGTTTTTGCGACTCCATACCCACTCACCGGAATCGGCACGTTTTCCATAATCCCTATCAGGAATGTCTTATACGTCCATGCGTATACCTTCTGGCCGTAGTTCTCGAAAACGTATATGTGGTATCCGTCTACTTTTTCCTCGCTCGGAGGGGTATACTGCATAGCCTGTTTCAATGTTTCTTCCAGATCTTCCCTGGTCTCAAAATCATATACCACAACTCCATAGGGCCTCCCATCCTTTTCGTAAATCGCTATATACGACATGACGTTTTCAGGACCTGGATAAAAATGAGACTCCTTGTATAGGTAACCGTCTATGTTTTCCAGTATGAGGTAATTTCCCAGCACGGATGAATCGTAAACCCTGAAGGAAGCAGGATAGATTGTCCAGTCTTCATCACTACTGGAAACCTTGCTCACATGGTAAAGACCGACCGCATTCGTCCCCGTGAATGTCCCTTTATATCTACAAGTAGTGTAGCTTACGCATGGCGGGCAGTAATATCCGGCCGCACAAGTAGCAGGACACTCATCGATAATTTCGCAAGCAGCGGTCAGGGTGACCATCTCGTAATCCCCGTAAGGTTTCTTGACAGATACCTCAATCTCTGTGAAATCCAGCTGCCCCTCCTCGATATTATTCGTGTATATCTCCACGGGCTCGTTAATGTCATAGGCGTATTTGTCGGTGTAAAGATACAGGTCATTGTAGGAAGGAACGCACCTGTAATACGTGCACATTGCCTCTTGCAAGCAAACCCCGTTCTCGCAACCATTCGGGCATTCATAATCTATAAAAGAACATTGGTTGTTTTCTGTACAATACATCTCTCGGACTTTGTTCGTGGGGGTGCTCCCTTCAGATACACAACCATCAAGACTGCCTTCAGGCACAACATTCGAGGCCCTGCATATCCCCTTCACATAATAATTCAGTCCGTCATCAGAATCCGTGCATTCTCTCTCTGCAATGACCACAGTACCTGTCAGCATCCCTGAATCCGTGTGGTCGTAACCCCCTGCGTTGTAGAGTATTTCCAAACTCACCGAATAGGTTGACCCTGTCGCAAGTCCGGGGTATATTATGTTGTAATCAAGATTCGTGCAGTACGAGTGGACATCTACATACCCGCCGGGTTCGATCGTCATGTAACTCCCGTCGCCTTTGCAGTTATACGTGTTGAACGTGTATGAGTAGTAGCCGCCTCCAAACCCAGCGGTGATGCTTTTTATCTCTGCCTGAGCTGGTAAATTGTTTGTAAGTCTCAGCTTGAAAACACCATCGTTTCCCAGCTCCCATTCCTCTGGTGGTCCCAACTGGGTGAAGCCTGTTGCTGAAATTGCTGTGTATGTTTCTGGTATACTGACCACGGGCACTTCCAAACATGGGGCCTCGAAGTCCTCTTGGACGTAACCTTGTTGACATATGCAGTTCGGGTCTGAAGATTGTGAGCCGCAATAAGTAGGTTCTTTGCAGTCTGAGGGGCAGTTCTGCTCGTTTTCAGGTATCGGACATCCCAAAGCCTCGCAGACAACGGTATCGCAAACGCCGTTCCCGCAGCTCGGAGTGCAATCATTCTGGCATTTAACATGACAGTATGTTGTGCACCCGCATGTTGTTGTTGCTGTTGCACCAGTAGTCTGGGTAGGTGCAGGACACATAGAACAAACACCTTCGCATATCAATTCCTTTTCATCTTCATCGCAGAAACCATCACCGCACTCGTCTGTTATTACAATGTAAAAGTTTTCCTCATCAGAGACGTAAGGGCAGGTTTCCTGGCCGGCAGAAGCTATCGCAGAAGCTATTATTTTCCACTCCCCGCCATATTCCGACTCTGAGGGTACAGTGGATGAATGTTTATAAGTTCCGGTGGAATCGGTGTAGAAGGTTGAACTGGTCCCGTACCTTTCAACGTAAAGGTTGAAACCTTGGTTTGGCATTGGGTTTCCATAATCATCGTAAATCTTCACGGTATACTCGAAGTAGTCTCCGGGATAATACTCGTACTTGTTGAACTTTAGGTCGATTCTATAGGGACATGTAGGCGTTTCGCAATCCTGTGGGCAATTCACCCAGGTCTCTCCTGCCTCACAGATACCATTACTGCAACCCGTTACCGGTATCGGATTGCTCCATTGAAAAGTCCCATCCCCCAGATAGCTTACTATTACTTTGTAACACCTTCCCTCATAAATGGGGACATAATGATAATCAGAATAAATTGGGTTATCTGAAAATTCATTTAAAATTATTCTGTTTTCGTAGTCCATGAGAAGTATATCAGGACTATAATCTTCTACTGTTGAGCCTCCAAACCCGGCCCCTCCGATATCATAATCACAGTACTTGGATTTTTGATAAACATTGTATGAAACAGGAACGTGAGAATAAAATTCCAGGTCTACGGCAGGCTGTAATCTCACATCGCCCAAATCCACAACCCCGTTTATGATTGGATGTTTTTGTTCGTTGCAATATTCGCTGGTGTCGTATAAATAAAATTCATAACCATCTGTTTGAGGGTTCTCCTCCCCGACAATCCCAGCAGGGTTATAACAATCTTGCATGAAATCTAAGATATACCCTGTGCTGTAAGTGCTGTCAACAAACTCAAAACTCCCGTCACTACCAGTAGTCTGGGTCTCCAGAACTTCCCATTCAACACTGTTGTCTAAGTGGCTGATCATTACGCCCTCTAAGGGAGCTCCCGAATATTTATCAACGAGTCTTCCTTTAATGACAAAAGATTCTTCTTGGATACAAGCCCCGTCCAAGCAGCCGTTCGGGCAAGTAAGATATGAAGATTGGTAAGTCCCACTCTCACAGGTGTATTCCATGATCCCGTCCGCGGCATAATATGCTCCAGCGCCGGACCTGCAGGTATCGACGTATCCTATTACCTGCCCGTTTTCTTTGTAATAAACCACCCCCTTTTCAAATAAATTTTTACCTCCGTCCGTATCAACACAATCCTCTTGCTGCGTGTAACCCATACACTGCCCATCACTACAGCCGCCAGGACAGACCACCCCCCTATTGGACCGGGCGTTATCAATTTCCCTGCAGAAATTTTCTACTAAATGGCAATCTGACCAATAGCAAGTATTAACAATAGTCTCACCAGCACCCTTGTAGCGTATAAAGCCATTGTCGTCTGCATATTCTTCGGGTTGCCTTAAAGTACAAAAATCCTCTTCTGTGACACCCTCTGAATAAACAACCCCTTTCTCGTAAAAATTCTCACCGCCGTCAGAATCCGTGCATTCATAGCAGTCATCCGAACATGACTCATAGAACTCCCCGAGTTTTAACGTTACCTCTGCATCCTCTAAGTACATACCAGGTGAACCAATAGTCAGCTTGAACGATCCCCACACCGGGTCCTCGAACACCTCGTACGTATCAAGATACGACATTTCAACATCTCCTGCTGCTACAGCCATTCGAATGGATATATAAGTGACACCAGAGCTATCGGATCCAATTGAAACCCTCGTCCCGCCAGCGTAAACACCGTTCACCATTGCCTCAAGCCCGTCTTGTAGATAAAGGTCTTCCTTCCCGACAAGTATGTCTACATTGCAATGTTGATCATCTTGACCTGTATAGAACACAATAACCGATTTAACGTAGAATTTTACGCCACTGATGGTATACGTTCCGTACTCGCTCCATGAGTATGAGTTTCCGTTTACCTTCACATATGCTTGGGTACCTTCAGTATTCCAGCCGGTCAATTCTATGGTGAATGTCTCAACTCCAACTTCAACGGTTTCCTGAGTATTCAAATCACTCAAGGAAACCGTTGTGGTCCCAGTGGTTTTGATTAGTTCGATGGCATTATTTGTAGAGCTTTCCCCTATCATGTAATAGTTTCCGAAAAGCAAGATTTCTTCATCCTGAACAGCAGGGCTCGAGAAATCAACAGGGTTGCTGAAATTCGCTGCAGAGAGGTAAACAAAATCGTAAGGGTTCGTTCCTATGTAAAGATAAGGATCGCTTTGTGTTCCCTGTATCGGGCGGGAGCCGAGAAAGATGTGTTGTGAATATGGGTATGTCGTAGCATTCTTGTCAACCACTTGGGATGGCGAGAGTATAACGGGAAGATCGGTGATCGTAAGTTCAAATATGAACTTGTTGAGGTTGTCCCCTATGATGAAGTTCCCGTCCGGCGACAGGCTGATACCATTATATATCATTACCTGACCCGAGCCAAAGTAGGCGATGGTGGGGTCTTCCCCGATTGCGATATAAACGGGTGTTTCCCCCGTAGAATAAGTAGAGCTAACGTGCTTCACGGGAACTCCTGATACCGTTTTCCACTCATTTACTCCGAGACCCTTTGGTACACCATCTAATTCTATGTAAGCACTCTCGGTCTCGGGCGAGAATCCAATGAATTCAATGGTGTGAGTTTCCCCGTAAAGCTGGAATGACGAGCTTCCCACAGATGTAAGGGTTTTTTCAGCGTATTCGCATATCCCATCCCCACAGAATCCCGTTGGAGCAGAAGCGTAATTTATGATCAAGAAAAATGCCAGGATTACAAATCCTGCGAGAAAAACCCCCCTCATCAATTATTATATTTGGTATATAATATTATATAAGTTACGATTTCTTTCGGCGGTGAATCACGCCCCAAGCCCGAACTGCTTCGCTATCTTCGCGAAAGGTCCGCGCTTGAAGGCTTTCCCGCCACCTGTCATTTTCAGAACCTTCTTTACCTGCTTGTAATTCTTGAGGAGTTCCCTCACCTCTGCCTGGGTCGTCCCCGAACCCCTCGCGATCCTCTGAACCCTCGATTGCTTTATCGTATCGGGATCTTCCCTCTCCTTCGGCGTCATGGAGTCGATCACGAACTTCCACCTCTTCATCTTGTCCTCCTGGACGTCGAGGAAACCCTTCGGCATTTTCTTCGCGAGCGCTCCACTGGAGAAACCCGGGATCATGTCCATAAGGCTCGACATGGAACCCATTTTCTGCAGCGAACCCAGCTGCTCGTAGAATTCGTTGAGCGTGAATTTCCCTTCGATTATTTTCTTCGCGGTCTCCTCCGCTCCTGACTCCTTCGCCTTCTCGAGTAATCCCTGAAGATCGCCGTAACCTATCACCCTTGAAACGAACCTTTTAGGATCGTACTCCTCGAAAGCATCGAGCTTTTCTCCAACCCCTATCATCCGGACGTTTGATTCGGAAACGCTCGCCGCTGCTAGAGCTCCTCCCCCCCTGGCTGTTCCGTCTAGTTTCGTGACTATCAGGCCCGTTATGCCAACTAACTTGTTGAACTCCTCGGACTGCTTCCTCGCGGCCTGCCCTATGTCAGCCGGGATCACGAGAAAAACCTCGTCCGGTTTTATGATCTCACCCAGCTTTTTCAGTTCCTTTGCCAGCTTGCCGTCCAACGCATCCCTCCCTGCCGAGTCGAAAATCAGAACGTTTTCCTTCGCCTTTTTAACCGCGTTCTTGGCGATATCCTCCGGTTTCTTCCCCTCGGAATACACAGGGATCTCAACCTGCTTCCCTATCTGTTTTAATTGTTCCTGCGCAGCAGCCCTGTGCGTGTCGCAAGCGACGAGAGCGATGGACAAACCCCTTTTCTTGAACCATTTCGCCAGTTTACCGCACGTTGTTGTCTTCCCGGAACCGAACAGTCCTATCAAGAGGATTTTCTGATTTCCTAATGAAAGCTTCCCCCCTTCCTTCCCGAGAAGCGAAACGATCTCCTCGTACAGGGTCTTTACGAAATACTCCTTGAGCGTCATACCCTTAGGAGGATCCTTCAGAACCTTGTCCTTTATGTTTTTTGAGATCTCGGAAACGAGCCTGACATCAACATCCGATTGAATGAGCGTTCTTTGCAAATCACGTATTATGGATTCAACCGCTTCCTTGTCGACGACGCCTAGTCCCATGACTTTCCGAAATACATCCTTCACTCCAGATCCGAATTTTTCCAACACCATAGCGAACCTCTAAGTTTATAAATTCACATTCATATATAAATTTGAAATCTCGCCTCAGCG
>CBEVTC010000017.1:0-14765 GCA_965552715.1 uncultured archaeon | reverse complement strand
CCTTATTTTATAACTATGGATTCCGTTGTGAAACAGGTTCTTGAGAAATCAGGATTTCCGAAGCTCAACCCCGTCCAAGAGGAAGCCCTGAAGGCAGGGGTTTTGGAAGGGGAAAGCCTCGTCTTAGCCGCTCCAACAGCGAGCGGGAAAACGCTCGTTGCGGAGTTCGCGGCCCTGAACGCGATCAAAGAGGGAAGGAAAGTCGTTTACATCGTGCCCCTGCGCGCGCTCGCCAGCGAGAAATATCACGAGTTCAAGGAGAAGTACGAACCGCTAGGGATAAGAATCGCGCTCAGCATCGGAGACTTGGATTCGAGCGATCACTGGCTGGCGAGGTTCGATCTCATAATAGTCACCTCGGAGAAATTCGACTCCTTGCTCCGTCACGGGATTCCCTGGATAGACCAGATCGGCCTGGTCGTGGCGGACGAGATACACCTTCTGAACGACCCGGGCAGAGGACCAACCCTCGAGGTCACGCTAACCAAGCTAAAGAGCATGATAAACCCCCAGATACTCGCGCTTTCCGCAACCATCAAAAACTACGAGGAGATAGCGGAATGGCTTGGAGCGAAAGCCGTTCGCTCTGACTATCGGCCGGTCAAGCTTTACAGGGGCGTGTGTTTCGACAGGGAAATCCATTACGAGCCCAAGAAAGATAAGAAAGAACTCGGCAGCGAATACCCGCCCGATTTCGAGATAGCGAAGGACACCCTTCGAAAGAAGAAGCAAGCCCTGGTTTTCGTCTCCACCCGGAGGAATACGGAATCCCTGGCCGGGAATCTCGGAAGGATGGTGAAGGAGAGGCTCGAAACGTCCGAAAGAGCAAAGCTTAAAAAAATATCCGAAAGCGTTCTCGGTTCGGTAGAAAGACCAACCTTGCAGTGCGAAAAACTCTCGAACCAGGTTCTTAACGGCGTTGCCTTCCACCACGCGGGATTAACGAATAAGCAGAGAAAGACGATAGAGGACGGGTTCAAGGAGGGAACGATAAAGGTTATCGCCGCGACTCCAACCCTCGCGTGGGGCGTCAACCTCCCTGCATACAGGGTTGTGGTCCGCGACCTCAAGCGGTTCTCGAGGGGATACGGGAGCGATTACATTCCTGTCCTCGAGATACAGCAGATGATGGGGAGAGCGGGTCGACCGAAATACGACAGGGAAGGGGAGGCGATCCTCATAGCAAAGAGCAAGGGGGAGGCGGAATACGTTTTCGACACGTACGTAAACGGCGAACCCGAAGAGATACAATCGAAACTCGGGGTTGAGCCCGTCCTCCGCATGCATTCGCTCGCTCTCATATCATCAGGAATAGCATTTTCCAAAGAAAAGCTCCTCGAATTCTTCTCAAAGACCTTCTACGCCCACCAGTACGGAGATCTCTCGCTGCTGAAAAGCAAGCTCGAGGGGGTCATAGAAATGCTGAAGGATTTCGGCTTCGTCAAGGGTTCCGAAAGGAGCGAAAGCGACGAGAACCCATTCCGGTCCGCGAGCGAACTCGCCGGCGATGAGAAGCTGGAAGCGACATTGATAGGAAAGAGGGTTTCCGAGCTTTACATAGACCCCGTGACCGCGAACTATCTGATAAAGAACCTCGGGACAGCAAAAGATTTCGTCCACCCCTTTGCCCTGTTCCAGCTCATTTCCAACACGCTTGAAATGCGGCCTGCGCTTTCGTTGAGAAAGAAAGACTTTGATAAGATAAACGAAGTACTTATAGAAAATGAAAAACTCCTTCTCGAGAAGCCACCGAATCCATGGGATGTCGAATATGAAGATTACACCCGATCGATAAAGACCGCATGGTTTTTCTCGGAATGGACAGAGGAGATGGGGGAGGATCTGATACTCGAAAACTTCGGCGTGACCCCCGGAGAACTGCACGTCCGCCTTTCGAACGCTGACTGGTTGCTATACGCGACACAGGAGCTCACGCTTCTGCTAGGTCTGAAGGACCTGCTCAAGCACATCCGAAAAACGAGATTGAGGGTGAAGTACGGAATCAGAGAAGAACTTCTTCCGCTCGTGAGGCTGAAAGGTATAGGGAGAGCAAGGGCGCGAACACTCCACAATTCCAGACTCAGAAAGCTTTCCGACCTCAGGAAGGTCCCGCTGGAAAGCCTTTCCAGACTGATAGGTCCGAAAATCGCTCGGGATGTCAAAGGCCAGTTGAACGAATTGAAGGAATCCGCATGATAAAAAACCTCACCAAGGATAAAATTCTCGTGAAAAAGCTCGAGATCGCGGACTCCGTCGGGAAGAAAACGAAGGGCCTGATGTTTCGTAAAGAGCTTTCGAAAGATTCCGGCTTTCTCATGGTTTTCAGAAACGAAAGAAAACATGAGATATGGATGTTCGGAATGCGCTTCCCTATAGACATCGTTTTCATAGACAAAGACAAGCGCATAGTTGACATCAAGCACTCCGTGAAACCAATGGGCAAGAATCCGAAATCTTGGAAGATATACAAACCCAAACAAAACTGCAGATACGTTCTTGAGGTCGGCTCGGGCCTCGTGGAGAAAACGAAAACGGAGATCGGGGACGTCCTGGAGTTCGAAAGCTGATAGATTTATTAATATGAATAATAATATAGGTTTTGTGTGTTTTTTTATGAAACCAAAAAACTCCCGGCCGGAATGGGACGAATACTGGATGGGCGTGGTGGAAGCGATAAGCAGGCGTTCGACATGCATGCGCCACAACATAGGGGCTGCGGTGGTCAGTGACAAGACCATAGTTTCAACGGGGTTCAACGGAGCGCCCAGGGAACTCCCCCATTGCTCGGAGATAGGATGTCTGAGGGACAAGCTCAAGATCCCGTCCGGGACAAGGCATGAAATATGCAGAGGCGTTCATGCCGAGCAGAACGCGATAATAAGGGGAGATCCCCTCCGGATGGTGGGAGCGACAATGTACGTGAACGCGAAACCCTGCACGATATGCGCAAAAATGATAATCAACTCGGGGATAAAGCGCGTAGTCTACATAGAGTATTACCCCGACAACGAAGGTGTCGAACTCCTGAAGCAGGCGGGGATCGAGACAAAGATCTTCGGAAAGAAGTGATTTTTTAAATTTTTAGTAACTGACCAGTGCAAGTAAAACTATTTAAACATTTAAAATATCTAACTATTAGAAAATAAAAACCGATAGATGTTTAAACATTTGTTTAAACTTGGGGTGGGGTGCTTGGATAATAAGTTAATCGCGATATTCGCTATTTGTTTATTTCTCTTATTCCTACCTGCCTCTGTTTTTGCGATTTCCGCTTCCACGGACAAGCCCGTATACGTGATCAACGAGACCATGACGATAACGGGGACGGCAGGAGGTTCGGGTGTTCTCAACGTGACGGCTACGATTCACAATTCCACTTCTGATGTAACGTCATTCAACACCACCTCAAGCGGCGGAACACCGAACACCTTCAATCTGACCCACCTCCTGAATGAGAGCGAGACCCCCGCCGGAAACTATCACGTGATCATTAGCGACGGGTCGGACAGCGTAACGCTTTATTTCGGCATGCTCTCCGAGATGATTTATCTGGAAGCGCATATGATAAAAACGTCCGAAGTTGTCAACGTTTCAACGGACACGCTGATAACGAGCGCGGGTCAGGGAGGCGGGAATTACACCGACCTCATGGCGCTTTCAATTTCAGATATCCTTCATTACGGAACCCAGATAATAGGAGCCACAACGTATCACTTCGTTCTAGTTGACCAGAATCTGAACAACACCTACGATACGCTGTACATAGATGATGACAACCGTTTCCTTCTTTACAACGACACCGAGGATTCTGGAGGCGACAGCGAACTTGAAAAGCAGAACCTCAGGGAAGGCGACAGGTTCAAGGATTACCTTATTGGCGAGATCGACCCGGGAGCGAACAAAACCATCTTGGCAAAGCCGGTTTCAGACCCCGTTTACAGCGCGGGGAGCACGGTGAACTTCATAGTCCTCGCAAAGAATGAAAACAAATCCCTGCTTTCCGGTCAGGATGTGAGTGTCGTACTTTACGATTCAGCCGGGAACTCGGAGGGAACGACTTCCGGGACGACGAACAGCTTCGGCTTCTTAGTCTCGAGTTTCCAGGCACCTTCCACGCCGGATACGTACATCATAAGCGTCAACGATTCCATGGGGATAGAGATCTTTTTTGTCGAATCGTTCAAGCTGATGGGTAAGGTCACGGATCTCTCAGGTTCGCCAAGCGCTTCCTTTGCCCCGGATTCGACCGTGAGGGTAAACGTCATATCCAAGAGCGCGGCCGGAACGCCGGTGGACCTTTCCTCAAGCAGCGTTGTAATAAGCTACCCGAACGGGAGCATGACAACGAAATCCCTGACAAAGGAGACAACTGGAGTATATTATTCCGATTTTGAAACGGGTTCACTCACGGGGGATTACGGTGTGAAGATAACGGGAACGTACGGGGGGTACACGCAGGACTTCTATACAGGATTCTCCGTTGAGGTAGTGAAGCTAATGGCTGTAGCGATGAATCACGAATTCATGGACCAGGCCGAGGGGCCGGGAGCAGAAATAAACGCGTTCGCCCCGCAAAAGAACATAACGATAATGACAATGCTTTTGAATGTCACCGCAGGCGGAATGGAGGGAATGAAAGGAGGTCCTCCGGGAGCGGGAGGAGAAGGCGTAATCGACATAGACAATGCGTCCACACCGAATGATGATGAATGCCCTTTACTGGTCACGCTGGTGGAATTGAAAGATGAGAGGGGCGTTTCGCATCTTTCTGAGGTTACTTATGATGCGAAAAATTTGACCAACATAATGTCTTACTTTGGAATTGGTGGAGGAGAAGAAGGCCCCCCACCACAGATGTTGAGGCAGTGCATGCTTATCATAACGAGCGGCCTCAACAAGACGGGATTCTACCACGCGAAAATAAAGGTTACCCATTCCCTAGGAACAAAGACAACAGGAGTCAATTTCGGCGTACAGAGACTTTTGGCAAGGGGAGCAACAGTGGATTTCAAGGGAGAGGATTTCGGGTTCTTCGGTCCCAACACGACAGTGAGGATAAAACTAAAGGTTATGGACCTCTCAACCAGGGAGGAGCTGAACGCGAGCAGGATAATGGATGCGAAAATTATCGAGATGAGGAAGGAATTCCCGGAATTCAGGGAGCTTGACATCAAGACGAACATAAGCAGCGAAAACGTATCTAACGATGGGGTCTTGTCTTTCCTTGCTCCCGATGAAGAGGGATTCTTCACCATGAAGTTCAGGTTCAGGGCAAACCTCACCGGCCCGCCCTACGAGGAGGGGATCGGACAGGCGTTTTTCATGCTCAAGAAATACATGGTATGGGGGAAACCCGAATGCAATCAAGATCCATGCTATTCAGGGACAGGGGAGAACATCACCCTGAACGTCCACGTCGTGGATATCGACAAGGGCAGCATGCTTGACATGGGAATGGAATCCGGCCTGACGTGCACGGGATGCGAAGGTCTTGTGGCGGGCATCGAAGGTCTGTGGAACGACCAGCTAATGAAGGAAATAGGCGAATCCGATTACAGCGTCGTGAAAGGGATGGTCATAAACTCGACTGCGACCATCAAGATCGTCCCGACGGGGTCAGGGATTCCCACAGGCTGGTACGGGGTTGACATTATTCTTAACGACACAGAAACCGGCAAGACGTATTTCGGCTGGGGCGGTTTTGAAGTCCGCAATTTCTGGGTGGAAACGATACCCATATCTAACGATGGCGGCAACCTAACGGCCAAATGGGAACAGCCCACATATCCCACGGGAGGTGAAGTTTTGTTCGGCGTGATGCCGAGAGACCCGCAAAACCCTGAGATCATACACATCCCGAACACCATAAGCGTCAGAAGCGTCAACTGGATGGTTTCCTGGCCTCCGCCTGAAGTTCCATATGACAAAGAATACGACGTAAAGAATGTCACCTTCAAAGAAGGCGGGGACGGACCCGGAATGGAAATTGAGATGATGGTCGTGAACATAACAGGATTGCAAAACGAGGGACGTCATCAGGCGAATGTTGAAGTGACCGTGACTGGCAAGGGGACGGACATAGGGACGTTCTGGTTCGAGGTCGCCTCCTACAAGATTGATGTTTATTACAGGGGTATTGAAGACTGGCCGCCTGTTTTCTCATCGAATGAGAACCTTTCCGTCACATTCGAGGGTTTGAATTTCGACGATAGTCCGCACAACCTCAGCGAAAGCGGAACCAGACTGTTCTCGATATTTGATGAAAAGGCAGGGATGCCGAAGAAAGCGAACTACTCGACAACCTGCCTGCAATCCAATGTCTGCGAGGTGAACGTTTCACTTTCAGGTCTTTCTTCAGGTAGGTATTTTGCCGAATTCAGGGTGAACGACACGAACGGGATAATCAGTGGGACGGGAGCCGAGTTCATGATAAAGGAATTCATCGTTTCCATACCGAGCATAGAGGAGTCACATACACGGGAGCAGGACAGCTCGAGCAGGGAGATGAACATGAACAACGACAGGGACACCTGTGAAAACAAGAGGGGGCTCGACAGTGACGCGTACACGGATAATTCAGAAACATCGCTGGGTAATGAGAACAGGTTCGCTATAGGATTAGAAGCTGATGTATGTCCAGGGGAATCAGGTAAAATCTGTATCTGGGGTAACAGCACAAATTTCACCGTGGATTCAAAATACGCTGGCTATGATTACGCAGGTCCGGCATGCGTGTTAGACAACGGGTCAACATGGGGCGGTGGCGGCTGCCCCGGTAGGATGGTGTGGTCTGTTGCAAACACGACCCATGTCTGGCTCAACACGAGCAACGTGAGCTCCAGCATTATAAGCATGACCGGCATAACGCCGAACGTGACAGGAGATAAGATTTTCACAGGGAACAGGAACTGGACTATCGAGGATGCGAATGGGAGTTGTGGTCCCGGTATGTGTTTCGAGTACACGGATGATCAGGTATTCAAGAGTTGTATGGGGAATTGCCAAGGCGTGAATGAAAGCCTTCTGATAGTGAGCGATAAAAACTACACGACCGTGAAAGGAAATACTTTCTGTGTCACAAACAGCTGGCAGAATAATCAAAAATGCGGTCCGAACACGGTTTACGTCTTCTCGAACACAAGCCACGTCTGGATAAGCAACCAGACGGACCTCACGGGAGTGACGCCGGAAGAGAAAGGGATGGTTAATGTTAACGGGAACGACTGGTATGTCCTGGACGTGGGGAGGCAGAACAACGGGGATTCGAACGATGAGAGGTTCAGGGTCATGCCCGGATATGCGGAGAAAATAGTCTCCATCCACAGTGGAGGTGTTAATTTAACCGTTGCCGAGAAGTACAGCTTCAACAGGGGGAGCAAATGGTGCATAGATTTCAGGGGCGACTGGAATCAAAGACCCAGCTGCAAACAGGATGAGACCGAGATCTACGTTTACTCGAACTCCACTCATATGTGGATCAACTCGACCACTGTATTGAACACGTCCCAGGTCTTCACGAACGACAGCAGCGTTATCGACAACACGAGCGTGCCGGGCGGCCTCGGAGGGAAGAACTGGACCATAACGAGTGTCGGGGGGTCGGATCCGGGGATATTCACCGTAAGGCATGCGAACGGGAAGGTATGCGGAGAGGCGGACGTGAACTGCACTCCGGGGGGATGCGACAGGTTTGGATACGTTATGATACCTGCCAATTCGAATTATACAAGCATTTATCATGGTTATCGAAACCTCGTTCAGAACGAGGACATAGGGGAGCACATGCCCGGGTTCAACGGGACCAAATACGTCTACATCTACCAAAACACAACCGATCTGTACATGAGTTCTGACGGGGATTTCACGGGCGTGGCGGGAAGTGGCATAGGAGATACATTTACCGATCCTTACGGGGGCAAGTGGAAGGTCAAGAACATCTTAAAGAGGGTTGTTAAACTCGAGGGAATGAACGTCTTAGCCAACACAGGGGCGTATGTGAACACGTCGCTCTCCAAGAGCGGAGTGATAAACATAGGGGTATTAGAAGAAGAATATCTCGGCAAGTGGGGCAGGGAAGGAGCCAGCGGTCTCGACCTTGACGGAGACGGATACAAGAACGGAACCCTGTATTTCGCCCTTCTGGATAACGCTACAAAAGGTGTTTATGACATCATGATATACTCGAAGAACAACAACTTCACGAACACGTCCGCAATAATACCCATAAATTCTGACATGTCAACAAGGACGTTCGGATTCAACGACACCGTTACGCTCCTCAGCATTGATCCCAATGCGAACAGGATAAAGGTTTATTCGAAAGAGGTGGGAGACTGGGGAGAACTGGGAGACTTCAAACTCGGAAGCAACATAACAATCCCGATAATCGTCAGGACCCCCGCAGGGGTCGACACGACCGCGAACGTTTCCCTGCCCTGGATAAAGATAAAGACCGCATCCGGGGTTCAGATGGTTCCGCCTTCTCCGGTTCCGAACAAAAGCATAAACGGAATCGGTGAAATAGTGGTAAATCTCACCGACTTGGGATACTCGAATTCCGGGGAATACATGTTTGAAATGGAAGCAGAGAAGGACGGTAAAACAGAGAGTCTGGAAGAGTGGAAGTGGCCAAGGGTCACGATGAGGGCATTCCTGGTGGAAAATTATCTCGGCGATGCCAATTATATTGTTGGCAACATATACGCCATGCCGATAGACAGATATGACTGGGAGACCTACGGAAGCGATGGAATCGAGCTCGAAACAGTGAACGCATCCGGAGGCGTGATTTATTACGAAGGAGCCGCGGATTCCACTCTCGGAGAACTGGGTGATCCCTCATCCGAATGTCCCGGGAGCGTGTTCGTCCCGCCCGCTGAAGGTATCGGGACGGTTAACGCCACGTTCGAAAGCAACAGGCTGGACAGCCCGAGGTATTATTACTACGTGAACGAGAGTGGCGTGGTGTGGGTGCAGAAAGAAAGCTGCAACTTCACGTTCGCGAACACCACGAATTACACGGTCGGCGACCAAATCGACATCACGTACAAGGGAAAGACTTACATGACTTACGTCCTTCACTCCAACGCCACCCAGGCCCAGAATCAAGGTGTTGTGATAGGCGTTGCCGGACTTAACCCCGGCACTATCTGGCCGCTAAAGGTGGAAGACAATGGAAGGAAAAGATGGAGGATGATGGTCCTGAACTTAAGCGGGACAGTTTACGACGTGATATTCGCAGGCAATGAAACGGGCGATTACCCGATGTGCGACAACTGGGGCATTGACGAATGTGTGAAGATGGCGTGGTTCGACACGGACGGGAACTTCAGTTCAGGGAAGGTTCCTGCAAGCATGGGCGAGAACTTCACCTCCGAACTCTACGTCGCTAAGTTCGGGCCGGGTTCCTGGGAAGGAATACTCATAGCGAACTTCTCCCAGCTTCCCGGAGTGAAACCAAGGGTGGAAGTGAGGGTGATGGACAACACGACCAGCTACTTCAGGATTTTGGACGAATCGGCAGAGGGGATAGATTTCGACATGGACGGAGCGAAAGACAAGACTTTCTACGCGATCCTTTTTGACGACAGGGAAGACGGATTGCAGAACCTCACGAACATACTGGTGGACGACGACCTGGACATAACGCAGGACGGGTGGAAGAATGATAGCGTGGAAGATCCGAATATAACAGATTATTACGATTTCTATGGAACGGAATCAAACGAAATCCGCGAGATGTGGGGCAACCTTCCGAACGCGTTCTGGTTCGGGGAAATGAGGTTCGGAGAGGAGAAGGAAAACGTCTCCTGGGAGCTCCAGCCGAGATGGAGGATCGCGGACTTCAACTCCACGCTTGACATGCTTATCGTTAAGGACAGGTGGAAGTTGAATGACACCGACAACGTGACCTTCCTCATGAGGACGTATTCCTTTGACCAGAGCCCGATGCAGGGGACGGTCTTGGCGTTGAAATCGGTCATGCGGATGACCCCCATTGGGGCTATGATGCTTTCGGAGGGGCCGGATTACTCGGTAACGAATGTGAAGAACGTCACGGGCTCGGACGGTTACGGGATAATAAAGATAGTGCCGAGCGGGAGCTGGCAAGACGGGGATTACATGGTAGGCATAACCGCAAACTACACGGGAAGCGTGGAAATCATTAACCAGTGGTTCAGGATAGGGGAGATGGAGTGGTAGGGATGTTAAAGATTCGATATGTTCTGATTTTGTTTTTGTGTTTATTCCTAGTCCCGAGTGCCCAGGCAGCGATGATCACTTCATATTCCCAGGCAGGAGCAGACACGGGGACCGTTATGAAGGGGAAGACCTTCACGGTCTCGGCTTCCGGCTGGTCGGGTTCCTGCAATTCGGCTTACCTTGATTTTTCCCAGTGTCCCGTGTGTTCCATCACAGAGGAGAGACAGACCAAGTCAATCACAGGCCAGTCCAGCGTTACATGGACAACCGTTACCACCACAGATACGGCAAGCGCGCAGAAGATAACGGTCACGGTTTCGGGCGGGTGTTCAGGTGAATCAGGAGATACCAGCAGTTTCGATGTTATTCTCCCTCCCGTTATAACGATAAATTCCTATTCCCCCACATCCTACTCCGATCCGACCGGCTCCAGCACGATAAACCTGAACTTCAGGAACTCCGGGGAAACCGTGGCCAATGACGTTGGTATCACGCTCTCCCTCCCTTCAGGGGTTACGAATTCCTCCGGCAGCCTGAGCCAGACCGAATCCACCATCGACCCCAACGAGAACTGGGGGACTTCATGGACCATTAGTTTCGGAACGATTCCCAGTTCCACCAATATTTACATCTACGTAACCCCTTCCAACGCCGACTCTAAAACAATCACCATACCGATTTCAATAACCTCACCAGGAGGTCCCGGAGGTCCCGGAGGACCCGGCGGCCCTTCAGGCGGGCTCCCGGATGAGGGAGGGGAAAACGCGAGCAAGAAATTCGAACTCGTCCCGGGTGTTGGCTTGCGTAACAACACGAAACTGCTTGCAGCGATAGAGAGTGTTCTGGAGAAGGGGAAACTGAGCGACCAGGCCACGGAAAACCTCATGAGGCTGTCCGCCTCGATAACCTCTGACCTGGAGGTTAACAAATTCATGGAATCGTTCTCCGCCAAATCGAACATAACCCTGACCATAAAATACAAGGGGCAGAGAAAGGTCAGGAACTTCATGCTTCACGAGAAGATCCCCAAGGCATTCGCCTCCTCCTCTGATAATATCACGGTCTCCGCTCCCGGCGCGAGTTACGAGGTGGCGGAGAAGGACCCTGAATACGTTTTCCTTTACAGTGAGGTGAACCCTGACCAGGAACTCGTCATCACGTATTCCGTTGACGATGAGGTTGACGTGTCCGTTCTCGACCAGACTGAAACATTCGTTTTCGGCGAGAGCTACGAAGAGCTTGCTGAGGTTTGTGTGGCCGGGGATAAGAGATGCCTGGGGGACGACCTTCAGGAATGCAGCGAGGACGGGACAGGCTGGACGAAAATCCAGACGTGCGGGTACGGGTGTGACAGCGAAACGTTAACATGCAAGGTTCCGGAAATACCACCCTTTATGGAATGGTTGTGGTTAATTGCTGTTGTAGTTATTGTGCTGGTTGTCATCACAGCCGGAGTTTTGTTAAAAAGAAAGAAAAAGGGAGTGAAAATTCCCAAGGCGATGCCCGAGATGACTACGAGACCCAGTTTTCCCTAGTTCTCCTGAGGAAGCTTAATCCCTATTACTTTCGATTCCCCTTCCTCCATCGAAATCCCGTAAACTATGTCAGCCGCCTTGACCATCTCGTTGTTGTGTGAAATTATTATGAACTGGACGTCTTTTGATTGCTTCTTTACCAGCTCAACAACCCTCATCGTGTTCGGCTTGTCCAGGGCGGCATCTATTTCATCGAGAACGTAGAAAGGCGAGGGCTTGTATCTCTGTATCGTGAAGAGGAATGCGAGCGCGGTGAGGACCTTCTCCCCTCCTGACATCGCGTCTATGTAGAGAAGCTTCTTCCCCGGTGGCTGCGCGGATATCAACAGACCTGAATTTATGTCTTCAGGGGTTTCCAACCCCAAGTCCGCTTCCCCGTTCGTGAGTTCGCTGTAAATCTCCTTGAAGAGTTTCGACATCTCCTCCATGGTCAGCGTGAAAATCTCGCGCTTCTTGTTCTCTATTTCCGTTATGCTCTTGACTATAGAATCTTTCTCATTCGATATCTTCTCAACCCTCTCCCTGAACTCCTCGAACTCCTCGTAAAGTATTTCGAACTCCTCTATCGCCTTCATGTTCACGGGTCCCAGGGAAGAGATCCCCTCCAGGATCTCCTTCTCCCTTTCCTTCAGCATATGCACGCCCTTTTTCTGGTAGAACTCCTTGTTTTCGAGAGAATCCCACTTCTTCTTGTGCTCTTCCCATTGTATTCGAAGGTTGTCGAAGTTCGCCTCGTATTTCGCCTTGTTTATCCTGAACCTGTTGACCTCCTCCTGGAGGTTTGTCATCTTCTCGTAAAACCCCCTCCTCTTTTCGCCTAGGGTATCGATTTCCCCTTTCACATTCTTCCTTTTCTTCTCGAAATCGAACGTTTCGAAGCCCTTCATGCTTTTCCTCGTTTCCTTCAGCTTCCCCTCCAGCTCCTCGATTTCCAGCTTTAGGACGTGGTTCTCCTCATCGAGCTTTTCCTTTTCCTTGTTGTATTTCGAGACCTCGGGTTTCGCATGCTTCACGTAATGCCCCCCGAACACGGCTCCGGAAGTTTCGAAAACATCCCCGTCCAGCGTGACCATCCGGATGCGGTTCTTCTCAGCTATATTCTTCGCCTTGTCTATGTCGTTCACGCACGCCGTCCTCCCGAGAACGTATTCCACCACAGGCGAATGCTCCCTCTCGTGGTGGACGAGCTCAGACAACCAGCCGAGCGTTCCCGTAGGCAGCGCTTGTTTCGGGAACGAACGAATCTTGTCCAGCGGGAGGAACCTTGACCTCCCTATCTTCTTCTCTTTCAGATATTTCACGCAGAGTATCGCGGTGTTCAGGTCATCAACGACTATGTCGTTCATGTGCGAACCGGCCGCGACATCCGCCGCTACCCTGTACTGGTCAGGGACGATTATCAGATCCTTGACGAAGCCGTGGACGCCCTTCATTTCAAGAACGGGCTTGAGGTCAGGGGATATCCCCCTCCCCAACGCGCTCAGGCTTTTAATCATCTCATTCAGTCTCCTGATCTCCCTCTCGTTCGAAAGTATCAGGTTCTCCTTGTTCCCTATGGAGGATTCGAGTTTCGATATCTTCTTCGTTATCTCAATTTCGTCCTTCCTCATGACTTCCTTCATGAGGTTTTCCATTTCCTTCTCCCTTTCCCCGATTTCCCTGTCTATCTTTTTTATTTCTTCTCCCAGGTCTTTCACCTCGCTTTCCCCCTCCTCTACCCTTTCATCGATAGTCCCTATGTTCTTCTCGGCCGAGGTGAACTCCTTCCATATGATTGTGGATTTCACGAGTTCGATCTCGTTCTGAAATCTTTGGTACTCCATGGCGGAGTCCCTGTCCCTTTTTAACTTCTCTATGATTTCCTCCTTCTGCTCGAGGATGATTTCGGCTTCCCTCACCTTCTCCTCTACCTTTTCCAGTTGTTTCAATGCCTGGTTCCTCTTATCGTCGTATTCCGTTATCCCCGAGATCTCGTCTATTATCCCCCTCCTCTCGAGGGGGTTCATGTCTATTATCTTCGAGACATCTCCTTGCCTGATTATGTTATGCCCTCCGGGATTCAGCCTCGCCTGCGTGAAGATGTCAAGGATCTGCTGGCGTGTCGTCATTTTCCCGTTTATCCTGTAGGAGGAAACGCCTTCCTTGTTCAGCCTCCTCATGACCATAACTTCCTCTTCACTCATGGGGAGGAGTTTGCTCTTGTTCGAGAACGCCAGGTTGACCTTTGCGTATTCAGAAGGAGGCTTGTTCTTACTCCCATGAAATATGAGATCGCTCGCCTTCTTGGCGCGGAGATGTTTTGATGACGACTTGGCGAGAACAAACGCGATCGAGTCTCCTAAATTACTCTTACCACATCCGTTAGGTCCCGTAACTACCGCGAAATTCGATGGGAAAACCATGCTAGTCGGGCGCTTGAATGACTTGAACCCATGCATGACGATTTTTTCGAGCCTGACCATAAGAATCCCAATAATATATTATATCCAAGAACGTATTTATTTCTGAACCTCGGTTTCGAATCTTATAAAACTTACCCCCAATAAAATGTATCTCAAGTGATATCATGTACAAACCCGTGGAACTCAGAAATAGATACAATGTATATGCTGGATTTGGAAGGATATTGGTAGAAGATAATATCACTAAAAAAACAATCTACAATCGGAAAAAACCCAAGGTCAGGAAAAACCCCGTGGCTCCAGAAAACCCCCAGGATATTTTTTATGACAATAATTTTCTGGACTTCTTTAATTACGGAAATCGATTCTTTGTACTTGATTTTGATGATAAAGGAGGCGATATCGTAAAAATTTCCCGTGAAATGGGGATTTCCGAACACCTATTCCACAGGGAAAATATCGAGAAAATAGCCGAACTTCGTAGATTGGCACCCTACACCAGAGGGCAGATTATTTTAAAATACATGGATGGATTTATAGGAAAATACAGGTCACTGGAAAATTTTAAAGACACGCCAAAATTTCCGAAAAATCTTATAAAAATTTCTAAGAGAAAGACAAGAGT
>CBEVTC010000016.1:0-15204 GCA_965552715.1 uncultured archaeon | reverse complement strand
AACCGATGGTGGTAACGGGAACGGCCAGCAAACGGGGGCAGAATGTACAAGTGACTCTGACTGCGCTGATACCGAGGTGTGCTCCAGTGGAACGTGCTCCTCCATTTCATGCTCGAACGGGTACGTGACAAACCACGAGTGTTACAGCTATGCTGATGAGTTTTTGATAACGAGTTATGAAGAAAAGGTTTATGTTTTGCAGGGAGGTTCTAATTCGACAAAAGTAACGGTCAAGAACCAGGGAGCTTACACGCGAACGACCAAATTTGATGCTGTCATAAACCTGACAGACCTGACAGCAGAGGTCAGCCCGACTAGTTACACCCTGGCTTCGGGCAATTTGGGTGTTTTCACTGTGAACTTCTCCACAACGAACACAACGGAAATCGGTTATCACAAGGTTACATTGAAGGTCTACATGAGCGGCAATGAAAGCATCAAAACAACGAAAGATATAACCCTTGCTATCCAGCCGCTAGAGGAAACCAAGAAGCAGATAAACCAAACGTATGATGATCTGAAAGAACTCTTTGATTCCCTGCTCTCCCAGTTCAATCAGGTACCGCTAAGTTCAGATGCGAATTACACACTGACAAACAGGACTTACAACCGCTTGCTGAGCATGTTCACGGATATAGAGGATAAACTCAAGGCCGGAGAGTACATGGATGTCTACGAGCTGCTAAAGGAAGCTAACTCGTCCATTACCGAATTCAGGCAGCAGATAGAACAGCTGGTGTTTGAGGGCAGTCAGCTTCCGTTCGACCTGCTAACGCTGGTGGCGATCCTCGTTGTGATCGTTGTTATAGGAGGGTTCCTCGTATACCTTCTCCTTCCGCCGAAAAAGGGTTTTCACCCCACACTGGGGTACACGCCGAGGAAAAAGATATCAGTAGTAGACAAACTGAAACACCTGCTCTCGGGCGTCAAAAAACTGAAACCCGGGGGGAAGGATCAGAAAACGCTGGGGCAATACGAAAGGCCAATGCCAGTTGAAAAGCCCGCACCACCCCTGCCCGAGAAGCCGCCAGAGAAAAAACCTTACATGGAAGGTTACGACAGGCATGAGGAATCGGGTCTCTCTTACAAGAAAAGGGAAATGAAACCCAAGAAGAAATGGTTCGGAAAGTAGCTATTTTTATTGTTAACAGGACAATAGATTTATAGTAAGTTGTGAGGTGTTTCTATGGGCTTCAGGGTGCTCGCGCTTTTAGGATCTTTCGCCGTGATTTTCACAGCAATAGGCCTTTTAATCGGGAATTTTATCTGGGGGTTCGAAGGTCTCGTTTTATTGGGAGGCGTGTTCTTTCTGATATCCCTGATTGTAGATTCCGTATCCTACTCGTATTCCCCAAAGATCATCCTCGGCAAATACAAAGCCAAACCCAGCGGTAACAAAGGACTGAACGAGATGGTCGAGGGGCTGGCGATAAACGCAAAGATACCCACACCGAAGGTCTACATTCTTCCCGTAGACGTCCCTAATTCATTCGCTACGGGGAGGGGGAAGGAAGCTGCGGTATGCGTTACCGAAGGTCTGCTCAACATGAACAAGGGGGAGATAGAAAGCGTGGTTGCTCATGAAATCTGGCACATAGCGAACAACGACATATTGATACAGAATGTCACTAGCGTTATAGCGAACATCCTTTATTCGACCTTTGTTTTCTCTCCGCTTGCGATATTCCTTGTTAAGCTGTCGATTACGGAAGAGAGGGAGTACCGGGCGGATTATTACGGTTCGAGATTCTCGGGGAAACCCAAGAATCTGGCGACCGCCCTTAACAAGATAAACGAGACTGTCAGGCAGAATCCGATGGGAGGTTCGCCAGCATTCGAAAGTCTTTGGATAATAAATCCTTTTAAGAGGGAGGGTTTCGAGGGGGCGTTCTCGACACATCCCCCTGCCGCAAGGAGGGTTAAAAGGCTCGAGGACATGGAACACGAGGGCATACCAGAGCCCCCCGAAGCCACGGAGGTGGACTGAATGATAGACAAGAAACTCGAAAGGATCGACCAGAAGATAGAGCTTCTCAAGACGAGGATCGAATCCGGAGGTCCGGAAGTTCACGGACTCTGCAAGGTTTTGGAAGGAGTTGTAAGGGACCTGAAGGTTTTCGACCAGAAACGCCACAGATCAGAACAGCTCGAGAACGAACTGGACAAGAGGTTCGAGGCACTCGTTCTCTCGCTTGAGAAGATAACGAAGATCATGAAGGAAAACGGGTTGGTTTAGGGCTCGAGATTCGTCAGACCGTTTTCTTTCGCCAGCTCATATGCTCTTTCCATTTCTTCCTGGTTTACCCTCCTCTCCATCCCTTCAAAGGTGAAGACCTCGAATTCCGGGTGGTACTGGTCCATTATGTTCAAGCGTATTTTATTATCCAGGTTTTTCCCCACCCATTCGAATATCGTTTTCGTACAGCATTCCAGGTGGTCCGGGAGGACGAGGTGGCGGATAAGGATTTCTGCCTGTTTGAAAGCGAGCGAGTAATTTCTGGTTATGGTCTTCCAGTAATTCGGAACCTTCGAGAGTTTTTTCGCGCACTCGTCATTCCCGTATTTGAAATCCGCCAGGTAAACGTCTACAACGCCTTCAAGAAGTTTCATTGACTTCTTCGAAAGGTACATGTTCGAGTTCCACACTATCGGCTTGTTTATGTCCAGATACTTTAGCATCTCGAGAATCGTATGCAGGTTAGGGGTGGGGTCGCCACCGACGAGGTTTATGTTCCTGCTCGAATGTTCCTTTCTCCTTGCAAGCTCTGCCAAGCTTTCGCCGTCCACTTCCATTCCCTTCTCCTTCTGCCTCGAAATCGTCCAGTTCTGGCAGTAGACACAGTAAAAGTTGCAGCCCATGAAGAAGAATGTGTTCGAAGGGACGATGCTCCTCTCCTCCCCGGTGTGGATGAATTCGCTCGAGAGGTAAGATTTCGAATCGAGCCCGCAGAAACCCCTTTTACCGGAAGTCCTGTCAACAGCGCATTTCCTCTCGCAGAATTCACATTTCCTTAACATTCGTTTCGCGATCTCGAGCTTGAGGTCGATAAGCGAGGTTTCCGCGAATTCCAGCTTCCCTCTTCCCTTATCAAAATCCTTCAAACCCCTTCGAAATTCCTTCATTTTGCTGTCGTGAACTTCCCAGAGCTTCTCCTCAGATTTTGGAAGTTTCACCGGGATTGTTTTCGCTATCAGATATTTCGCTTGTTTTTTGTTATCAGTGATGTCGAGATAGCGACCCATGGCCTTCCTCAGGCCGGGATCGTCCCTTCCGGAAACCGTCCTCGGATAAATCAAGAACTGCATGATATGAATTTAGAAAGAAATTTAAAATCGTTTATTGGTAAATTATAGCGTTATTCCAACGGAACCCATAAGTTACCATTGTAACTTCCGAAACCGTGTTCCCCGTGTACATAAATTCTTTTTTTACCCCTTTCTTTGGCCAATTGGAGGCCCATATCCGCGTATTTTGTAATTATTTTTGGACCAATTTCTTCATAATCTAAATCCAAATTGCCCTTGAAACCTTCACTTTTCAAGAAACCGTATACGTTAGTTAACATGTTTTTCATCTGTTCCCTAGTAAAGATCCTTTTCCCCTCCTTTTTCAAAAGAGTCAGGTAAGTTATTATGTCATTTTTTGTCTTTTCCAAGCTGCCATCGTTATCCGAAAATCCCTTTATTATTTCCCTTCCTCTCGTGCCATACAGCAAGGGAACACCAACAATTTCACTGGAAGCCACACCACCACTGACCGACAAATCGTAACCCTCTATAACTTTCTTTGCGCCATCTGCGGCTTTCCATGAACCATATGAACCGGTATCCCTTAATATGATCCCGAATTCATCTGCCTTTTCACCGTATCTTCCGACTACGTCCGTCTTTCTAATCCAATTTTTTAATATTTCACCTTTCAATTTTCCACCTATCAACGACACAGCTACGGTTTTCAGTGCTTCATCACCTTTGTCACGGCCTTGATTGTTATTTATCTCGTCTAAGGCAACTAGGTCAAGAAAAACAAAAGAGACGGGTTTTTCTCGTCTAAAAGACATTGCTAATTCCGTGGGTAATATTTCATCTATATACCTTCTGTTCCAGAGCCCTGTCAAACTATCTTTATATGTTATTCTTTCGAGGTATTTCCTAAGCTTCTCTTTGTCTTCATTGCCGTGTTCTTCTATTAGATTTAATATTTCTTGGTGCACCTTTCTGTCGTTCATAACATCACTACTATCTAGTTAATAACATCATTTATAAAGGTTTCCTGGGTTCAAAACGGAAGCGAAGCTCCCTTTTGGTCTACCGCTTTTTCCGGGGGGAGGAAAACCGGTAACCGATAACTTTATATATTAATTATGTAGTTAATTAACCATAAAATGTAAAAACGGAGGGATACAATGGTAACGTTCGAAACCATAAAAGCGGATGAAGTGAAGTTCGGAAAGAACAACTTCCTGGAAGTCGCAAGGAAGAAAGCGACCTCTGAACAGGGAGAAAACGAGTTCATAGCGATTTCGCGTGGTTTCTTCTTGCCTGACGGTACGAAGAAATTCAAGAGATCTATCGCTATACCGGACGAAGATGAGATAAAGAATTTCATTGCGGAAAAAATCAAAGAGTTTTAATGCGGTTTGACCGAACTTAGAAACATGGATCTTGTTTCTTTTTATTTTTGAAATGATTAGTCTATTCTATATAGATGGATGCAGGTCAAACCTGCATCATACGAAACTAGGGGTTGCGCATGGACAGGTCGAATAGACCAGAAGAGTTGATGAGGGATCCAAGAAGGGGTTTGTTCAAGCTGGGTCTCCCCATTATGGTGGGGATGCTCGCCCATACGCTCTTCAACATAGTTGATACGATTTTCGTCGGGAGGCTCGGAGCAGAGGCGATCGCGGCCGTGACTATCGCTTTCCCCATAGCATTCATAATCATCGCGATAGGATCAGGCGTAGGGATAGGGACGACATCGCTAATCGCGAGGATGATGGGGGCGAAAAGCAAACAGACCGCGGACAGGGTCGCGGAGAACGCAATCGTTCTGTCCATATTTATAAGCGTGTTGATCACAGCTCTCGGGATTCTAACCAGCAGGCCTCTGTTCATGGCGATGGGGGTTACGGGAGAAATTCTCGAGATGTCCGTTGCCTACATCAACATCATATTCTCTGGGATGATTTTCATGCTGCCCATGATGATCGCCGCCTCCATACTCCGGGGAGAAGGCAATGCGAAGACCCCCATGAAGATCATGACAACGATAGCCATATTAAACGCGATATTCGATCCCGTATTCATATTTTTCTTCGGATACGGTGTTCCCGGGGCAGCTATGGCAAGCGTTCTTGCTAGGTTTATAGGAGCCCTTGTGATGTTCCACATATTTTTCGTTAAGAAGTCCACATACGTGACGTTATCTTTCAGGAAATTCAGAATGGATTGGAAAATAACAAAGGGTATCTTCAGTGTGGGGATTCCCGCTTCCCTCTCTCAAATAAGCATGTCTTTTGGAATGCTGATACTCAACGTTTTCCTCATTGCTCTGGGTTCCGTATACGTAGCTGCATTCGGTCTTGGACTGAGGATTGACATGCTCGTTCTGTTGCCCACAATAGGGATATCCTCGGGTCTGATAACAATGGTGGGCATGTACGTGGGGGCAAAAGATTACGAAAGAGCGAGGTGGATCACGAAATACGCGATGAAGGTTTCGGCAGTCATAATGGGCCTGGCGGGCGTGATTTTCTTCTTCATAGCTGAATATCTCATGATGATATTCACTTCTGACCCGCAGGTTATAATGTCAGGAGCGGAATACCTGAGGATAGTCGTGATAAGTTATCCTTTCGCAGCGATCGGTATAACGATATATTCCTCTTTCCAGGGAGCCGGTAGGGGAATTCCTTCCCTCGTTCTAACGCTCTTGCGCGTGATCCTCATCTCGGTCCCGATCGCATACGTTCTAGCATTCGTGTACGGATTCGGAGCGACAGGCGTGTGGATAGGGATCTCGCTGGCCTCGATAATTTCGGCAATCGTAGGCCTGATATGGTATAAGTGTTTCCACTACGAAAAATGCAGAATAACGAAAAAAACCTACCCTATGTAGCCCTCTTCCTTGCTCGTGATGATCCCGCCTTTACTGGGTTTTTTGGGTGTTTTCGGGGTCTTGATCTCCCCGTGCTTCTTCTCGTAGCCTTCGATGGATTTTTTCAGGGTGTTAAAGAATATCTTCGCGAACTTCACGTCCAGGAGTATAACCTTGTGTTTCACGGCGATGGTCTCCTGTGATTTCCCGTGTATCTGATCTATCCTTGGCGTATTTTGCTTGAAATCCAGGATGAATTTCGAGGGGTTGTATATTATGCTTATCGAATCCGAATAGAATCCGCTTTCCCTGTGGTCTATCTGAACGTTGACGTTCCTCTCCATATCCAAACACCTCCTATATATTATGCACCTATCATGTTAAGTAATAAATATAACAACGGTGATGCGTTCACGAGCAGCAGCGCGAGTATTATCACTATAACGACCTTCAGCAGCAAATCCTTTCTCTTCTTGCTTACTCCGAATTCCCTCATGCACTCCTCGAACATCTTCCCCCCGTCGAAAGGGATGATAGGAAGGAGGTTAACGAGGGCGATATTGAAGCTGAGGAAGAAAATCCAGAACAGCGTGGGCGTCAGGAAAAGGATCGCATCCGCCTGCATCTTGTACTCGCCTTTGAACTCTTCCCTTATCTCGAACTTTTCCTGCAGGTCTATCCCTATATAACCTCTGCTTGAATTTTCCGGGTGCTCGACCAGCGTGAGATCAAACGTCCCGTTTGTTGTTAGAAGCGAAATGGTTTGGCCTGGTTTAATGTTAGAGAGAGCGGAATGGAAGGATTCGATGTCGAGCGTGGATATCCCGTTTATCTCGTTTATCACAAAATCCCTTTCCAAAACTCCGTGAGCAGGCGTATCGTTGATGACGTTCGTTATCACCATTCCAGTGGGTTCGGTTATGGTGTCCATCATGGGAGCCATCACAGAGACCAGCAAAAACAGGGCTATCAAGGAAAAGATAAGGTTGGTGAAAGACCCCGCTGCGTATATCCTCATCCTTTCCCTGCCTTCGTGCTTCTCCATTTCCTTCTGGTCAGGTTCGACAAAGGCCCCTATCGGGATTGGTCCTGCCGTGAGGATTCCTGCTGATTTAAGCTTTATGTTATGGCACCTCGTGAGCACGCCGTGTGCGAACTCGTGGGGAACAAGTAATGCTATTATCGCTATCAGGGCCTGCCAGAACGGGATGAAAATCCCGGTCCCTGGGAAAAAGAAACCAAATCCCTCTTCCCCTATTCCCGGGAGAAGGGGGGAAACCCCTGGGATCTGGCTTTGCTCCACGATTATCCTGAAGGCATGGGAAAAGAGCAGGCTTATCAAAAAGGCGGGGATTCCGAATATCCCAACAAGGATCGATATGTAAGGTCTCAAAAACTCAATGTTGGAAAAGTTCGGGTAGATGTTGAACATCATGATACCCATCACAATTGTTGTGGCGAGTAGATGGACAGCGGGTTTTTCAGTCCTTTTCAAAAGAATAATGCCCGCTACCAGAACTAAAAGACCTGTGACCGAAGGGATTAACCCGAAGTTGAGGTAGGTTAGAATTACGCATCCTAACCCCAGCAATCCTGTTATTTGCCATGTGTTTCGATATCTTGAAACGTAGTACGCCCCGAAACCACCGAATGATACTACCGTCGCAAAATCACCGAGGAATTTCCAAAGAGGGGGCGAAAGCCTGGCGAATTTATCCACGAATTTAAGGCCGTGCCTTGTCTCGAGCATAAAAATCACGAAATATCTCTTTGCCTTTGTTCTGCTGAGCAGGAGAACGCCACCAAAGAATATGATTATGCCTGCAGCAATATACGGATCTATCATACAGATTATTTGTTTCAGGAGGTTAAATAATCTCACGATTTTTTTCGGAAATCCCCGTATATTTTTTCGAAAAGTTTTTTTATCTCAGGGGTTTTAATGTTCAGCCTCCCGTCCTCGAAGAACTCCTCCAGATTTTCGTAATTTTTCGAGTAATCAAGCGCCTGCATGCACATCTCGAGCTTGTCAAGGTCTTTCACGAGTTTCGCTTCCTTCGTTTCTCTTGCCTCGAATTCCTTCCAGAGATCGTATATCCCGCTCGAGAAATCCTCAGGGAGGAGCGAGATAAGTTTTTTCAGCCCTTCTCTTTCTATCTCTCTCTTCTCGCTGTCAGGGACGGGCTGATCCTCGTCCCTTATCTTGTCAGGGATATCCCCAGAATAGACCTCGCAGATGTCATGCAACAAAGCCATCTTGACCGCTTTGTCAGCATCGAAACCGAGCTTTTTCGAATATACGTAAGCGAGGATCGCGAGCATGAAGGAATGGTCTGCAACGCTCTCCGGGTCCCGAACGCCCTTTTCAACCCAGCCCGTGCGCTTGAGATCCTTCAGTTCCCTGACCTTTTTCGCGAATTCGAGCAAATCCATAATAAACTCTCAAAAGTTTAAATGCGGGGGCTGGGATTCTCGCTCCATACCTTTTTGGTGACTGGAAGGGTTGAAACCCGCTGGAGGTTTCAACTTTCGAACCCAGGAAAGGACTAACCTACTAGGTCCTTAGCTTGGCCTTGCATACAGCAATCTAGCCCCTTTAGCCCTTGACCACCTACACTTTCCATGCAAGTGGTCATGCGCTTGACCGCTTGGGTACCCCCGCGCAGATTGATAAACTCTTATAAGCTTTAAAAGTTTTTATATCATTAATTGCTTTAATTATACTTATAATTTGGTGATTGCTTGAAAATAAAAATCATAAACAGGAAAGGGGAGAAACTCAGATTTCTTCTGGATAGTGCAACGCCTGCATTCGCGAACGCTTTGCGAAGGGTTATGCTAGCGGAGATTCCGAATCTCGCGATAGATTTTGTCGAATTCCAGAACAACACCTCCGCTCTCTTTGACGAGATAATCGCTCACAGGCTCGGCATGATTCCCCTGCAATTTGATCCTAAAAAATTCAACTTCACCGACGAATGCAAGTGTAAAGAAAAGGGATGCCCTTCATGCGAGGTCTTCTTCGCCCTCGATAAGACAGGCCCTGCCATGGTTTATTCCTCTGATCTCAAATCCTCTAACAGGGGTGTGAAGCCCATGTCACCCGATTTCCCCGTAGTCAAGCTTCTGAAGGGACAGCACGTCAAACTGGAGGCTATAGCGAGGCTCGGACGGGGGAAGGAACACGCAAAATTTCAAAATGCGAATGTTTCCTACAGTTATCTGCCAATGATAGAGGTTTCCCAGGTCAAGGAAGCGAAAAAGATCGTGAAATCCTGTCCTAGGGAGGTTTTGGGAGTAAAGAACAGGAAACTCGTTCTTTTGGATCCCTACAAATGTGACGATTGCAAGGTCTGCGAGGAGGCGAGCGGGAACAGCGTGAAGATAAAGACCGACCCGACAAAATTCGTGTTCAACATTGAGAGCATATCCGGCCTGGAACCCAGATACATAGTGGAGGAGTCAGCCCGGATCCTTCAAGCGAAAGCGAAGGAGTTTAAGGATCAGTTGAGGAGGGTGTGAGGATGACTTTGAAACTCATCGGTTCATGGATTTTGGGGGGAATCCTTATCACGATTTCCGCCTGGATCCTCGGACACATAGACCAAACAGTCGGGGTTTCGCCCGTTTCGTACGGGCTAGCGTTATTTGTGGCATTTGTTCTGATTCTAATCGGAGGGCTCGCCTGGATAAGCGTTGCCACGGCGACAGCGAAGCATTAGTGTCGATAGACGCAGGGTTTTCAACCGACGTACACTTCGTGTGCATTATTCTTTAGTTCCTGCGTCATACGTTACGCGCAAATAATAAAAGGGAATTCAGACCAATTATATATATGCTCGTGGAAAATGAAATGCAAGTTCTCGAGATGATAGGAAGGCATCTCCTCGTGAGAAAGGAAGAGCTGAAAAGAATGCTCAGCGAGGAGGAATTCAGCGACGGGATATTCATAGCCAACAGGCTTAGTGAGATGGGATATGTGAAATTCATAGAAGCCGTCGGTTCACCCTGTTACACCATCACGCAAGAAGGGTTAAGGTTGCTAAAGGGCAGATAAATTATAAAAACAGCTTCTTATTATATTAAGTTGAAAGGAATGTTTGACGTAGGCTTCGCCTGCGTCCTTCGAACCTAGCCCCGTAGTGTAGTGGCCAAGCATATCGGGCCTTGGTTTTACAAGGCGTTGAGCGGGAAAGAATTCCTGCCATGAAAGAGGAAACCCGGTGACGGTGGTTCGAATCCGCCCGGGGCTATGTTTCGAACCGCGCAAAACTATAAATATCCCGGTTCTAATAAATAGTAGTTTACATCCGCTAAAAACTTGTCTTGGGGTGATTGCGTGGTTGAAAAGAGAAGGGCTGATGATGGAATACAGCCCGCAGAAGACCAAGAGGCCCATCAGAAAGCGTGGTATGAAAGGTTCGTAAGGGGCGGGATAAAGAGAGGGCATTTCTGGATTTGGTGGGAGAACCGGAAGATTAGGAATAACGATAACTTCGTGGAAGTGAAAGATTACGTAGAACCGGACGGAAAGGTGGGTTTTGACATCCGTTCAGATGATATCGAACTGAAATGGCACTGGAAAGCCGTGAGGAATCCTATAAAATTCCACGAGGAAAGTCTGGAGGAATGGCTTTTCAACAATCACGGAAGAGTAATTGGAGGGGATAGGATAATATGTCATCAGCTCGTAGGAGACCACGAGGCCCATCAGAAAGCGTGGCATGAAAGGTTCGTGAAGGGCGGGATAAAGAGAGGGCATTTCTGGATTTGGTGGGAGAACCGTCAAATCCGCAATGGAAAAAATTTCGTGGAAGTGAAAGATTACGTAGAACCGGACGGAAAGGTGGGTTTTGACATCCGTTCAGATGATATCGAACTGAAATGGCACTGGAAAGCCGTGAGGAATCCTATAAAATTCCACGAGGAAAGTCTGGAGGAATGGCTTATAAGAAAGGTAATTCATCACGGTGAAAAAATGATGGAAGAGGTAGGATGACGTTTATAACACAGAAACCCCCTAGTTTGTATTCAGTGTCTTAACGCCCCGGGTTATTTCTATTACATGTGATAGAATTCGTAGGTCCCTCTCGTGTCCCTCCCCAGGCTTGCAACGCTGATCGTTATTTTCAAGGGACCCGGGTTCGGAGGGAGGTTGTTCCAGTTTGAGCAGTCAAGGTTATAGATTATCTCTATTGAGTACACCCTTCCGTGCTCCTCGAGGAGAGAGATCTTCATCTCTTCCATCTTGTTATAAAAACTGTCCTTTGTTTCGTTACAACTGTGAGTTTCCGTGATCGTTTTGTTCACTATCTCGACCATGTTGCTGAAAAGGTCTATGTCCCTCCTCTCGAAGGGTTCGGACATCTCGATCGATGAATACTGGAAGAGCGCCTGCTGGATTATGAAGATCATGCCTATCATAAACACGATCGCGATCAAAAACAGCTGGCCCTTTTTCGAACCCATAAAAATAATTTGAACGGGTGGAATAAAAAAGAAAAAGTAAATCGACACGGAAATAAATTTCCGTGTCTTTTGAAGGTTATTGGAGGGGTGAAGTTTCGAACGACGCAGGTTTTACCTGCGTCATACGCTCTTTTCGAACGACGTCCGCAAGCGAACGTCAATTTGAACCTATCTTTGAAGGATAGGTATTCCTAATTCCTTGTTCACGTCTCTCTCTCCTTCCTCCCTTGCGACAGGTCCGAGGATGTAAGGGGATTTAACGCCGGTCACGATCGTTATCACCTTTAGTTTACCCTTGTAATTCGGGTCTATCCTCGCGCCCCATATGACCTGAGCTTCTGGATCGAGCTGTTTCGAGACGTATTCTCCTATCATGTTTACCTCGTCCAGCCTCAGGTCATGTCCGCCTGTCATGTGTATCAGTGCGCCTGTCCCTCCCTGGTAATCCACTTCCAGCAGCGGGTTGCTCATTGCCTTTATTATGCATTCCTCCGCTCGGTTTTTCGTATCCGATTCGCCAAACCCCACGGTCGCAACGCCTCCAGAATGCATTACTGCTTTCACATCGGCGTAGTCGAGGTTCACGAGCGAGGGCTGCGAGATAGTCTCTGTTATCCCCTTTATCATGTTCGCTACCAGATCGTCAGCGACAGCGAACGCCTGTTGCAAAGGCAAATTTCCTGCGATGCTAAGAAGACGGTCATTCTCTATTACGATCACCGTATCACAAACCTGCCTCAATTGGTATAACCCGTCTTCGGCTTTGCCCATTCTCGCTCCTTCCACTTTGAAAGGCATGGTCACGCCTGCGATTACGATCGCTCCAATTTCCTTCGCCATTTTCGCTATTACAGGAGTTCCTCCTGTTCCAGTTCCGCCTCCGAGGCCCGTCACCAGGTATAGCATATCTATTCCTTCAAGGAGTTTTTTCATCTCCCTCTCGTTCTCCTCTACTGCCTTCCTTCCCAGTGCGGGGAATCCTCCTGCTCCCAAGCCTTTTGTCAGTTCCCTTCCTACCAGAACCCTTTCATCCGCTTTCGAGATGCTAAGGTGTTTCGCGTCCGTGTTTATCGCGATGGTTCTCGCTCCCTTAACACTTAAGTCCGACAGTCTCGTTACGCAATTGTTCCCTGCACCTCCTATGCCCATAACGAGTATTTTCGCTTTCAGGAGATCCAGATCGAATTCATCCTTTATCTTTTGCTCGAAGTCACCTCCTGAATCCATATCAGATTTCGGTTCCGGCTCAAAACTTGGTTTTTCCTCTTTCTCGAAATCTTTCGATTCCTCCTTTTTTATATCCTCTTTTGTTTCTTCCTCAAACACATTTTCAAACGCTTTCTGTATCAGCGAATCCATATTTTCACCCCTCCATTTTAAATTTCAATTTCTCTACTGGAAAATATGTTTTCGAATGGTTGTTTTCCAGTATCGAAATGTTTTTATTAACTCATTCCAATTATTTTTTACAAAAATAGTTTATACTCAAGAATAAACCTGAGAACCAAATTCACTGGATGCCAATTCATCCCCAAATGAATTGGACTTGCGCAACTTTCCCCAAAGTTGCTTTAGACTCTTTTTCTAAACCGTTTAAAATTCTGACATTTATTATTTCCATTTCGGATATATAAAGTTTTCCTGCCTTCTCTCCCGAAAATAAGGATTTTCCAGCCCCTTCAGCCTCGAATTCGGACCGGGATTTTCGCTAAAAACTTCGCTTCTATATATCGAAAAACACCCACCGAAAGCTTTATAAGTAGGTAAATTAATTACTTATTAGAGATAACAAGTTAGAGAATAAAGGATAAGGGTGTTCGAGGTGACAGATAAAACAGAAGTGTTAGAGAAGTATAACGATTTTGTAAACCTAACTCCATTCGGAAACCTATTGAAAGCTTGGAACGATACCAGCTATAATATCAAGAATATCGGAAAATACATAGGCGAATTTTTAAGGGGTGGAGTTACTGGTGATGTTTCTGACATTCAAATAGATGAAGGTCTTGGACTGGATGGTTTCAGGTATATCGGAAAATACAAGGGAAAGCCTATCTATGCTGCCTCTAATAATGTGATAGGAAGGCTATTGGATCAATACGGTGATCCTGGCCACAAGAGTGATAAGATAAACTACGGGGCGGCATTCAAGGACAAGATTCTAGTAAACGATGTTTACGTCGACTCCGCAGCTTACGGTGGAAAGGCTGATCCGCTTACAAGCAGGAAACTTAAATACATACTGGAGCATGAGCTTGCAGAACTTAAAGGAGTAGGACATGACAAAGCACACGAACATGCTGAGAAAGCCACAGGTTTAAGTAGGGTGAGGTTTTAAAAAGTTTAGGAGTTATGGTCAAAAGGTGTATTAAATGAAAAAGTACATTAACTCGAATGAAGGAAGGGGACTCGACGGAAAATACCAGACGGCAAAGGTAGACCCTGAGCTGTTGAAAGGCATGCGCAATGCTTATTTTATGAACGAAGCAGAGGCAAATGGTCAGCAAAAGGCTAAATGTGGAAGATTAGGAGCTTTGGCACACTCAGGACTTAATGCCGTAGGGCAGAAAATCCTTCAAGATGCGATACCCTACTCAAGCGGTAGTGGAATCCTTGCTGAGTTATTCAACATATATAAAACCGCAGGGTACAAAGTATTCAGAGCACGTAAACATGATTATGCTCAAGAAGCATTTGAAAATGATATACCAATCGTAAAAGAGGCATTTCAGAACTTCTGGTCGCTTGGAAACTTCGGACGTGGGCTTGTAAAAATAAAATCACTTTACACTGTAAAAGCTCTTGGAAGTACCGAAGAAAAGCCAATATTTCTAGAACTTACAGATGACCAAGTTCCAGCTTCATTGACAGATCTAAGAAATTTGGGTAAAGCAGCACTAGTAGATGAGCCAAAAGCAACATCTATAGCAAACCGGTACGTGAAAGGAAAGATAAAAGGTGGTGAAAATGAAGAATCTACTCTTGCCGGTGTTTATTCGGAAATAACTGATAAGGAAACGAAAAGAATAGTCGACCCTACAAATTTTAGAGATGCTCTACTTCCAGGTGATTTGTGGTTAACTGGTATGAAAGGTCAAAGAAGTGTCATATACTCGTCAACTTTAGAAGGAATAGAAATAGTCAAGTATGATAAGGCTTCATTCATGGATCATTGGGGTTATCGTACAGAGCAAGACCTGAAATTCACGTTGACTGGTCTCTTATATAAATTTATTAATATAGAAGACTTCAGTCCAATAGCAAAGCAGAGTATAGGAGAGGATCAGTTGGAACATGCAATAAAGGCAACGCATAGACGTCGCGGTAGAACAAGGGCTGACGGCATACCTAACCCAATTATAGGTATGGAATAAGCTTGGTAAACAAAACTGTTTAATCCCATAAATTTAAACTTATTAGCCCAATAGATAATTATGGCAACGGACATATTGCAGTTGCTCATCGATACCTTCAAGATCAGTCCGCAGATGGTCAACCAGTACTCGACGGTGAGCCCGCTGGAGCAGATTTTCTATCTGTTCTTCTTCCCCACGCTGTTCATAATAGTTCTGATATACATCCTATCTTCCCACTTTATGAGCGAACACAAGGGTTTGAGCATATTGATAGCGGTC
>CBEVTC010000015.1:0-15594 GCA_965552715.1 uncultured archaeon | reverse complement strand
TGGTTCGGCCTGAAGGACAAGGAACTCCGCTACCGGCAAAGATACGTGGACCTCCTCATAAACCCGGAGATCAGGGAAACGTTCGAGAAAAGGCGAAAGGCGATAGAGGGTATCAGGGAATTCCTGAACGAACGGGGATTCATAGAGGTCGAAACCCCGATCCTTCAGCCCGTGTACGGGGGAGCGTCAGCGAGGCCCTTCGAATCCAAGCTGCATGCTCTCGACATGAGCGTCTACATGAGGATCGCGAACGAGATGTACCTGAAGCGGTTGATCGTGGGGGGGTATGAGCGGATTTTCGAATTTTCCCAGGATTTCAGGAACGAGGGGATCGATAAGACACACAACCCGGAATTCATGTTGATGGAGACCATGTGCGCCTACGCTGACTACAATGACAGCATGGACCTCACGGAGGAGATGATAGAGCATGTCGTAAAGAAGGTGGCAGGGAAAACCAGAGTGGTCTATCAGGGGAAGGTCATTGAATTCAAAACCCCCTGGAAGCGCATGTCAATGCTGAGAGCGATAAAGAAGTACACCGGGGAGGATCTGACCAAAACAGACGAAAAAGGAGCGGAAAAGATCGCGAAGAAACTCGGGGTTGATATAGACGGCGGGATGACCTGGGGCGAGATTGCCTTCCGGATATTCGAGGAGAAGGTGGAGGAGCATCTAATCCAGCCAGTACACATATACGATTTCCCCGCGGATGTTTCAGGTCTTGCGAAGAGAAAAGCGAAAGACGAGAGGATAGCGGAGAGGTTCGAGACTTTCGTGAATACATGGGAACTCGTCAACACGTATTCGGAAGGAAACGATCCGCAACAGCTAAGGGAATACTGGGAGAAGGCGGAAAAGGACCTGAAAAAAGGCGACCAGGAAGCGCAGAGGATGGACACGGATTTCATACGAGCGTTAGAATACGGGATGCCCCCCACATCGGGTATAGGTTTAGGACTGGACCGCCTGGTAATGCTCCTGACGAATTCCCCGTCCATCCGCGACGTTATTTTCTTCCCCTTCATGAAACCCGAGGAGAAGTAATTTTTATTTTTAAAAGGATTGTCATAAATATTAAAACTATGGCCGCAGTAGTGTAGTGGTTAGCACAGGAGCTTGTGGAGAGTCCTTCCGAAAGGAAATCTCGCTGAAAGCTCCTAGCCCGAGTTCAAATGACAGGCAGCATGAGAAAATGCTGTTTGCTTCCGAAAGGAAGCTTTCCGTCTGTACGTCTCGGCTGCGGCCCTTCTTTTTAGAATACTATCCTCATAACATGCCTTCAATGGCCTGGGTTATTAATTCGCCGAACATGAGGGTTGATCCAACCGCGACCAGGAAATACATGGATAAGGCGACGATCAGCATTTTCCCAGCGATGTACCACTGGTGGACCTTGTTCTCTCCTTGGGAAATTTTCGTGAGGAACATCGCGAGTATTATTATTATCTCTATCAGGTATATCCCTATTATAAGCTGGAACAGTTCGGGGGAAACAGCATCGGAAACGGTTCCGGTCCCTGTCAACAGACCGCCCGTGATGTTCACCCCCATCTCCGTACCAGCGCTCAAATTCTGAAGTTGCGTTCCGAGTATTGACAGGACCCTTATGATGACCTGCGCCATGGAGACTATCAACCCCGTTATCATCGGGGTTAAAAGGTACGCCTGGAAGGTCATGGAGGACACGGATTCCTGAAGAAGCTCGCGGATGTATTCCTGGGTCTCGCGTATGTTACGGAGGTATTTTGAAACCGTTAGCATCCCCTCGGCAGCGTATTTAACCCCCTTTTCCGCGATGTCAACAACCATGTACATTATGTTCTTTATGAGCTTGCTGGGATAGTATCTTATGGCGCCCCATTTCTCGTTGAAGAGGGCTTCCTTGAAGGTCATGCCCAAATTCTTCATGTTTCTCAACGTGATCGTGAAGAGGCCTGCTATGCTCAAATCCTTCACGTCATCAACCGATTTCTCAAGGGCAAGTTCGGGAGGGATCCCCCCTGATATCCTGTTCCCGAGCTGGAAGAGGGCGAGTTCGAATTCGCCTTCGGTTGATAGCACGTCTCTCTGTATCCTGATTCTCTGGAAATTCGAGAGAATGAAATAACTCGCGATCCCGAATCCTATTCCAATGATTATCATCAGGGACATCATCAGGGAGAAGAAATTGTGGTTCCCTGCTGATGATAAGAGGATTCCCGGGCTCTCGGAAAAAAAGAATGCAGGCGGGAGTAAGAACAGAAGTCCTATCATAAGGGAGAAGGGCAGAACCGGGACAACCACCTTCTTCCCCTTGAATTTCATCAGGAAGCTCCCTCTGGGAGGCAGGTCAGGGTGAGCAGAGGTGTCAACCTGGGAAAAGGTCGTAGGTCTCTTCTTGAGGATGGAATTTATGAACCAGATTAGTAACAGCGGGAGAACGATATCATAGCCTACGAAGAAGTATTCAGGTCTCGCTATATCGGAAAGGAATACAGCTGCCATCGGTGCCATGATGCTTCCGAGAATTGGCAAAACAATCCCCATCATGTGTATAACGCTCACAGGCATGCTGAGTTCCTGAGCGTAGTGTTTCATCCTTGTTTTGGTTCCGTTCAGTATGACGTCCAGCGATTCGTCCAGTATGACCTCAGCTTTTCCTGCAGTGTGCGTTCTGGAATCACGTATGAGTCTCAACGCCTCGGCGAATTCCTCATTCTCCGCCTTCCATTTTGATATGTAATCTGTCATCGCAGAGGATGCGGAATAATATTTGCCCATCTCTATATCCCACAAAAGCCTCCGCATGTCCCAGGCGAGAGGGCCCGATATGTTGGCTGCGGAAAACCTAAGGGCCCGCTCGAGGTTCGGGGTAACCCTCATTGACACGACCATGTAAAGGATCGCGAGCACAACCTGAGAAGACGCTTGTATACGGAAGGATTTCATGAGGTTTACAGGATATTTCAGGAAGTAGTAACCTAACCCTACACCCACGGCGGAGAGGAACAGAATCCCTATAAATGGAATGATACCAGCAGCCGCCAGAATTATGGAGAGTACGACAAAGGATATTATAGTGAGAAAGACCAGGGACATAACGTCTTTAGGCGTTATCCTCAATCCAGCGAAGGCGATCGAGTTTTCCAGTTCTTTTTTCGTGTTCTCATCAGGTGGGCTGACCGTGAGTATTTTTCCGGAGAACCCCGCTAGCCTTTCAAACCATCTCAGGGGGATTTCCGTTTTTTTCTTGTAAAGCCTGAACTCCCTGGATTCTATGGCTGGTCTTGATCTCTCAGAGGGGAAGGACAATTCCCTGTACCTCCCCGTCTGTTCCTCAGGCTTTTCCTCCTCTTTTTTCTTCCGAAAAAAACCGACCATGTTTAATAATTACACTAGCCCATTAATAATTCAATCAGTCCTTTGTTTTAGCTTCTCCTTTATCCACTTCTCCCATTCCCCAAAAACCCTTTTCGGATCCGTAGCGCCTGTTTCCTCCCTCAACTTCTCCACAATCAGATGGTATTCGGAGTTCGAACGCGTAACCCAGTCCGCCTCCATCAGTTCAGGCATTTTAAATTTATCCGAGAGTTTCACAAGCGTTTCCTTTATCTTCGCCCGAAGTTTTATGTTCTCCCAGACAGCATCCCAGTTTCCGGACCATTCCTTGACGTAGGAAGCGATCCTGTTTATCACCTCCGATTCGCCGTTCACGAGCGTGTCCGTGGGTTTCAGCGTGTCTTCCTTGCCTGAATATTCCATGAGGTTCACGAAGCCCCCCTCCTTGACAGGGTTGGTTTCCCAGTGCTTCCGAACCTCTGTTATCTCCGTCAGCCTCCGGAAGCGATGGAGACCGTCAGCCGACCTCAAAGACTTGCATATGGGGATTATGTCGGTCGCCTTGAAGCTCGTTGGGGGAACGTCCAGATCGTTAACAACCCTGTCGTAAACACCGTAAGCGGATTCTCCGTGTATCGTTCCCGCCACCACGTTCGAAAGCGCCCCGATCCTCATGGCCTCGTAGAGGGCGGATGCTTCCTTCGAACGTATCTCCCCTATTATCAAAGCAGAATCACCGAGTCTTAAAGCCGTTCGCAGAACCTCCTCCGCGGGCATTTCCGATTCAACCCTTGTTATGACGGATCTCGATTTAAGGGATTCCACGTTGTAGCCCAAGTCTCTTAAATTGTCTATGGGCAGCTCGAGCGTGTCCTCTATGGAAACTATCCGTACCTTCGGAAGCAGTTCGAGCATTAAAGACCCGAGAACGCTTGTTTTTCCCGCTCCTCTTCCGCCGGCCACGAGTATCGAGACCGAGCCGTCCACCAGGAATGAAAGCAACCCCGCTGCCAAAGGGTTGAGCATTTTCGACTTTATAAACAGCGGGAGCGTCCATGGCTTATCCCTGTGCCTTCTGATCGCGAAACCGAAACCATGAGGCGAAAGACCCTTGGTTATAACAGCGAACCTCGCCTTCCCGCCCGGCACGTTTATGTCCGTGTCGAGAACAGGGTTCGCCTCGTCAAGCGGCCTTCCCGACTGTATCCTCAAGCGTGTAGCCCAGGATTCGGCATCTTCCCTTGTCGGGATGAGGTTGGTTTTGCACTCCTGGTAATCCTGGTGGAAAACAAGGACGGGCTGGCTTTCTATGGGGGAATTTATGTAGATATCTTGGAGCTTTTCATCGGCAAGGAGAACCTCGAGAATCCCCAAACCTGCCGTATATCTCGTGAGGATGTTCGCCAGCTGTTCGAGGTCTTTGGAGGAGAGGTAGATCCCCATCTTATCCGCGACCTCCCGTATCATGTCCCTTCCTATGTTGTAGAAGATTTCGCGAACTCTTTCCGAGCGGACGAACTCAGCGGTTCTCGGTCTGTGCGTAGCCATGTACCTCCTCGCAGAATCCAGTACGGCGTATTTCTCCTCGGGTAGGTCGAATTCCGGCGGGATGACGTGATAGAAATAATTCGCTGAGTGCGGGACCCTGTAGATTTCGACTTGTATATCCCCTATCTTGTACCTGTCAACAGATTTCCCTCCTTCAGGTGGCGCTATCATATACCTCGTCAACATGAAGTTCGGACGGACGCTCGGGGTGAATATCTCTCGGTAAAGTTCTCTTGAACCCACGTGGTATCCGGAGAGATGGGGTCTGGCAACCTGAATGAGCCTCGTTGATTCGAGCTTGCCCTTCAAAACATCGACTATGTTTTGCTTGTAATGTTTGTAACACCTCTGACAGCGATCCTTGTCCTTCATCTTTATCGCGAGTTCCCTCCCCTCCCTGACCAGCTCAACGTACGCCCCCACGGGGTCCCTGCGAAGCAGGTTTATCGCGATGTACTGCATTTTCTGCGGGAAATCAGGATAACACTTCCCGCAGGTCTCCGGCCGGAGCGTTGAGTACGAAATCAGCTTTTCCCTTACCACATCCTCGATAACCCTCGCTATCTCGATGAGCATCTTCACCTGTTCTCCGGAGTATTCGTACTCTCTCTCTTTTGCCAGAACGATTGAATTCACGTTCTTGTTCGCGAGGATCTTGTCTATAACCATCGCCATGCACGTGTCGTAATCCTCGACCGACGCCCCGTAAACGCATCCAAGGCAATCGATTTTGATCCTCCTCGACTCCTCATCATACGTGTAGTCACAAACAGCCATTCACACCGACCTCTCCAACTCTATTAATATATTGTTTTTGTTCAGTTTAATTAATATGGATTTGGGCGGAGGATTCGCGGATTTCGACTTGGAGCTCGAGGATTTTGAAGTTGTTAAAAAGGAACCCATGTTCAAGAGAGGACTGGATATAGGACCTGGGGGAAGCATACTCAGCGTTCCGAAAATTGTTAACGGTATCGTTTACTTCGGTTCAATGGACCATTACATTTACGCACTTGATTGTAAAACAGGCGAGATGGTTTGGAAATTCAAGACAGACGGTGAAATGGCATGTAATTCAGCGGAGTTTAGAAAAGGAATAGTTTACATGGGAACGAAGGTAGGATCGTTATATGTACTGGACGCGAAAAAGGGGAAGCTTATATGGAGGTTCAAGGCGGGCGGGGGTTTAACTACAAAACCTTTTGTTTTGAAAGACAGGGTATATATGGGAAGTCTTGATGGAAACCTTTACTGTTTAAACACCAATGGAAAAGAAGTCTGGCGTTTCAAGACGGGTGATTCCATTTTTTACCCATCCGCAATACACAAAGGTAAGGTATATTTCGGTTCTGCGGACGGTAACTTTTACTGTCTGAATTTGGAAGGAAAAGAGTTATGGAGGTTCAAGGCAGGAGATGAAATAACAAATGAACTTCCTGCAACCTTTTACAATGGCGTAGTTTATTTTGCTTCCATGGACAACTATCTTTACGCTGTGGATGATGAGACTGGCGAGGAAATCTGGAGGTTCAGAACGGGGAAGTATGGGAATTGCTGTTCGCCAATGATTCACAAAGACATCATATACCACGCTGCAAGGGACGGTATTGTTTACGCGATTTCCCTCGAAGGAAAAGAGTTATGGCGATTTCGAGCAGGAGGTCTTGTGGGCATCGGCTTCACGTCTCACAAAAACAGGATATATTTCGGTTGTGAAGATGGTAACATATACTGTCTGGATACAAACGGAAAGGAAATATGGAGATTCAAAACTTCCGGCCCTGTATGGAGCCCGCCAATCGTATGGAAAGACAAATTTTACGACGGCTCTTGGGACTGTCATTTCTATTGCGTCAGCTTACAAGGAAAAGAGTTATGGAGGTTCTCAACAAGTGACCATACTATCTCAAAGATCAATCCTCCATACAGTATGTTCGAGGTCACCGTTAAAAAATCATCAGAAGAGGGGGAAAAGGAAGAAGAGAAATACGATCTAGACCTTTCCGGCAAGGCAGATGAAGACGTGTACACTGTTAAATCCGAATACGCGGTTGGATCGGTTTACATGGAAGAGAAGAAATACGGGGAAGAATAATTTTAATAGCCGAAACAAATTAATTGTGAGGGTTATGGTTTCGAGATCGCAGCTCAACGAGATAAAGGAGTTCGCCAGGAAAAAGAGCGAGGATCTTGACTACAACCACGATTTTGAACACATAGAGAGGACGGTCAAGCTCGCTGAAATCCTCGCGAAGAGGGAGAATGCGAACAAAGACGTCTGCATTATCGCGGCCTGGTTGCATGACATAGGGAAAGCGAAGAACGAGGAGATACACGGGGACATAGGGGCGAGGATGGCGAAGCTGTTGCTGGAAAGACTAGGTTTCGAAAGTGATTTCATAGATAAGGTTTGTCACGCCATCGAAACCCACGATTCCGCGGGCATCCACAAGGCGGAGACCATAGAGGCGAAGGTTATATTCGACGCCGACAAGCTTCAGGCGATCGGGCCTTTCGGTTTCGGGAGGGAGTTTTCTCATTACATAGTATTCAAGGAGAAGAAGCCAAGGGAAGCTTTCGAAATAGTCAAGAAAAACGAGATAAAGAGGTTCAAAAAAATGCTGCAGACAGAGACGGCGAAAGAACTAGCCTCAAAGCCGTTCGAACTCATGCTTGAATTCTACAAGCTCTATGAGAAATGGGACAGGGCCGATGTCGGTTAGCAGATCTTTCTCCCTGCGCTTTCCATCAGATCTTTCCTGACCAAAACAGGCTTGTTGTAGCGTACGGAAATCGCGATCGCGTCGCTCGGTCTGGAATCGAGATTCAGGATTTTGTTTCCCTGCTGGAGGAAAAGCCTGGCGTAATACGTATCGTTCTCAAGCTTTTCAACCTTGGTCATTATAATCTCGATGCCAAAAAGATCGAACACGTCTCTGATCAGGTCATGCGTAACAGGACGGGGTCCTGAAGCGTTCGCAAGACCCAGGCTTATGGACCAGGCCTGCTCATCGCTTACTGACATTATAATCGCATCGCACCCGGAAATGAGGTATATGCTGTTTTCGTCTACCCGTACATAGGTGTTGACGTAATCCTCACTTGAAAAAAGCTCACCGGTGATCATTGCCATATTCCCTGTGAAAGAGGCCTGGTAAAAAAGGAAAGCAATCAATATTAACAGGATTAAAATGAGGGCATAGTTAAATTTTCTCAGTTTCATATTTTAACAAGGAAAGTAATTTATAAATATTCTGGGGTTGATGAGATGCGTACAGACTTCGTGGATCTGAAATACGTTCCTGGCAGGGATGAGGTGATAGCGGAGTTTTTTGTGGAGCCCAATAACATTTCTCTCGAAAGCGTTTGTAATCACATTGCAGGGGAGAGCTCAATAGGGACGTGGACTGAAGTCAAGACCATGAAATCCCGCATACTCCGGGATCTGAAGCCCGCGGTTTTCTCTATAATGAAAAAGGACAAGATAGTCAAGATCGCGTATCCGCTCGACCTTTTCGAACTCGGGAGCGTTCCTCAGCTTATGAGCTCGATCGGAGGGAACATATTCGGGATGAAGGCCGTTCGAAACCTCCGTTTACTCGACATCCGTTTTCCCAAGAAATACATTAAATCGTTTGAAGGCCCGAAATACGGGATACCCGGGGTGAGGAACAAGCTTCGCATCCGGAAGCGTCCTTTGCTCGGGACGATTGTCAAACCGAAGCTCGGGCTCAGTGAGAAAGAACACGCAGAGTCAGCGTATGAATCCTGGGTCGGAGGGATGGATATCGTAAAGGATGACGAGAATCTTACCAGCATGAGCTTCAATAAATTCGAGAAGAGGATTATAGAAACCCTTCGAATGAGGGACAAAGCGGAGGAGAAAACAGGAGAGGGAAAATTCTACATGCCTAACGTCACGTCAGAAACGCATGAGATGCTGAAGAGGGCGAATTTCGTCCGGAAGAACGGCGGGGAATACATGATGATTGATATCGTTTCGGTCGGCTGGTCGGGTTTACAGACGCTCCGCAAGCTAAACAATGACCTTAACCTCATAATACACGCCCACAGGGCAGGTCACGCGGCGTTCACGAAAAACCCTAAACATGGAATATCAATGCTCGTGGTCGCGAAGCTCGCCAGGCTCATTGGTGTGGATCAGATACACATAGGGACAGCGAGGGTCGGGAAGATGTCCGACACCGAAACTTGCGAAATTGAAGATGAGATTGAAAGTAAGTTCATAACAGAGCTCAGTGGCGGTCATACCCTCGAGCAGTTCTGGTTCCACATAAAACCCGTTTTCGCGGTCGCCTCCGGCGGCCTCCATCCCGGGAGCGTCCCGAAGCTGCTTGAAAGAATGGGGACTAACATTATCATCCAGGCGGGGGGCGGAATCCACGGGCATCCGGAAGGGACAGAGTCAGGTGCTAGGGCAATGAGGCAGTCTTTGGAAGCCGCGATGAAGGGAATACCGCTGGGAGAATACGCTAAAAAGCGAAAAGAGCTTTCACAATCAATAAAAAAGTGGGGAGTTAAATAATATACAGGTTTAAATTATGTTTTTGCGCGCTAAATTCCTGCAACTCGAAGCTGACAAGCCGATCGTAATCCTGAACAAGGAAGACGCCGAGGAAATGGGAGTAAAGCCTCTCGAAAGGGTAGAATTGGATTTTAAGGATAAAAAAATCATAGCAATAGTCAACATTGCGGGAAGGATAGTGAGGGAGGGGGATATAGGATTATACGAGGAGATACAGGAATCTTTTGACGTGAAGCCTAATGAGAAAATACGAGTGGAGACAACGAACCCTCCAAAATCCCTGGCCTTCATAAAAAAGAAGCTGGTCGGGCAAACATTGAAACCGAAAGAGATATACACTATTGTCAAGGACACGGTTAACCGCAGGCTCTCGCACATAGAACTGACGGCATTCGTAACATCCCTTTACAACAAGGGGATGACGATGAACGAGACCGCCAGTCTTTCGAAGGCCATGGCGAGAACGGGCCAGACCCTTAAGCTCCGGACGAAGGCCATATACGATAAACATTCCATAGGAGGATGCCCGGGGGACAAGACATCGATACTCGTTGTCCCTGTCGTAGCTTCCGCAGGTTTGACCATTCCCAAAACCTCTTCACGGGCGATCACCTCTCCCGCAGGGAGCGCGGACAGATTCGAATGCATAGCGCCCGTGGATCTCACGCTCGATGAGGTCAGGAGGGTTGTGAATAAAACGAACGGGTGCTTGGTGTGGGGTGGATCTGTTGATCTCGCTCCCGCGGATGATATATTCATACAGATTGAATACCTGCTTTCTATAGACCCCTTCCTTCTCCCGTCCGTCTTATCAAAGAAAAAGGCGGTGAACGCGAAATATGTCGTTATAGATATGCCGACGGGAAGGGAAACGAAGGTGAGGACAAGTGAGGAATTTGAAAACCTCGCAAACCAGTTCATACAATTGGGGAAAAAACTCGGGATAAAAGTTAATTGTGTTTCTACGTTCGCGGAGCAGCCAATAGGCTATTCAGTGGGACCCATCCTGGAGGCAAGAGAAGCCTTGGATACGCTAGTGAAAGGAAGAGGATCGGAAGACCTCATTGATAAAGTCACGACCCTTGCAGGCGTTCTCCTTGAATTTGGCGGAGCGAAAAACGGAAAGAAGGCAGCTATTGAACTTCTGAATTCGGGGAAGGCTTACAAAAAATTAAAGGAAATAATCGAGGCGCAGGGAGGAAATCCTGATGTGAAGCCGGAGGATTTGTGTCCCGGGGAAAAGATCGCGGAATTCAAATCAAAGAAATCCGGGAAAGTTCTCTGGATAAGCAACAAGTGCATTGACATGGTGGCGAGGGAGGCCGGCGCCCCAAGGGACAAGGGAGCGGGGGTTTACTTCAGGAAAAAACTCGGGGACAAAGTCAGGAGAGGGGAAACCCTTTTCGAAATATACTCGGAAAAATCCAGCAAATTCGAACGAGCGATAGAACTCGTTCACAAAATCGATATCATGGGAATAGGGAAAGAAAGGGGAATGATGCTCGAGAAGTTACCAGCGGTTGAGGAGGAGAAAAGGTATTTCATTTTGGAAAGATAGCGTTCCCCCCCACTTTTTAGACGAATATACTAGTACATTCATATAAAAAATAGGGCGTTTTTGGGACGAATCAGAGAAACAGTTAATGATCCCCGGAGGGGGGAAAAGGGAAGATCGAAATTTTTTATAGTATATAAGTATAGATTTCATTATGAAAATTTTATTGATAATTCTAGACGGCGGGGGGGATGTGGGTGAACGAACGCCCTACCAGATTGCCAACAAACCGAACATTGACTCACTCGCAAAAAACGGGATATGCGGGCTGCTGGATATAGGATACAAGGGAACACCGCAGTCCGACTTTGGTTACCTTAACATACTCGGGTTTTATTCTGACAATTCGTATCCAGGCAGAGGGTATCTGGAAGCGCTCGGACTGGGTATGGAAGACATCGAGGAAAGCGATATTTGTATCCGAGGGAATTTCGCAACCCTTGCTGACAACGGGAATATCCTCGACCGGAGGGCTGGGAGGGACGAGACGGGGCTGGAAGAGCTAACGGACATGCTGGATGGGATGGAAATAGATGGCGTGCACTTCTCCCTCAAAAAATCAGCAGGCCATCGTGTCGTGATAATCCTCAAACCCCTTGATGGGAACGTAAAGCTTTCTGACCAGGTAATCTCGAACGATCCGGAGAAGACTGGCATGCCTGTTATGCAGATAAAATCTAGGAATCCGGAAGCGAAATTCACCGCGAGCGTTCTGAACAAATTCGTTTCGAAAACAAACAAATTGCTTTCGAATGAGCAGGTGAACAGGGAAAGGAAACTCCCGGCGAACGTTCTGCTCCTTCGAGGTTTTGGAAGGAAAGAGAAAATTGAAACTTTCGAAAAGAAGTACGGGATGAGTTCATGCTGCATTGCGGGCATACCTATCGTGAAAGGCGTGGCTTCCTTCCTCGGGATGGACATAATAACGGTTCCGGGCGCGACGGGGTACCCGGACACGAACCTCGAGGGCAAATTCCGGGAAACTTTCAAATTCCTCCAGAAATACGATTTCGTATGGCTGCACATAAACGGGACGGATATACTTTCGCACGACAGTAAACGTGAAGAGAAGGCGAAATTCATAGAGAAGATCGACAAAAATCTGGGGGAAATCATGAAGAAAGTCGATATGAAAGAGACGATCGTGATAATAACCTCGGACCATCGAACCGCAAGCGACCCTTCCTACCCTTATTACAGGCACACGAGAGACCCGAACCCCATTCTGATCTCTGGGGACGGGATAAGACCTGACAGGATAGGGAAATTCGAGGAAAGATCGTGTACAGGGGGCTTCTGCCTATTTGTGGCGGTGCGGAACGCCCCTTCCTGCGGGCAGTTGTGTTCGTAGGCCTCCTTCCTTGTCCAGAACGTATCACGGCACCCCAAGCAAAGCATGGTTTGCTTCCCTTCCTTCTTAAACAAGTTAAATAAACTTTTAGGTTAATTAATAAATATGGAAAAGTCTGAGATAACTTCGCTTGACCTGAGATTCCTCGTAAAGGAACTGAAAGACACGCTCGCGAACGGCATCGTTAGAAAAATATACCAGTACGAATACACCCTGGAGAAGCGAAAGTCACACCAGTTCCTCTTCGAGATTTTCACAAAGGACAAGGGGAACCAGTGGCTTTACGTTGACAAGAACAAGATCTTCCTGACCACGTACAAAAAACCCTCGCCAATGAAACCACCGGATTTCTGCCTCTTCCTCAGGAAACATATGAACAACTCGAAAATCCTCGAAATCCGTCAGCACGAATTCGACAGGATCTTGGAGGTGCGTACGGACAAGAACATACTGATAATCGAGCTCTTCTCCAGCGGGAACCTCATACTCTGTGACAGCGAAAGAAACATAATCATGCCCCTGTACGTCCAGAAGTGGAAGGACAGGGATCTGAAGCCGAAAATCCAGTACAAATACCCTCCTGCCAAGATAAACCCCTTCGCCGTGAATTTCGATTACTTCAGGGAATTCCTTGGCAAGTTCAACAACAAGATCATCGCAGTCCTCGCATCCGGGTTAGGTTTCGGCCCCTTTTACGCGAAGGAGATATGTTTACTTTCGAAGATCAGCGAAGAAACCCCTTCCGACGTGGTAGGAATCAACCTCTCGATCTACCTGTTCAACACGATCAGAGGGCTTGAGAACCTCTCCTTAAAGCCGACCGTTTACGATGATTTTGTTTCCCCGTTCCCCCTTGAAAGCATGAAGGACAAAGCAATTAAAAAACAGGCAGGGAATTTCTCAGAAGTGCTGGATGAGTTCTTCTCGGAACAGCAGATAAAGATAGCCGAGGAATTCGAGGAGAGGCTCAAGGAGGAAAAGAAGGAGAAGGTGGAAAGGATACTTGAGACTCAGGAAGAGGCGATGGAGAAGTGGACCGAGAAAAAGGAGGAAAAGAGATCAAAAGCGGATATCATTTATTCCCATTACGGGACCGTTGAAAGCGTTCTGGAAGCGATAAGCCGCGCGAAATCAACCGGCCTGACGTGGGAGGAGATAAAGAGAAGGGCTGGCAGCGAGGGCACGCCCGAAGCCGACGCTATCAAGGAGATAAAGGAACACGAGGGAATAGTGGTGATCGAGCTTGAGGGGGAAGAGATAGAGCTTGACTTCAGGAAATCCGTCGAGGAGAACGCAGAGGATTATTACGAGGGTTCGAAACACGCGAAGAAGAAGATAGGGGGTGTTCAGGAGGCGATTGAGGAGACGAGGAAACGGGTGGAGGAGGAACCGGAGATAGAGATCGTGGAGAAGCCGGTTAAGGTCGAAAAGAAAATGAAGAAATGGTTTGAGAAGTTCAGGTGGTTCAACTCCAGCGATGATTTTTTGGTGGTGGGAGGGAAGGACGCGACTTCGAACGAGGTCCTTGTCAAGAAACATTCCGAACCCGCTGACATGGTTTTCCATTCGGACATCCAGGGTTCGCCTTTCGTAGTCGTGAAATCCGAGGATTCGAAGATCTCGGAATACGCGAAAAAAGAGGCGGCCGAATTCACCGCCGCGTATTCGAAGGCCTGGACTTCCGGTCTCGCAACGGTCGATGTATACGCCATCCGGCCTGATCAGGTTTCGAAGCAACCCCCTACCGGAGAATACCTCCCGAAGGGTTCTTTCATGATATACGGACAGAAGGAGTGGTTCAGGGATGTCGAACTGAAGATAGCAATCGGTGTGAAAATAGACAGGGAGAGCGAGGATATCGAGGTATTGGCGGGACCTGTCATGCCCATCCGCAAGCATTCGGACTACTTCGTCACCGTAAAGCCCGGCGAGATCGAGGGGTCAAACCTCGCCAGGGAGATAAAGAACAAGATCCTGATAAAATCGAGCCCAGAGGACAAGGTCTGGCTGGAAAAAATCCCTCTCGACGACTTCCAGAAGTTCATCCCCGGCGGGAAGGGCGAAATCGTTGAGTACGGGGTCTAGATTTTTAACAGAAGCTCACTCTTCATATAGAAGGCGAGATTGCTCACAAAGTTTCATAAGATCTTCCATAACTTCTTTGCCCTTTTCCTTCATCTTTTCAGCATATAGCCCAAGCGCACTCTTGCGAATTCCTATGGATTTTAGCATCCGAGTAACCTGTTCAAGTTCGGAAGTTTCTGAGGAGCATACAACTCCAATTCCACATCCTTGAATAAACTCAACATTATTTTCAATAACACCATTAAACCTGAATCTCCCCCCTGAAAGCTTGTCAATTTCCCCAAGCAAATATTCCAAATCATCGATTGTTGCTGGTACAATTATTTTATTTGTATTTGCATAAAACTTTTTTACCTCAGAAAAATCACATCCATCCTTTGGGTTTGCATATTCTACACCAAGCCACATATCGTTATTACAATCGTATGCAGATCTAGTTGAGAATCTTGGTCTGTAACCATTATCTTGGAGAATTTTTTTCAAGTCTTCTGTTCTCATATTATTTTTTAGCAGCTAATTTTTTAAACGTGTATGTACCTACTTCCAGAAATTCCAAGAACTCCGGCTAATTCTGCACAATAAGCTTAAATAATTTCAAAAACATATTTTTAGAAAATAGGTTGATGATATGCCTTTCGGTAAGTACAATGATAACAAATGCTTCAAAGAGGGGTTTGACACTCTTTCTTCAAAGAAGTTTGAAACAATTTATGATTTATTATCCTACGTAAAAAAATGCTACGGAGGCGAGGGGGAAGGGTCTGGTGATAATGAAAGAGATGTTATCATAGGAACTGCTGCGTCCTTTTTCCTCCAGGGATTGAATGTTGCAGCCAAGGCCCTCCTTCAGGAAAGCGGGATTGAGATTGACAAAGAGACAAGAGAAATCTTCAGATATGCTTCTCTGGGCGGTGAAATATTAATAAGTGAGGAAAGTTATAAACCCGAAGAAAAAGTCGAGTCTTTTACTGATAAATTCCTGAGGGGGATAGGAATCAAACCCACATATTAAAACCTAACGTCAAAACTCCTGAACTCGTTCTTGATTACAATTTGGCTTTAAATTTCTTATTATCAGTTATAAAACGGTTATGAAGGGAAAGATTGAAAGAGGAAGCATCTTGTACTGCGAAAGGAAGATTCTTCCTAAAAATTTCCACCCGGATTATGAAGCAGCATATCTGCAGG
>CBEVTC010000014.1:0-15872 GCA_965552715.1 uncultured archaeon | reverse complement strand
ATAACGAATGCAATGATATGGACTACCCGCTTTGCGGCAGATGGAGTTACTGCAAAAAAGACGGGAATGCGGAAATATTTGAAATACCCGTCAACATTTACAGGAAGACAACGAGCGAAATAGACATAGGTTTCCTGAGGGTGGGGTTGTACAAACAAGGAGGATAAAATGCGAAAGAAATCCGGTCAAACGAGCATGATCCTGATAGTCTTGGCAGTCATAATATTCATGGCTATCGGAATCTTCCTTCTAATATCCTCAATAAAACCGAAGTACGAGGAGTACCACAACCTTTACACGCATAACCTCCTGCTTTCCGTGCTCAGGCGGAATACGGGTTACGGCGGTTATTGTGATACGATTTCTTCCACAATAGCATGCGCATACATGACGTCATACAGGGGATGCGGTGTTACGAATTGTAGAGACCTTTCGAATGAAATAGTTCCGAATCTGATAGAGAGGGTGATAAAACCCACATTCGATTACTGCATGATAATAGAGCCGGAGATAAACGTGACAGTCGGGGAAACGGACAGGATAAGGTATGGACCCAGATGTGACGTGGTGATGAGCAAGAGCGAACGATGGACCGCGAATGAGAAGATACTCCAGCACGAGGCGAATCTGAACATACAGATGGTAATAGCAGAAACGTAGAGAATAAAAAACTTCTTTTTCGATTCTTAAACATGGTTAAATACGATTTCAAGAATCGTAGCTGGGAAGAACTTTATGAACGTTTTCATGTTGAACACCCCAGGATAGGCAAAATCAGGGAAAGATATAAGGGAAAATTCATCGATCTTAACAAAGAAACGCATCTTGACAACAAGACCGTTGCCGCCGCCATAGTCGAAGCGACCAAAAGGGGGAAAGCGCTCTACATACCTGAGGATTATCCGATGTGGAATGAAAACAGAATTTTCTCAAAGAATTTTCATGGTGAGAAAGTTAGTTTTGAAATATCAAATCCTTACAGGTTCAAAAAGTTTGGACCCGAGATAAACATAAACACAACAAAGATGAGAGTCAGTGATGCAAGGAAAACAAATTTCCATGAACTTATTCGTGAAAAATTGTCTGAAGAAAAGAACAGACAACTGATGAGTGAGGGAACAAGGGGTTTAGGATACTGGAGACCCCAGCATAAGGATCACGTTTTAATACTGTGGTATGTATTTTCAGAAGGATACGGATACTCTAACCAACCAAAGCTTGGAAAGAAATCCGTTATAAAAAGCAGGTCGGCCGATGCGAGAGTTTTAGTTCCATCCTTAACGAAAGGTCCATTTTACGATATATATCTTTTAACCCTTCCTGTGCATGAAAGAGATGATATCCACAGTCTGGAGGTTTTCCAGACCGAATGGAGAGGCAGCAGTTGCGAGGATGTGATGTACAGGGAATTTTCCAAAAAAATCGAAGAAAAAGATCCGAGAATAATCGCTATGAGAAAATATTCAAAACCCGAACACGTTCCCTGTAAACACAGATATGCTGCAGAATTCCGCCTTTTTATGGATACTGACGAAACCAAACCCAAAATACAAATTCTCAGATACCCGAAAATGCATTTGTTTTCCAGCAAGGTTTTCAACGTGCTGAAGAGAAAAACAATAGTGGGAAATGAAAAGAAGGGAAAAAGGCCCACAAAGGCTCTCATCTCCTCTGCTTACGGTGCGGTTATCGGACTGGAAGGTCCAGATGCCATGTTCAAGTTTGATTTTTAAAACATTCTTTATCTAATTTCTCATTATGAAATCCGTTTACATCGAAACCTACGGCTGTTCGGCGAACCAGGCTCATTCAGAAGTGATGGAAAGTTCGCTGGCGGCGAATGGTTTCAGGGTAGTCAAAAATATCGAAAAAGCGGACGTGATCGTGATAAACACGTGCGTTGTAAAGAGCCCGACGGAGAACAAGATAAGGGAGAGGACAAGATTTTTCGTTAGGGGATATCCGAACAAAAAGCTCGTGATAACCGGGTGTGCAAGCGACGTGGAGATGTTTAGGAAGATCGCTCCTAGCGCGCTCTTCCTCTCCTCTCATAGATCGAAAGACATAGCCAAACTTCTTTCGGAAGCGGTTAGAAAAACGGACAAGAAGATAAGGAAAAACCCGCTGATAGGAATAACGGAGACAGCCTCCGGCTGCTTAGGAGAGTGCGCGTACTGCATAGTGAAGCTCGCTAGGGGTGATTTGAAATCAAGAAAAGCGAAGGAAATAACGAGGGAAGTGGAAAATTCCCTGAAAGAAGGGTGCAAGGAGATATGGATCACGAGTCAGGACTGCGGGTGTTACGGTCTGGACATTGGAAGGAATCTTGCCGAACTCCTGAAAGAAGTGGTTAAAATAAAGGGGGATTTCCGGATACGGGTGGGCATGATGAACCCGACCCACATAAAACCACTTCTGAACGAATTGATCGAAATCTACAAACACCCGAAAGTTTACAAGTTCATCCACATACCAGTTCAGTCTGGCTCTGATCGAATTCTCCGCAGAATGAGAAGAGGCTACGGAACGAAGGGTTTCGAGAGGATTGTGAAAGAATTTCGAAAATCCCTCCCGAACATAACGTTATCCACAGACATCATAGTCGGGTTTCCAGGCGAAGGGGAAAACGATTTCAAGGAAACGTTCGAACTGATCAAAAGAATCAGGCCGGATATAGTGAACCTTTCGAAATTCGGGGCGCGACCGGGAACGAAAGCAGCTCGCATGGAACAAGTGGATAATAAAATAACGAAGGGAAGATCGAAAAGGCTTGCTGATTTGGTGAGAAAAACCGGTATGGAGAAAAACAAGAAGTGGATTTCGAAAGAATGCGTTATCCTGATCACGGAAAGGGGAAAAAGAAAAAATCAATTCATGGGAAGGAACGAATCTTACAAACCCGTGATCGTCGAAGGAAAAAAGGATATAATGGGTAGATTACTGAAAGTAAAGATTAAAAATTTCGGGCTTACTCACCTGAAAGCTGAAATCATCCGAAACTCGGTATGAAGCCGCTAGCCATCCCGACCAGATATGGGATCAGGAATATGCTGAGCAGCCAGCCAACAACCCCCACCAGAATAGCGTGTGTTATTCCCATTTCTTTGAAAAACAACTTGATCAGTGTTATCCATATTAAAACTGGCAGGATCACTGGAAGGAATGGGATGAACGAAATGTAGGGGACTATGAATCCCAAGACCCCGAGCAGGTTTACAAGGTTTATTATGAGAACCACTAGGAAGGCGTTAGCCGGATGGACCTCCTCTGAGAATTTCTTGCCGATTATCTCCACTAGTATCAGAAGAACGATTCCTCCTATTATCGTGGACACTATCACGTTTATCGCTAGGGTTATGGGGTTCGTGAAATCAACACCGAGACTCGTAACGAGATTCGTCAGAATATCCGCTGCCATGTTAATATTTTGTTTTCGGTCACTTTTAAATCTACTTCACCGTTACAGATTTCGCGAGATTCCTCGGCGTGTCGATTTCACAGCCTCTAAACACCCCTAAATGATACGCTAGCAATTGTACGGGAATTATGTTGACTATGGGAGAAGCGAAACCGACGTCAGGGGTTTTTATCCAGAAATCGAAAACATCATATCTCTTAGGACCGACCCCGATTATGAACCCCTTTCTCGCCTTTACTTCCATGGCGTTGCTTAGGATGTCGTGGTCGGAATTCCCTCCTGTTAACACAATGCATGGAGTGTTTTTCTCTATCAGTGCGATTGGTCCGTGCTTCAGTTCGCCTCCGGCGAAGCCCTGAGCGTGTATGTAGCTTACCTCCATTATCTTTATAGCGGATTCCAAAGCCATTGAATAGTTAAGCGATCTCCCTATTATGTATATGTTTCTTTTTCTGTGCAGATCTTTCGCTAGTTTCTTTATCCTGTCCTCGTATCTCGGATTAAGCATGTCGTTTATCTTGGAGGCGGCTTCCAGCAGAAGACGCTTGCCGTCATTGAGTTTCCCGGCAGAAGCGTACGCCAGCAAATAGAGTACCGCCAACTGCGATGTAGTCGCTTTCGTTGAGGCAACCGCTTTTTCCGGGCCTGCCTTTATCAGGAAGGTGAAGTCCGAAATGCGGTCAAGCGTTGAACCCCTGACGTTGACAAGGGATATGACTTTAACGCCCTTCTCCTTCGCCGCTTTGACCGCTTCCAGGACATCAGCGGTTTCCCCGCTCTGTGAAACCGTTATGAGCAGGGTTTTTTTCGTGAGGAAATTCGTGTAATTCGGGAATTCCGACGAAACGACGTAGTTCACGTGCTTATTCGCGATGCTCGAGAATATGTATTCCCCCGTGTGGCATACCTTCCCCGCTGTCCCGCATCCCGTTAAGAAAACACCAAACGCTTTGTTTATTTCTTTCGCAACCCTTTTTATATCCCTTTCATTCTGGTTGATCGCGCGGATTATCGTGTCTTTCTGATCCATTATCTCCTTGATCATGTAGTGTTCGTATTCGCCTTTCTCAGCCTGTTTCACATCCCAGTCTATCCTTATTATTCTTTTTTCCACGGTTTTTCCATTCTCGATACTCATGAATTTTGGCTTTTCCCCCCTCCCAACCACGACCATTTCCCCGTCATCCAGATACATCACGTCTTTTGTCATGTTAAGGAAAGCCGGAATATCAGAAGCTATGAAATATTCGTTTTTTCCAACGCCAAGGATTAGGGGGGACCCCGTTCGGGCGGCCACCATCCCATCGAAATCGTCCTTGACAACGAGAACAGCTGACCTCCCTTTCAAAATTCTCATAGTCCTTCTCACGGCCTCCGGCAAACCTAGATCGAGATCCTCCTCTATCATATGAGAAATTATCTCACTATCAGTTTCCGACCGGAACTTATGACCTTTCCGGACGAGATCCCTCTTTAGTTTTTCGAAATTCTCTATTATGCCGTTGTGGATCACAGCAACGCGCTTCTCGCAGTCTGCGTGTGGATGTGCATTCGCCTTCGAGACCTTCCCGTGGGTTGCCCACCTCGTATGAGCGATTCCCAAAGAACCAGGGATTTTTTCAAATCCCGCCTCGCTTATCTTCCCCTTCCCCTTCCTTATCCATACCTTGTCTCTGTCGAGAGTTGCAAACCCGTAAGAATCATAACCCCTGTATTCCAGTTTACGCAAACCATCGAATAGTATGGGGGATGCTTCCTTCCCGCCTATATACCCGATTATACCGCACATGAGAAGTAATTTCTCTTAATGTATTTAAAATCATTATCCAGATTTTTATCCAAATTTCACCAGAATAGGCAGATTCATTCGAATATCATCGCCCTCTGCTCTTTCGATCGTTCTTCCAGCAAGCGTAGAGCTTGATCTACCTCGCTCTTCATCATCTCGAAGCGCTTTTCGTAGTTGCTGACCAGGTCGTTTATGAACTGCGTTATGTGCGCGCGGAAGAGCTTGATCTCCTTCGCTTGTTTATCGATTTCAGAATAAGTCCCGAGTTCGTTCTGGGATAGGCGGCTGAGGATTTTATCGTTTGCCTCGTTTAGTTTCGCTACCAGATTTTCCTTGAATATGGTATGATCCTCTTGGAGTTTGCCCAATACCTCCTCGGTCACCTTCTTGAAGTTCTCGATATCAAGTTCCATGCTTTGTAAACGCTGGTTCATATCAGAATCCTTTTCACTGAGGGAATCCAAGCGACCCCCTATGTTCTTGAAATCATTCGAGATCGAGGAAAAATCCCTCTTAATGTTCTCCTTTTCCATAGCGAACATGTCTATCTTGTTTGAAACATCTGATTCGAATTTATCCATTTTCGATCTCTGCTCGCTCGCGAACTTCTCGAAATCCTCAATGTCCTTGCTGAGCCTTTCCCCGAGCCCCTTCGTTTTTTCAAGTTCTGAATTTGTTTCCCTTTCGAGCAGATTCACCCTTTCATTGAGCTCGGTCCCCAGAACACCGTGTTTCCCTTCCAACTCGGAAATTGATTTGTTGATCAAATTTATATCGTCCGCTATCTCCGAAAACACCTCTTCGTGTTCTCCGTCCTTTTTCACTATTTTCTGTATATCATCCTTCAGAGATCGAATATCATTAACATTCTTGTTCATCGCATCCTGCAATCGGGTTTTGATGTTGGCATCAACCGCCCTGAGCCTTTCTAAAATACGGGAATTGATGTCCTTGCTTATCGATTTCATGTCCTCGGTTATCTTTTCTCTGAGAACGGATTGCTTGCCTTCAACGGAAGCTATAGATTTTTCCAGAGAATTTATAATCGAGCGGATATTTGAAATCCCCCCCTCATCCTTCACTTCTTTATCAGCGGTTCCCTTCACTTCATTCTTCAGAAATCCGATATCCTGGGAATGTTTGTCTATCGTTTTCTTCATCTGTTCCACGAGGTAATCGTACTTCTCCTTCAGTTCTTCCTTCTCATTTTTTATCTCGTCTATCCTCTTCTTCACCCTCTCCATTTTCCCGTTCATGATTCCACGTGTTTAAGCAACTCATCGAGTTGCTCTTCACCCTCCTTTTTCGTTTTTGTGATTTTCCCGGAGACCGAATCTATCTTCCCTTCCACGCTCTCCATCCTAGAATTCAGAAGCTGTTCCTGAGTTCTCACCCGCTTCTCCAAATCCTTCATGAAATTCTTGAGCTTCGAGTCAACATTATCCTCCACTGTCTTGTTCAGAGATTTCACGTCACCCAACACGAGGTCCCTTGACCTCTTCATTTCCAGTATCTGATCCTTAGCCGTTTGTATTTTATCGCTCATTTTACTCAGCCTGTCTTCAAGGTTCGCCGAGGCCGATTCCATTTCTTTCATTTCCTCTTTAAGCGATTTCCTCGCATCAGAAATTCGCGTTTTCGCATCCCCGGAAAGCAAGGAGAACCTGTTATCAATCATGGTTTCGCTCTCCTTCGTTATCTCGTTCTTCAGATCATCCCTGATCTCGGAAAACTTCTCCATATCCTTATCAACTTCCTTCAGGCTTTTTTCCACCTTTCCTTTTTCAACCATCAGTTCCTTCAGGATTTTCTCCGCTTCTTCCCCCCTTTCTTTTTCGCCTGCCTGGAATCTGGTTTCCATGCCCGCGATGAGCGATTCCATGTCCTTCTTCGCTTTTTCTGATTCGTCAACGAACTCCTTCGTGACGTTCTCGAAATCCCTTGATTTCTTGTCTGTCACCTTTTCGAACCTAACCCTGAGTTTCTCAAGGACATCACCCATTTCGCTTTTCAACGATTCGACTTCACTTTCCGCGACCCCTATCCTTTCCTCTATTCTTCCAACAAAATCATCGAACCTCTCTTTGGCTTCTTTCCCAAGGGTTTCCCTGGTTTTTTCAACCTTTCCCTCCCTTTTCGTTTCGCCCTTTTCGAACTCACTTTTCAAAGAGGCGAGACTCTTTTCGAAATCGCCCTTCGCGGAAACAAGATCGTTCTTCACCATCTCGATATTTTCCGAGAATTCCGAGGTGAAGGATTTCAACTTCTCCTCGACATCTCCCTTCGCCCTTTCAACAACCCCGTCCATCTCCTCTGTCTCCTCCCCGGTAACCTTATCCACGTCCTCCCTGAGATTCCCGATCGTTTTCTCAAGCTCAACCTTGAAACCATTCAGATCAGTTTCCATCCCCTTTATCCTCTTATCAGCATTTTCCATGAGTTCATTTACCTTGTTTTCCATATCCCCCTTTGCGCTTTCGAATTTCTCCTCAATACCTTCCGCTATGCCTTCAACCTCTCCTTTCACGCCTTCAATACTCTCCTTCAGTATTTCCTTCCGGAGGGTCTCGGAGATCCCGGAGAATTCCGATATCTCTGAATCCAGCTGCTGGATTTTCTCATCCACCTCGCCTTTTTGCGTGACAAATTCCTTTATTATCTTGTCTATTTCCTCCCTCCTCTGCATTTCATTGGCTTCGATATCCTTTTTGAACGCGTTTATCACGCTGTTCACGTCCTTCTCCATGTTTTCCGTATCCTCAACAAGCGAATTGACCATCTCCCCGAACTCCTTCGATTTTCCCTTTATGATCTCATCGAACTTGTCCTTCAGGTCAACGGTGAAGTTGTCCATATCCTTTCTCAGGGAACCGATTTCGTCGCCCATACCCTTAACCCCACTTTCCAGATTCCCTGTTAACATCCCAAACCTTTCATCGAGGTTCTTTCGTAAAGATTCGGAGAATTTTTCAGACCCCTTATCCCTTTTCAAATCCCTTCTCTCAAATTCCTTTCTCAGAGAATCCGTTTTATTGTCAAAATCAGCAGACAAGGAATTTACAATGCCCTGCAGATTCGCCCTAATCTCATCCATGGAGTTTTCGACTGATATTATCTTTTCGATCATGCTATCTTCAATATTTTCAAATTTCTTCCCCATGTCCTCGACTATCCCCTTCACCTCATTCTGAACGCCCGTGAGACTCTCCTTAAGGATCTGCTTGCGGAGGGCCTCCGAAGTCATCGAGAACTCCGCGATTTCGTTTGAAACCACTTTTATCTTCTCATCAACCTCGCCTTTCGCTGCCAGGAATCCCTTCACGATCTTGTCTATTTCCTCCCTCTTATCGGTTTCTCCCCTCTCCACAACATCTCTCAACGAATCTACCGTTTTTGCAAGATCAGATTTCGCAGCCTCGAAATTCTCCTGCACCTCCCCGATTCTGCCCCCCACTTCGTTTGAAATATCATCGAGTCTCTCTGAGATGGAGGCATGCATTTCGGAGAGCGTGCTTCCCATCCTTTTCTCCCTTCTCTCTTCACCTATCTCAACCTTCCTGTTTATTGACCCGATAAGTTTTTCCATTTCCTCCTTCGTGCTCATCAGATCGGATTTCACACCTTCTATGTTTTCGTTCCATTCTGACATCGAATTCTGGATTTGTTCATCAATCCTGTTCCTCAGTCCATCAAGAAGGGAGTCCAATTCTTTGGATTTCGAATCAATAAAATCCCTCGTTTCGGTCTTCACATCTCCGAGCGATTTTTCGAGTTCCACCCTGAAATCGTTCAACTCGTTTTCCGCCGCTTCCACACGTTTGTCTAGCTCTCCAGTAAAGCCTCCGAACCTTTCATCGAGGTTCGTTATCACCATTTCGATTGATTTGTCAACCTCTTTAGTTTTTTTAAGATCAAGTCTTTCGATAGCTTTCTCAAGCGAAACCATCGATTTTGAGAAGTCTTCCTTTGTTTTGTTCAAATCCTCCGCTATCTTCCCCATTGAATCGTCAAGCTCCCTCGCTTTCCCTAGGTCAACCTTTTCCAGCTCCCTTCTTAAGGATTCCGCCTCCCTCTCGAATTCTTTTCTGAAATCATCAACCGTGTTCCCCACGCCCATCTTGAACACGTTGAACTCGTCTTCCAGTTCATTTACATCTTCCCCGAACCTCGCCTTTATCTCCTCAACCTTTTCCGCGAGCTCCTCCGACCCGAATGTCTGGACAGTGGATATCCTCTTCGAATTTTCGAAAGTCTTTTTCCCCAGCTCTTTGAGATTCGCAGAAATCGTCGCTTCCTTCTCCTGGGTTTTTAACAATTCATCCTTGAAATTATTTATCACCTTATTGAAATCCTCGATCCTCTCGAGGGCAGAACTGATCGATTTATCATACTCCTTGATTTCCGAAAGCCTGAAATCGAACTCAGCGAACTTCGCTTTCAGGGGCTTTATATTCTCGTTTACGAAATCCATCACCCTTTTGCCCGCTTCCTCATACAACACGCCAGCCTGTTTAAGCTTCTCTATCAAAAATTTGTTCCTCTGGTCGAGGTATTTCTTCTCCCCATTCAGTTCAGAAATAAGCCTTTTTTTCTCGAGATTGTCCTCTTTAAGCTTCTTCAGTCCCTCCTCGAGTTCTGTAAGCTCGCTCATGAACCCTTCAACTCTTTGAGAAGTATATTTATTCTTTCTTTCTGTCTCTTTGATTCTTTCCCCAGTTTTTCCCTATCGATAAGACTTTGTTTGACAACGTTGTTGAATTCCTCTCCGATTTCCCCGAGTTTGCTCCCCAGAATCAAGATCCTTCTGTCCATGTCCTTCTGCTTGTTCCCTAATGAATTCGTCCCTTCTTTTATAGAACCTATCGCCTTCCTGAGGGTTTCAATATCTTTCACGTCCCCCTTCAGATCCTCATGCTTGGTGTCCAGTTTTTCGATCTTGTTGTCAACTTTCGAAAGGTCGTTCTTCAGAAGGTTAAGCGTGGGATTGATGACATTCTGGAACTGAACGAATTCTGACTCGAAATCATCAAGCCTGTCGTTCACACTCTCGGAAAACTTCGTTGTTTCCTCCTTGATTTGATCTATTCTTGACTCGGCAAGATCAGAGAATGTCTCCTTTACCGTTTCCTCCATCTCCTCCTCAAGATCCGCCTGACTCTCTTTCAGATTATCAAGTTTCGTGTTGAGTTTTTCGATTTCTTCCTTAACTAATGAAATCGTGGGGTTCACGACATTCTGGAACTGAACGAACTTTGAAAGCATATCGTTGACCTTCGCCCTTGAAACAGCAAGATTCTTTTCCGTCCTGTCCTCCAGTTCAAGGAACTTTGATTCGGTCAGATCATCAAAGCATTCCTTAACCCCGCTCTCGAGTTTCTCCGTGAATACTTTCTCAAATTCCCCTATTTTATCGTACATCAAATCTGTCTTTTTCTTTATCAACCCCTCGAGACCGTCAACCATTCCTAAAAGATTCGCTTCCTTCCCGTTCACATTCTCGCGTATCTTTTCGTTCTCTTTCTGGAGTTGTGAAATGTAGTCCCCCAATTTATAGAGAGTTTTGATTTCGCCTTTGAAGTAATTTATATCGTTGAATATGGTCTTTACGTTCTCGCTCACTTTCTCTATATCATCCCTCACGTCCTTTATGTCGTTGAATACGGGCGTCAATTCTTTCGTAACCTTCTTTTCTATCTCATTCGGTATTACCTCGCTTGTTATCTCATCCGCGGAGAAGACGAATTTCTTCAATTTCTCTATGTTTCCCGGGCTCATGCTCTCCATCAATCCCTCAAGTTTCTCCTCTATCACGGGAATCTTCTCAAGAGCCTTTACCTGCTCCTTTATCCTCGTTATCCTCGTGTCCGTTTCGTCTCTAAGTTCATTTAGGCTCGTTTCCAAATCCTTGAGGGAACTCTTAACCTCAAGGATCTCGTTTTTAAGAGCAGCACTTCCCCCGAATGCGGCAAGGCCTTTCGAAATCTCCTCCCCCTTTGCTTTGGGCGCTTCGGCCTTTTCGATCATTTTCTTTATGATTTCCTCGATTTCCGTTATTTTCTTCGTTGTGTCTGCCTGGACCTTGTCTATCATGTCCTTAACTTTCGTACCTGTCCTTTCGGGTTTGCCTGATTTCGCAGCCTCCTCCACCTTTGTCCCAATCGCGGCGACAGCCTCCTTAACCTCTTTCATTTGTGACTGAACCTGCTCGTTCATTTTGCTTTCAAGTTCCTTCATCTTCGGCTCCACATCAACGGTAACGGGTTTCTCGCTGGGCTTCTCTTCTGGTTTATCCGCTGGCTTATCCGCGGCGCTGGAAACCTTTTCTATTATCTTCGCCAGATTCTTGGTCTTATCCCTCTCCCTTTCCAGTTCCTTTTTGAGATCTTCAGATTCTTTCGCCTCTCCTGCTTCCCCTTCCTTTTTCTCAGACGTTTTCTTCACCTCAGGTTTTTCGGTTTCAGGCTTCGCTTCCGTTCCGGGGATTTCGGCACCACCAGCCTCTGGCCTTTCAGTTTTAGTCGCGTCAAAGGTTTCTATATCCTTTATGATATCCTCTGTGCTCTCCTTCTTTTCGCCCATACCCTTCTCCAGATCGCCCATTTTTTCGAATTCACCCTTTGGCTTGGCAGGTTTCTTCTTTTCCGTCATTCTCACCACCATCAACTCAATTCCTCAACGAGTTTTTCAACAACCCTCTCGTTCTTTTCAATTCTTTTCTCAACTTCCGAGATACGGGAATTCATATCTTCGAATCGCATTTCGAGTTCTTTCCCCTTATCGTTACCGAGTTCCATCAAATCCGTTTTCCAGCTTTCAGGTATTATTTCGTTTCCCCTTCCCCTTGTATATTTAATTGTATATAATTTGTATAATAAAAAACAAATTATCGCGAGCAGCGAAATAACAATAATTTCATAAACCATAAATATATTTTTCGCAACTCTAAATAAATTACTTCTTCTTGAAGAATTTCAAGATGTTGAAAAAGAAACCCTCAGGCTCGTATTCTTCCCCTATTATCTTTGCCGCGAGCTTGATGAATTCCCTGCTCGATTGAGAATTCGGGGAGAAGAGGACAACAGGCATTTTCAACGCGAGGCTTCGGAGGACATTCTTGTCCATTGGTATGCTCGATATCACAGGCAACTCTATCAGTTCCTCAACTTCTTTCATGGTTAGCTCATACTTCTCCTTCCCCACCATGTTAAGCACGACCCCCAATGGCTTCACCCCTATCTCATTCGCGACCTGATGGCATTTCATTATATCCATTGTGGAGGGAACGAAGGGCGTGTTGACAAGGATAACCTCATCAGAGGCCCTGATCGTTGCTAACGCCTCCCTTCCAAGCCCGGGGGCGGCATCGAGGAGAACGATATCCGCTTTCCCGAAAAGATTCTTCAGCGAATTCTTCAATCTCGCTATATCCACACCTTTCAGATCGCTCAAAGACAGGGAAGCGGGTATAACGCGCAGACCGCTTATGTGGTATTCGTAGATAGCATCTTCTATCTCGGCTTCGCCCGTCAAAACCTGGTTGAGGGTCACGGGCGTGTAGTACATGCCAAGGTAAAGACCAAGATGAGAAGTCGAGACGTTGCAGTCTATTATAATCACTTCTTTTTTGAATCTCTGGGCGAGAATTGATCCCAAGTTCGCGACTAACGTCGTTTTTCCCACGCCGCCTTTACCGGAGACTATCCCTATTATCCTTGTCATCTGACCATACCTTATCTTAATATTTTATATTTTTACCATTTAAGCGTACATAAGATTTTCGACAGTTCGCTCTCGTCCCTGACCAACACGGGCAAATCCTGTATGTTTTTCAACTGCGAATCAAGCCCGTGCATGTAGTTGAGCAAATCACTATCCGTTGTCAGTGAAATGAGCGTGGAAATTATCCTCAAAACGACATCAGCCTCGTATTTTTTGCAGAACACTTTGAGATTCGAAAACAGCACGTACAGAAAGATATCAGTGAATATCTGGGGTCCGGATTTGCCTATGAGTTCTTTATCGTTCTTGTAAAGCAAACGCATGTTTTTAATGTCGAACAAAACGGGATGATATTTCTCGATGAATTTCTGAACAGCACCCCATTTAATCCTAAGCAGCGAATCAGGAAACCACAACCCTTCGATTTCCTTCCCTTCATACCTCTCCCTTATGAATTCTGCTATCCATTCGAAATTCGCTCTCAAGCTCTTCCCTTCCTTTGTTATGTAGTTCTCCCTTATCATGGACCTGAATAAAGGGGTTCCCAAACCCATTTCGTTGTGGTACAGGTAGTTTGTCTTCACGCCCCAGTCTGTCTGTATCCTGAAGAGTGAAACTCCCTCCTCTTTTCCTGCACAGTTTATCCATATCAGCCAGAAATTCTTGTAGTCCGTTAGTTTCGATTTTTTCCGCATACTTATATAAATATACTAGTTTTTAATGATTTATAAGAATTCCCCCCTTTCCGGGAACCTTAACAGTTTATCGAACCTGATCAAAAAACTGGAATTTTTTTATACAAATGTACTATTTATTTCATGGTAGATATCCTCTGCTCGATTTTCGCTAGCTTAACCTCATTCCTCTTCTTGAGGTCCATGTAAGCCTTCTCGGATATGAGACCTTCCTTGTATTCCCTTTCCAGAAGGTTGAGAACCCTCTGCACGTTCGACTTTTCTCTTTCGAGGGTTTCCCTCTCCTTCATCTTCTCAACGACAATAGAGGGCTTGACCGCTCTTCCGGGCACGCCCGGGGCCTGAACTCTGAATATCCTGTCGAATACGCCTTTCATCTTCTTCACAAAGAACAGCAGTATCGCTATCACGGAAATCATGATGATCAACACCGCTATCAGCCAGGGAGGGAATATTGTTTCTATCAGGATTTCAACAAACGGCGCTATCGACAGATAATATCTCGCTTGCTCGAGAAGACTCCACCCCGTGTGAACCGCACTCATCGATTCATCGTACATCTTCTTATCGAGGTAGTCTTCAGCGGTTTCTATCTGTTCCCTTATCCTGTCTACATACGGTTCAACCTCGCTTACGTCTTTCCCCACCTTTTTCGCGTTCTCGATGTCAACCTCCAACTCCCGCAGACCCTCCTTCAGCCTCTCTATCTCCCATCGAATAAGCTGAGCCCTTGTTTCGAAAACGGTCAATGAAAACGTCTTTTCATCCCTGATCACGTTCGCGTCCGCTATGAATTTCCCTATGTATTCCCCGGCCTCCGCGATAGCCGGTATTCTCAATTTTATCGTGAAAGTCGAGGCGTTGCCCACGGTAAGCTCATCCATCACGCTTGGCGTGATCTCTTCGACCCATGGAGACGGGATTCCCGTTATTATAAGTCGGACGTTGCGGAGTGTCGTTCCTCCCGTGTTCTTGACCTCCACCGTGGGATATTTGATCGAATCCAATTCCACTCCGATCTCCGGGGAATATTTCGTGATTTCTATCTTGGGTTCGCTAGGAGCCACAACAGGACCGCCCGGGGCGGGACCGGGAGGACCCGGAGGAGGACCTGGTGGCGCGGCTGCTGTCACGGAGAAACTCGCGCTCGCATTGGCGTAAAGGCTGTTGTTTACATCATACGTGAGCATGACGTTCAAGAGGTATTGGCCAACGGGGTGGTTTGACGGTATGTTAAGATACCTCGACCTGGTCTCATTCGCGCCTGCCCCGATTTGGATGGAAAATGAATTGTATGCGCATGTCGAGCACATGGTGCCGTTCATGTCCGTTATCCAGTACTCCACGAAGTTTTCCGTTGGAGAGTCTCCCATGTTCTTCATGTATATCGTGAAGTCGAGCATATCACCTTGAGGAACGGAGGATTCGATCTGGGTTATTTCAACATCGTATGGTCCGCCCACGCCAATTCTGAAACCGGAGAATGCGTACGTTTGCGTATCATCCTGTCCGAGTACTGCGAGGGTAACGTCGTAAACACCTGGTGTCGGGTTGCCTGGAAGGTTGTGAGTGTATATGTAAACGCCTTCCGAAATCTTCGTCATCTGGCCCATCGTTCGGTTGAAGTACGGATTGCCGGTTATGGGATAAAACACGCTCAGGTTCATGGACTTCGGGTCCTGCAGGTTTCCTAAACTGTCAGTTGTCCACATCTTGAACCTAACTATGCCCTCTGCGGGATACCAAACCGGGTATACGAAGAGGTTCGCAAGTATCCCAGCACTCTCTAACACTTCGAAGTCATAGTATGAAACGTCAGTCACCATTGCAGAGGCAGTGGGTTCAAAGTACGCGGAGTAGGCGGTTGCTGTGTAATTCCCCAATGGGTAGCCTGCAAGATCAAGTGTTTGAAGGTATATACCTCCGAAATCAGGGTCTGTTATGTATCCTTCATCATTGGTCGTTAGATTTCCATAAATAAGGGTGCCGTTGTAGACCGTTCCGTTGGAATTGTTTATAGTGAAAGTCACGTTCGTCCCCGGAAGGATATCATCTGTGAAGTCAAGCGATTTATAGAATATGATTGGTTTGCTTACACCGAGGATGCTGTAATAGAATGCTCTTGTGGTCATGAAGAAAGGCGAAAGTTTAGAGTAAATGTAGAATTGCTCAAGTTCCGTGCTGTTCTTTCCCTGATTGTCTATCGCGAAAACCGTGGCGTTGTAATAACCCTTGAGAGTCGTGTTCCCCC
>CBEVTC010000013.1:0-16853 GCA_965552715.1 uncultured archaeon | reverse complement strand
TATATAATATATAAATTATCCTTCCAGTGGAAATGAAGGTCATATGGGGTTCATTTTTTAAACTTCTTCATTACCCTCTCAACCCTTTCCATCGCCCTTTCGATCTTTTCATAAGAGGCCGCATAAGAGCAACGTACGTACCCCTCCCCGCACCTTCCAAATTCCGTTCCAGGGACAACCGCGACCTTCGCTTTCTTTAACAACCATTTTGAGAAGGCTAGGGATTTCATACCAAATTCCTTTATGTTTGGGAAAGCGTAAAAAGCGCCTTTAGGTTCAACACAGGAAAAACCAGAGATTTCATTCAACCGTTTTATAATCAATTTTCTCCTCTTATTATATTCCTCAATCATTTTTTTCACAGCTGTTTGCGGTCCCCTCAGCGCTTCTAGGGCGGCTTCTTGCGAGACAGTCGGGGCGCATATAGTTGAATATATGTGGATCTTTTTCATGGCATTTATGATGTTTTCTGGCCCTGCTGCATACCCTATCCGAAACCCCGGCATGGCATAGGTTTTCGAGAAAGAGTGGAGGGTTAGGGTTCGTTCCCCCATCCCGTTTAAAGAAGCGAAGGAAACGTGTTTCTCCCCATCGTAGACGAATTTTTCATAAGCTTCATCAGAGATCACGAGCAGATCATATTCGCACGCGAAGTCCGCGATCTTCTCCAAGGTTTTCTTCTTGAACACAACACCGGTGGGGTTTGAAGGTGAATTGACTATCATAACATTTGTCTTCTCGGGAAGGATCATCTTTTCCGCTTCTTCCAAGTTAAACCGGAACCCATCCCTTTCGCAGTGTGGGATGCAAATCGGCATCCCGTTGAGGATTTCGACCATCGGCCTGTACGCTAGGAACCCGGGATCCGGAACGATAACCCCCTCGCCCGGGTCGATTGAACACATCAGAGCAAGCAATATCGCCTCCGTCGAACCCGTTGTGACGATAACCTGGTCAGGAGAAACATCGACGTTGTTTTCCTTTTTGAGTTTCCTGGATATCACTTCTTTCAGTTCACCCCTTCCACCAGGCGGGGAGTAGTGCGTATAACCTTCCCTCAACCTTTTGCACGCGAAATCTACAACATTCTTTGGCGAATCGAAATCCGGTTCTCCCGGACCCAAGGATATTATCCCCTTGCTCTCCTCAGAGATCTTTATAAGTTCGCCGATGGTTGAGACCGGAAGTTCCTCCCCCCTCTCGGATATTATCCTACGAACCATAATAATATATTGAATGTTTCAATAATATCTTTATGAACGAACTCGATTATTTCTTCAACCCGAAATGCGTCGCTGTTATAGGCGCTTCCAGGGACCAGAAGAAGATAGGACACGTGATTTACAGGAACTTGGTGGAAGGCGGGTTCAAGGGAAGGGTTTACCCGGTGAACCCGAAAACCGAAAAACTTATAGGAAGGAAATGCTACCCAAGCGTGGCTCAAATAAAGGAAAAGGTAGACCTTGCGGTGATATCCATACCGGCAGATTTCGTTACGAAGTCATTGGAAGAATGCGGAAGGAAGGGCGTGAAATGCGTGATCATCATAAGCGGGGGATTCAAGGAGATAGGGAAAGTTAAACTGGAGGGTAAACTCGAGGAAATAGGAAAGAAATACAGGATGAGGATAGTTGGACCGAACTGTCTGGGTGTTTTTGACCCCGAGAGCGGGATGGATACAGTTTTCCTCCCGAGATACAAATTAGGAAGACCCAAAACAGGCAGCATCGCATTCATCACACAATCGGGCGCTGTCGGTTCGGTCGTGATTGACTGGATGTCAAGGAAGGGACACAGGATTTCGAAGTTCGTATCCTACGGGAACGCCGTCGATGTTGACGAAGCGGATCTAATGGAATATTTGGTAGACGACAGGAAAACAAAGGTTATATGCGCGTACTTTGAGGGGGTAAGGGAGGGAAGGAAGTTTTTTGAAATCACAAAGAAGATAGCAGGGAAGAAGCCGATAATAATTCTGAAAGGGGGAGTTACGGCAGCCGGAACCAAAGCGGTTTCGTCACACACGGGCTCGCTCGCTGGCTCTTCCGAAGTGTACTCCGCGGCCTTCAGACAGGCCGGCGTTATACAGGCGAACGATATGGAAGAACTGTTCGATTTCGCCCGTACGCTCTCTTCACAGCCAAGCCCCAAAGGGAACCGCGTTCAGATAATAACCGACGGAGGGGGTTTCGGGGTTCTGCTCGCAGACCACGTGATAAACAATGAATTAAAACTCGCTAGGATGTCCAAAGAAACCGTTGATTCGCTTCGAAAGAAGATGCCGCCGTACGTGGTACTCAAGAACCCGATAGACCTGACAGGAGACGCGGACGTCGAGAGATACCAGCACACGATAAACGCCGCGATTAAAGATCCTAACGTCGATATTGTGGGGTTAATCGTTCTTCTTCAGGTCCCGAGGCTGGGAGGAGAAATAGTGGACACGATCATAAATGCGTTCAAAACAAGCGAAAAGCCGATTTTTGTGATATCCGCGGGAGGCGACTACACAGAAGTTCTCAAGAAGACAATGGAGGATGTTGGAATCCCGACCTTTTCCTACCCGCAGAGCGCTGCAAGGGCGATGAAGGTTTTGTACGATTTCGGTCAGGAACAACTATGAGACGAAAGGTTATCATAATGGGTGCAGCGGGAAGAGACTTCCACAACTTCAATGTTTTCTTCAGGGACAACAAAGATTACGAGGTGGTCTGCTTCACATCCGAACAGATCCCGAACATCTCCGGAAGGGCGTATCCGAAAGAGCTTTCAGGGAGACTTTACCCCAAAGGAATCCCCATACACCAAGAAGAGTATTTACCAAACCTTATAAGAAAACACGGCGTTGGCATCGTCGTCCTCGCCTATTCGGACCTTTCCTACGAAAACATTATGCATAAGGCGAGCCTGATCAATTCACTCGGTCCGGACTTCGTGCTCATGGGAAGCGGGACGACCACAATCAAATCCAAGAAACCGGTCATTTCGGTATGCGCTGTCCGAACCGGTTGCGGAAAATCCCAGACCTCTAGAAAGATATCCATTATTCTAAGGGAAATGGGCTACAGGGTTGTTGTCATCCGTCACCCAATGCCCTACGGTGACCTGAGAAAGCAAATTGCCCAACGATTCGCTGATTACGGGGATTTGTACAGGCACGAATGCACGATCGAGGAGAGGGAAGAATACGAGCAGCACATCAAAAACGGATTCGTTGTCTTCGCGGGGGTGGATTACAGAAGGATATTGAAAGAAGCGGAAAAGGAAGCAGACATAATCCTATGGGATGGAGGGAACAATGATACACCCTTCTACAAGCCGGATTTGCACATCGTCGTTGTCGATCCCCACAGACCAGAGCACGAAACGAAATACTATCCAGGCGAGACGAACCTGCGGATGGCGGATGTGGTGGTGATAAACAAGGAGAACACAGCAAAAAAAGAGGATATCAAAAAAGTTCTAGAAGCTGCCAGGAAAACCAATCCGAAGGCGAAAATAATACACGCGAACTCAGAGGTCATGACAGAAGAACCGGAAAAGATAAAGGACAAGAAAGTCCTAGTCGTTGAGGACGGACCGACCCTAACGCACGGAGAAATGTCTTACGGGGCGGGGTGGGTTGCCGCCAAAAAATTCGGAGCGAAATTAATCGTTAAGCCGGAGAAGTACGCAGTAGGCTCGATCAAGAGGGCGTATGAAAAATACAGACAAATAAAGGAGGTTCTGCCCGCCCTGGGTTACGGGAAAAGGCAGATTGAAGAGCTCGAGAAAACGATAAACAGAACCCCCTGCGATATCGTGATAATCGCAACGCCCATGGACCTCGCCGAGCTGATCAAGATAAACAAACCCTCTGTTTACATCACGTACCATTTGAAGGAAAAGGGAAGGCCGGACCTGAAGGACGTTCTGAAGAGGTTTTTGAAGAGAGGCAAGACCTAAACCGAGCGAAAATCACATCAATTCTTTTGTGACGTAATGAGTTGCTATAAGGATGGCGAGGCCTAAAACCAAAGAAGCCCATAAACTCAGCTGATAATTATCAGGAAACAAATACTCGTCCATCAGACCCCCCTCCAGAAAGATATTACCGCAAATGCTATGACAACCGCAAAAATTGTTTGATGCTTTGATTTCATCTTACTGATTTTCCTGAACATATGATTAAATCATCTTCTCTATTTTTTTGACCCCTTCAAGAGGCGAACATATCGTGAGTATATCGCCTTCCTTGATCTTGGTTTTCAGCTCCGGCATTAGGATTTTATCATCACGATAAATGCACGCAACCGTAAACCCCTTTACGACATCCATAATGTTTTTATTCGCAAACTTGGAATCCTTCCTGACACTCACCTCGAAAACTTCGCCCTTCCCTCCTGCCACGAGGTTGACCAGCTGTTTCCCGGGCTTTTCCATTGCCTTTTTGAAGGCGAGGATAGCGGTTGTTGTGGTGTTGATGAGGTTGGTTATCCCTATTTTAGTGAATATCCCCTCATTGTCAGACTGGTTTATCCTCGCAATGATGTTCGGAACGTTAACACCCTTCGCGAACTCGCAGACCATCAAATTGGTTTTGTCATCCCCGCTAACCGCTATCACGACATCCGATTTTTCGATGTTCGCATCCTTCAGTATGTTCTTATCCGTCCCGTCTCCGTGGAGAACAAGTGCGTCCAGTTTCTCGGCTAGCTCTTCGGCAAGCTTCTCATCCTTTTCAACGACAACCACATCGTGTTTTTCCTTTATTAGAAGCCGTGAAAGCGCTTCCCCGATCCTCCCGCCGCCAACCACAATCACTTTCATATTATCAATATATAGGGAAAGTTAATATTTAAGATTCGTAAATTTACCAAACAACAACCTCAAGTTTTGCCATCTCCCCGTTAAACACACCAACCCTGCCGATTTCAGCTTTCGTTACATTCCTTGGGATCGCCGGTCCGCAATCAAGCAACGTTTCGCTCGGGCTAAAAAGGTATATTTTAATGTTATCCGAGAAAACCCCGTAAACGGTTGTTTCATAAAGGTGAAGATCATTGACAAGATTTTGGTAGGTGCTTATCTCGCTAAGATTACAATAGTTTTCGTTGAATTCCTGAATCTTTGCCAAGTTGAATTCTGAAGATTCCGCAATACTGAGGTAAGATCCACCACCCATCAAGACTTCGGATACCTGTATCGCCTTGCTCTGGAGCCGGTTATGATAAAATTTGCTCTTGAAATCCGATACGTTTACATTCAAAAAGCTTATGGTGTAAACGACAATGGTGAAGAAGATCAAACCCGCAATAAGGAACTCGAAAACGAACTGGCCCTTCATAATTATAGTTTTTCGGGACATCAATAAAAATAAATGCTAATATATCCAATAATATATTATGAGAAAAATTTTCGTGCCCCTCGTTTTGTTATTGGTACTTTCCAGTTCTGGCTGCACGGTCCCGTTTCTGGACATAGAGATTCCGTTCCTCCCTGACATATTCCCGGGGACGGAAATCAGGGAAGAAAGACACGACGTGGTCTCGATTGAAAGCATCCAATCGATACCCACCACAACCGTTCGTGCAGGTCAGTCAATCCGTTTGCGCGCGATAGTCAAGAATCTGCAGAAACCAGAATACGAGAAAACCCCCGTGACAATAGGTTTGTACAACGATTGCGGTCTGTTCGGGATGGAGAACGAACGAGGTGTTAAAGGAGAATTTTGTTCAGGAGCGAATCCCCCTTCTTACAAACAAAGCACGGGGATGGTTGATTGCACGACAACGATGTATCCTCAATCGACTGTTGTGGTTGAATGGAAGTTGACAGCGAAGGATAACGTAAACGTTGAGACTCAATGCAAGATAGGGATACTCGCCAGATACAATTACAATACGTACTCCACAAGCTCGGTCACCTTTGTGAACAAGGAAGAATTGGAAAGACTCGTCTCTGAAGGGAAGAGCTTATCCGAAAAGGGAATAGCGACAATAGGGGAAGGTCCTGTAAAACCATACGTGGAAGTCCTTAACCAGCCAATAATCATTGACGCCGCTCCGGGTGTCGAAGATGCAGGCAGCGGGATAATGAGCTTCTGGATAGAGAACAAGGGAGGAGGCATATTGGAAATAGCAGAATCTGGGGCGACCGGAGGGAATGCAGTTTTCGATTGTGATAAACTGAATATAGCAACACCATTCACAGGAATCATGCCAATAAACCCTGCGGCGTTCAACAAGGTATGCCTGGAAATAGAAAACGCAGACAATAAAGTAAAGGCGATCAAGGACGGGCAGCCAATAATAATCCAAGAATGCATCAAGGAACACCTGCAAACCAAAAACCCAAACGAATACAGCATAAGCTTCATACAAAAGTCAACCCCAAAGTATTTGTGTTCCATAACAGTCGATGATCCGAGCAGGATAAAGCAGGAAAAGACGTATCAGATAACGGCCAAAATCGGCTATTCTTACAAGTTCACAAAAGAGATAATGGTCACGGTTAAGCCCAAAATAAGGCTGTGAAACATATAAAAGCTTGTTTGTCCATAAAATAAAATATGACCGGCATATTCGCTAAAAAGGTTGAATTCCTTTTGATGTTGTGCGTAATAGTGACATTATGGATTTCTGGTTGCATAGGACCGATCGACGGAATAGCAGGAGGAGGACCTGGTCTGGTCGTGGAGAAGTTCGAGATACCACCACCAACCACCATAGATTCGGGAGAGCAGATAGGCCTTCATTTGGAAGTCCGGAACCAAGGCGGGTACAACGGAGAATTGGGAACAGGAGCACCGGCAATAGTTGAGTTGATGCAGATAGACCCCATGGAATGGGCCGTTACACCATCGACAGTTATCGACTTGGGAAGCATACTGGCCCCAATCCCGGAAACGGGGACGCAAGGAGAACTTGCAAAAGCAGACTGGCAGCTCATAGCTCCTCTACTTGAAAGGGGGCAGACACAGAATTTCCGTATAGACGCAAGGGTTTACTACGCTTACGAAACCAAGGCAAGAAAACCAGTTCAGTTCGTGACGAGCGATGAATTGAGAAGGATGATACAAACCGGAGAATCCCTCGTAAGCGATCCCGCAATCCTGACAGCAGGTCCTTTGACTGTGACGGCCGATGCAGGGCAGATAGTGAAGGCAAAGGATTGGACAAACGCAAGATTCCCGTTGCAGATAAGGATTTCCAACACGGGCAGCGGACGAATAGGAGGAAAAGATTACCCGGTTGCAATAGAGGTTATCTATCCGCAGTGGGTCATGCCTGTTGAAGGTTATTGCCCGGCACAGAGTTTGTTGGGTGCGCCGATATATAACGATGTACCTCCGGGTCTTCCGCAGCCAATAGGAAACTTCATATACATATGGGATGGTCAATCCACAGACGTAACATGCGAATTCGAGATAATCCAGCCACCAGCGAGCAAGACAAAGGGGAACTTCGAAGTGATACTGAAATACATTTATTCGATTGATACGACAACGCAGGTAACAGTCAGAGGGATAGAGCAGTTTTAAATCCTTTTTATTTGTTTTTACAATTATATAATATGAATAGCAAAAGGTTTATCATATTCTTGATTTTTTTAATAATCATTTCTGTCATTTCCGGGTGTGTCCTCCCAACAGGAGAACCGTTCGAATCAAGAACCCCGGTAGGGACAGGTGTTATAATAGAGCATTTCGGGCCAGATTTCCCGGATGTCCATTCGGGCGAGGAAGTCGAATTCACACTTAGGGTCAAGAACACGGGTTCTGTAAAAGCTGAAAACGGATTCGCGGAGTTGCTCGGTCTTGATGAAATATGGGAAGGAGGAGCGGGCGTGCAAACAGGCGGGACTGGCGAGGTATTCCCGGACGAGATTAAATGCAGGTATACGGATAAGGGCATAACCATGCTACCGGAAGACCCGGATTCAGGGATAACGGGCGGCGAGGAGACCTGCACGTGGAGGTATATCGCACCGCAGGTTTTGCCAGGTCTCAGCACGCCTTATAAAGCAAAGATGAGATTTTTCTATTCTTACAGGTCATCAACGGTCAAGATGGTGACTTTGGTTTCAAAAGAGGAACTGAAAGCCCTGCAGGACCAGGGAAAAGGCCTCCCGTCCGAATCCTACAGCAAGACTAAATCCCCCATATCCCTTGACATAGAAACGGCTTCCCCCATAAGAACATATGGAAATTATGTTGAATTCCCGATAGTGATCACCATCAAAAACATCGGGGGCGGAACGGTCTGCTCTTCTGTTGATAAATGCAAAAAAGACGGATGGGGCATGAACGAGGGGTGGTACAAGCTAAATTTGGACATATTATTACCACATGACATGACACTTAATGTTTGTTCGTATAAAGAAAACGTGGTTCTGATCGGGGACAGATCCCAGACCATATCCTGCAAGGTAGTGGCTGACACGAGCCAGCAAATCGGAGTCATCCAGAAAAACATAGAACTGCGGGCGGAATACGGGTATTTCATCGATAAAACAGCGGATGTTTTGGTCTACCCCTCGACCGAACCCCGGTAGGGAAAGAATAAAAGATTCTTTTTCAAATTATAAACATGAGACATACGCTTTCACTGCCAATTTTAATCATAATCCTGATAATGGTTTCCGGCTGCACTTTACCAGGACTAAGCATGACGAATTATGGTGTTGTGTTGGAGGAGCTCGTTGCTGAACCAAACGAACTCCAATCGGGCGAACCCTTTGTCATAAGAACGAGGATCAGGAATTCTGGCCAAATAAGGGCAGAGAACATGCTTGTAAAAATATTCAACACCGGCACAGAAATGTACTCAGACATTCGCTGCAGCCCTTCTTACGAGATGATATCAAATTGTGAAGTTCCTTTCGACCTGATGGGGGAAGACAGGGAAAGGGGCGTGCAGGGAGAATCCAAGACGTGCGCATGGAACTGCATAGCCCCCATCCTCGAGAAGGGCGTCACCATCCCTTACAACCCGAGCATCAGGATGTATTATTCATACACCGCCAGTACGATCAAGCCGGTATTGATAACTTCTCAGGATGAACTGATAAGGCTTCAGTCAGAGGGGAAACCCCCGCCCTCGCAACCAGGCAGTACGACGGAAGGTCCCGTATCGCTAGACATCAAGGTGAAAGGGCCTTTGAAAGTCTGGCAAGGCAAACAGCAATTGGAATTTCCAATAGAGATTGATGTACAGAACACCGGTGAAGGCACAGTATGCTCATTGGGGATTGTCGGTATTCAAATACAGGGTTGTGACAACCCTGAAAACTGGAACAGAATAGTTCTGTTTTCAAAATCTCTGGATATAATATTCAGTGACTGCGATCTCGAATACGGACAAACCACCTTAAACCTCTGGAAAGGAAGAGGCAAGATCGTGTGCAATGCAGAAATGATGTTTCCGATGGCAATGGTCAATGTCCAAAAAAACATAGAAATATCGGCCGTTTATGATTATTTCATAGACAAATCGGTATCAGTCACCGTCAGGGGAACGTCTGATATTGAACTCATTTAACCTTTTTTGCGGGGATTTCGACAACCCTCTTTCCTCGGCAACCAGCTCTCCATACACTCCATCATACCCGGGTTTTATGTTCACTTTCCCAGACCTCACCTTAAGAATAAGTTCAACGATATTCTCATCTACAATATTCTTCATCCTCTCTTCTTCCGCTTCCAGCAAAACGTTGAATTCCGAACCAAATGAATTCACGAGCCTGTTATACTCTTCCCACACCTTACCGGAGCTCAGGCCGGATTCCAGAACAAAGGATATGATTTCGGAAAGAGGGACGAGCGAACGAAAGGGTTTCGAATTTTCGGGAACGAATCCTTCTTCCCTGTCAGCGAGTTCCTCAATCCTGTGCAAAACCCCTATGGTCAGCGGGCGCCTACAAACAGGGCAGATGTTCCTGGAATTTTCGGAATCTTTGGGTTCAAGTGAAACCTTGCAGTCCCTGTGACCGTCATAATGGTATTTCCCGTAGGAAGGATCGACCTCGATCGTTTCCACCAAGCCATCTTTCGTTCTTATGGCCTTTATCAGGTTGTCGTATGTTAAATCCTCCATCCCGAAAACCGTCGCCTCCCTCCCGATTCTCCATGGCCAGAAGGAATGAAGATCGGAGAACGAAACCAACGCAAACCTGTCAAGCGAAGACAACCTCCAGTTCATCGCTGGATCTGAAGACAGCCCGGTTTCCAGGGCGAAGATATTCTTCGTCTGGTCTTGAAAGCAATCCTCGATCCGGTCGAACCCTGATTTCGAGCCGAAAAGCGAAAACCAAGGAGTCCAGATGTGGGCGGGAATAACTTCGTTTTTCTGGTCGATTTCCTTAACCATCTCAACGAGTTCAGGAGAACGTATACCACAGATGGGCCTGCCGTCCGCCTCGAGGTTCACACCCTTCTTCCCTAAAACATCATTTATCTGGTCAACTGTCTCGAAATCCGGGGAGAGGATTACGTTGTGTATTCTTTTGACAGCGTTGTCCTGTTTGTAAATGCTAGATATTTCGCATGACAGGATGAATGGAAAATCATCCTGACCCTTCAAAACACCTGTACCGTCCTCTTTCAATTCGTTTTTGAGCTCCTTTAGCCAAACAGGATGCGTGAAATCCCCTGTCCCGAGGAGGTTCACACCCTTAACCTTTGCGTATTTGACCAAATTAGGTATGTTCAGTCCGCTGCTCGTTGCCCTGGAAAACCTTGAATGTATGTGAAGATCGGATATTATTTTCATAAGAATTAATTGGACAGGTTATTAAAATTAAAAGATATGCAATGGGCTCGTGGGGATTTCCAAGACATGCAGGCGTTAGCTGCTGGTTTTCCGTTTACGCTTTTGAGTAAAAGGGTCATTCGAACCCCAGACCTCCGGCTTTCGTAGGTCAAAGCAAACCAGGCTTACGCCTGATGGTCATATAAGACCGGCGCTCTAACCAAGCTGAGCTACGAGCCCAAAGTTTTGAAGGACAGCCTGAAATATGAATCCAGGCTGTTATGTTATCGACAATCTATATTTTTCACTCTCAAGTTTAAATTAATTGTTGAGGGAAAAGTTTATAAATAACCCATGTATATTATATGCTATCTCGATCATCAAATCGATAAATAGAGGTGATATTATGAACGGAGCGCAAGGCATACAGCCGATCTTTATACTTCCAGAAGGAACCTCAAGAACAAGGGGAAGGGACGCGCAGAAAAATAACATAGCAGCCGCAAAAATCGTGGCTGATGCGGTCAGAACAACTTTAGGCCCAAAGGGAATGGACAAGATGCTGGTTGATTCTTTGGGGGATGTAACGATAACGAATGACGGGGCGACAATTCTTAACGAAATGCAGATAGAGCACCCGGCAGCGAAGATGATGGTCGAGGTCGCGAAAACACAGGATGAGGCTGTCGGTGATGGAACAACGACAGCAGTCATAATCGCGGGTGAGCTCTTGAACGAGGCGGAAAAACTCCTTGAACAACAGATACACCCAACGGTTATAACGAAGGGGTTCAGGCTGGCAAAAATCAAGGTGCTGGAGATCATAGACAAACTGGCGCAGAAAGTTGACATGGAGGATGAAAAGACACTGAAGAAAATAGCCAACACAGCGATGACGGGAAAAGCGGCGGAAAGGGCTTCTGATAAGCTATCGGACCTTGCAGTGAAGGCGGTGAGAAGGATAGCAGACGTAAACGGAGGAAAAATAGACATAGACACAGAAAACGTGAAGATTGAGAAAAAACAGGGAGGTTCGATGAGTGATACCGAACTCATAGATGGAATAGTCATGGATAAAGAAGTCGTTCACTCTGGTATGCCTAAAAAGTTGGAAAGAGTGAAAATCGCGCTCATAGACTCGGCTTTGGAAGTCAAAGAACTCGAAGGCGATGCGAAAATCAACATAGATTCCCCTGAAAAATTACAGGCGTTCCTGGATGGAGAGGAAAAGAGCCTGAAGGAAATGGTTAATATGGTAACGAAATCAGGAGCAAACGTTGTCTTCTGCCAGAAGGGAATAGATGATATCGCCCAGCATTATCTGGCGAAGTTGAACATACTTGCCGCGAGGAGGGTCAAAAAATCCGACATGGAGAAGCTTTCGCGAGCGACAGGAGCGAAGGTCGTGACGAACATAAAGGATCTGAACAAGTCTGACCTCGGTTACGCAGGTCTGGTTGAGGAAAAGAAAATAGCAGGAGACGAGATGATATTCGTTGAGAAATGCAGGGAACCTAAGGCCGTCACGATTTTAATACGTGGAGGCAGCGAGCACGTTGTTGACGAAGTGGAAAGGGCGATGGAAGACGCGATCAAAGGGGTTGCGGCGGCTCTTGAACTCGGCAAGGTAGTCCCTGGAGGAGGAGCAGTCGAAATGCAGATAGCAAAATACCTGAGGAAATATGCAGAAACATTCAAGGGAAGGGAACAGCTCGCAGTCAACGCTTTTGCAAACGCGATGGAAATCGTTCCTAAAAGCCTGGCTGAAAACGGGGGTCTCGATCCCATAGACAAACTCGCTCAATTAAGGTCAGAGCATGACAAAAACAGAACGTCTGCTGGTCTGGATGTTTTCACTGGCAACGTCAGCAACATGCTGACACTGGGTGTGATAGAACCCCTTAAGATAAAACTACAAGCGGTAAAGAGCGCAAGCGAGGTGGCAGAGATGGTGCTGAGGATCGATGACATAATATCCACAGGGGCGGGAGATAAAATGCCGCCCATGCCGCCAGGAGGGGGCATGCCGCCCGGAGGAGAGTTCTAAACCCTCTCTTTTTTAAATATATTTATATTAAGACAGTGCCAAATATTTATTATGACACCAGATGTTTCCAGCTCGGATGAGGAATACGAGGTGATCCCTACCTCACCCATGAGAAGGCTCGAGAAGAGGATAGATAAAGTTGAGAGTGGCAGTTATTCTTCCCAAGTACGAAGGCTCGTAGATCAGGTGCTTGAGCTCATAAAATCAAACCAGAAGATCATCGATGACAGCATAAAGGCAAACAACGATTTGATATCGGAGGTTTCGAAAGTTCCTAAAAAGATAGACGACCTGATTTTGGAGATGAGGGAATTCATAAAACTTCTGAAGGTATCCGCTGAGGAGGAGGAAGTTTCGCAAGTTTCAAAGGAAGTGATGGCCCCGCTTGTGGACAAATTCACAGAATTAATAGAGCAGAACAAGAGGAATTTCGAAACAAACCAAGCCGTTCTGACAACGTTGGGGATTATCGAGAAAAGACTGAAAAGGCTTTACACGGCTCCTGCACCACCCAGACCACCTGAAGGTTACAGGTAAGGGCCAAAATACAAGAAGATTTTAAGAGGGTTAAAAAATGAAAGGTATAACACCCATAATTTCGATAATAATATTATTGCTTTTAACAGTGGGTATGGCGGCTGCAGCATGGTCGTACATGTCGAGTTATTTCTCCAGTATTACGGCAAAAACCATAGAAATTTCAATGCAGAAATGCGTAACTGGAAGCGGGGCAAATAGTGGTCAGGATGTCTTGGCAGTGGTTCACAACATGGGAACAGCAACGATAGGTATAGGAAACGATATAGTAATTCTAGATAAACAGGGAAATGCGGTGATTGCTGGCATAGCATGGACAGACATATATGGAACTCCGTTGACAAACATAGAACCTGGAAAGGATGGAAAGGTCAACATAGACTGCTGTGGTGGATCAGGAGCAGGTGAAATGGCAGGCCAACCTTCATGCCCGATCACATGCACATACGATGTCTTTATTGCAGGCAGGTCACAAACCGCAACGGCTTATTGCCCTTAGGCTTTGCCTGAGCTAAACATTCTTTTAAATTCCTTTGGATTTAATTTGCCCTGGGCTAGCCTTCCCTTACCCCCTCCTGAACCGCCGCATTTCTTGCACAGTTCTTTAACGATTCTCGTTATGTCCTTTTTTTCGCTCATCCCCACAACATCCCCGTGTTTGTTAACGAGGATTACGGTTAATTCGGGGTGTTTTGAAACAATAAGTTCGGATGTCTTTATCATTCCATTTCTATCCATGTCAACGATCTCAAATATCTCGCTGTTTTTCGCTTTTTTCGTCAACCTCTCTATCTCTGAACCCGCTTTGTCTTTCACGAATTTCTCCATTTCTTTCCCCTGCATTTTCCATAGATTAAAAACACTTTTGCATGCCTCCTTAGTGTTTTTAACCCTTTTCCTTTTCACGTCCTTCCCCAATTTTTCGCTGTATTTCAGGATATCATCCGTGAATTTCTTCACGGTTTTCCCGACCTGATCGACCGGAACTGAAAAGAAATCTGAACATTCCCTCAGCCGCTCTGAGATGTTTTTCTCAGGTTTCAAATCAACAACCTTCCCAAAATCTTTCAACACCCCCCGGAACATCCCCCTTTCCTTGACGGATATTTTCCCTGCCTCTTCCCCAGCGGTGAACTCTATCCTGTCAACCCCATCCTGGATTTTTGTTGTTTTCAGGATCTTTATTCCCCCCACCTCTTTCGTGTTGTTTAAGTGCGTTCCGCCACAGGTCTCCACGTCAACTCCCCTGATATTCACTATCCTGAGAACCTTCCCAGGGACGGCTCCGCCTTGGTATATCCTCACCCCAAACCGCTTTTCAGCCTCGTTCCTCGGGATGAGGAGCTTTTCTATCTTCACTCCTCTTTTAACTAATTTGTTTGCAATCCCCTCGATTTTTTTAATCTCCTCGTTTGTTATTGGCTGATAATGCGTGATGTCCAGATGGGATTTCTCCTCTGTCTTCTTCGCTCCTGCCTGATTCACGTGATTCCCCAGAACCTCCCTCGCAGCAGCATTGATTATGTGCGTTGCTGTATGCTGCTGTGAGAGCTTCAGCCTCCTGGACCAGTCTATCTTACCCTCTACGTCATGACCTTCTCTCAGCCCGTGATTTTTTTCGAGAAGGTGGATTATCACGCCACCCTGTTTGAATACATCCTTCACTCCCTTCCCACTTATCCCGCCTGTATCATGCAGCTGCCCGCCAGATGTCGGATAGAAACCTGTTTGGTCAAGCACGACGAAATTACCGATTACTTTCAGAACTTTCGCGGAAAATTCGAGTTTTTTGTAATTTTCGTAGTACATAATTTTCGTATCAGGAATCCCATTTAAAGGGAGATTTTCGCCTTTTTCGGTTTTTGTTACCTGCTCTCCCTTTTCATGCAGCTCAGACACTTTCGAATAAAAATCATCAGGTACCTTCACCTTCTTCCCCACTTTCTCAAACCCCTCCTTTATTATCTCCGGGGGTATCCCATGGCTGTCATAGACCTGCAAAAGCTTTCGTTCGTTAATTCCCTCCTTTATCAATTTTTCAACAATCCTAACAGACTTCTTTTCCGTGTTTCCGTATTTCCTCCCCTCAACTTCCAGTATTTTCCCAACACCATCCAGATTTTCCATGAGTTCCGGGAAAATGGGTTTCAAGTAACGGGCATGATTTTCGCACACTTTTTGCAGTTCAACATCCCAGCCGTATTTGTTCTTGAACAGCATGCTCCTCCTTACCAAAATCCTCAAGTTATACCCTCCTCCCACATTACTCGGCAAACCGCCATCAGTCAACGCGACGAGCAAACTCCTCATATGTTCGGCGATCGAATAAACCCCGGATAACGGAATCACGAAATCTTTCAGTCCATCAACATCCATTCCCGTTTTTCTCGCCACCAGTTCCCAGGATTTGTCGATATTTTCTACTTCATCAAGGTTGAGCAGGCCTGCATGAGGGATGTATCTCCTCATCAAATCCCTGTCAACTTTCAAACCCGTTTTTGATAGAAGTTTTTTAACCACCGTCGGAAACGTCGCGTCATAAATGGTTTCGCACCCCTGCGAGAACCAGGCACTCCTCTCCTGGCCCATTCCCATATCCAGGACCTTCATATTGAGTTCTCTGTATCCCGAATCCATTTGTTCGTAAAGCATGTAAACCTGATTCCCCAGTTCACATCCTTTAGAAAAGAATTCCATGCACGAACCGAAATTCCCACCGCCGGCCCAGGCATCCTCATGAAAGATTATGTCCGAGTTTTTTAACCCCAAACCCTTCCTAAGCCAAAGGTGTATATCCCTGAAAACTTTATCCTGGTCCCAATCCTTTGGTTTGACGAACATGTGCTGCCCGATCATCACGAACCCGGTGTTATGCGATTGAGTAACGCCTACATTATCTATATCGTTAAACCTCAGACAGAATTGCGGTATCACCAAAGGATTCGCTGGCGGTTCAACCTCACCAGAAATCACGTATGGCTGAAAAGCCGAGATCGAAGCGTTCGTATACTCCATCGTGGGGTTCCACCTCGCGACAACGGGGTATCTTTTTATTGGTGTATAACCTAACTTTTTGAACATCTTCGCGAATTTCACCCAAACCTCAACATATCCCAGATTCCTCTTCGATGGTGAATCTCCTATGAACCCAAAACCTTCCCCGCTGCATAAAGGATCTCCACACACCTCCCTATCGGGATCAGTTGACCAGAACGGTTTCTTACACTTGATACAGATATTTCTGACAAAACCCTCTCCTCTAAGAACTTGGGTTGCATAATATTTGTCTGGTTTTGACCAGAACTTAGGCCTGAACTCCTTCTTTATCTCCTTATCATATTTCATAATTTATTATATTCCTGGACATTACTTAAATCTTCAGAACTAGGAAGATCTCGGCTGCTCATTAAATTAAAATAAAAGGCTTGGTTTACCCGAAAAGTGCACCAAGACCTGCTGCCGCCTCTTCCGCCTTCTCTTCTTCTTTCTTCTCTTCCTTCTTTTCCTCTACTTTCGGCTGTTCCGCTGGTGCCGGTGCC
>CBEVTC010000012.1:0-17942 GCA_965552715.1 uncultured archaeon | reverse complement strand
CGCCGTTTACGCCTTCATAATATTCCAGGGGCTCTACAACTGGTTCGTTTTCTTGAGCCCTTACTGGCTGTTCCTGCTCCTTATACTCGGAGGGATCTGGGTGTTCTTCAGGCCGAGAGGTGGAGGAGGGGCGAGAGGGATGACTTCCCGCGGAAGAGGTATTTTCAAGGGTTTATTTGACCAGTTTAATCCTTTCGGTGAATTCCAGACGCAGGCAAGTTTGCTCAAGGAGAAGATAGTCTTGATACACCAGCAGGTAAAAAGTGGTATAAGTACTGGGCAACCTGCAGAATTTCAGAACCTTGTAAATACGGCACAATATGATATTGCTAATTTGGCTAAACAAGTTCCAGGTGGAACTAAAAACCCTGGTGTTAAAGATTTGCAAAAAAATCTTGCCAGGGCCATGAGGGGGCAGGAACCCACTTATGTTAAAGAGATGAAAAAGATGGAAAAAGTAAAATGAAACTAGGAGTCTGATAACTATGTTCCCGTTCGATTTCCTTTCGATGGAACTCCTGCTTCCGTTTTTCCTAGTCCTCGCGATCATTTACGGCGCTCTCGAGGTTTCAAAGGTTTTTGAGAACCGCGCGGTCAAAGGGATAATAGCCGTCGTCTTCGCCTTCTTCGCTATAATGAACGCGCAGGTTGTTTCCCTCATAAATGTCATCCTTCCATACGCAGCGGGCTTTTTCGTTGTCATCTTCATTATCTGGATGGTCATCAAGCCCTTCAGAGGGAGAGGGGGAGGAGGGGGAGATCCCACCGTCTTGGTCGTGATCCTCGTCCTTGTTGTGATCCTCCTGGCAAGACTCGGAACCGAGGGATATATACAGAACAACTTTCTCACAGACCCGAACTTCCTCTGGATTATCGGGATAGTTGTCGTGCTCGTTATAATCTGGAAGGCCTATAAAATGGGTCCTGGTGGAGGTCAGCAATAAGAACTAGGCTGATGCCTGCTGTGCTTCCTGTTGTTGTGGTTGCTTTCCCATTTCATCCGGTATGAAGTATTCCTTTATAATTCCGCATCCCTTGAAGAAAAGACTTTTATCAAGACCCTTTATGACAACTTTTCCTTCCTCGTCCTTAACGTTTTTAGTGTAGAATTCGTTTATGATTTTATTGAAAGCGTCTATTTCGGGGCTAAGTATCTGGTAAATCTCGGCCGATGCCTGAAGCGTTATCCTATATTCTTCACTAATTCTTTCTTGCAATTTCTTGGCATCTTCTTCGGTTCTCGCTCCCTTTGATTTTTTAAGCAGGCTGTCTATTTTATCCACAGAACCCTTTAGCTTTCCTCTTGCGCTTTTTAGCGTGGATTTGTAATCGTTATTTACCCTTTTAAAAGCATCGTATTGCTCTTCCGGAAATTTCCCGGAAAAATTTGCTATAAAGCCGTCTATCCCTTTATACAGTTCGCCGACAAGGTAATTTTCGAATTTATTGTACCCTTCTCCGAATTTTCTGGGATCGATCTTTCCAGCCATTTCCACACCAATTAGATTTATCACTTGATAGTAGTTTTAATTGTTTATAAAGGTTTGTTTGCCCCAATTCCTGCATGTTCTTTGGTAGACGTAGCTTTCGAATGTAAGCGTAGCTACCCTTTGGTCCACAGCTTTTGGTCGGGAGCAGGAAAAGCTGTGAGATACGCTTTTATAAAAGTTATGCACAATTATTTAATATGGCAGACGGATCATTTCAAATATTAGTTCAGAACATGAACAGGCTGGGCTTCTTCCAGTTCTTGTTCCCGTTCCTTCTTGCACTAGCAATCGTCTACGGACTTCTGACATGGGCACTGAAAGACCAGTTGCCGAGATCAGCAAGGGGATTGATTTCGCTTATCATCGCGTTCTTCGTGATGCTTTACTCCAGTTGGAACGTGGCGATAGTCAGTTTCTTCGCTAACCTTTCAGGAATGTGGCTTGTGGCAGCGACAGGGATGTTGTTCATAGTGATTTTGCTCGCGCTCGCGGGACAGAGACCTCAGGATCTTCTTGCGGGACCAAAGGCGAAGTGGGTTGCAGTTCTGGTCATCGTGCTCATAGGCATAGTGATATTCTTCGGAGCAGGTGCAGGCTGGCTTCTCAACATACCGGGATTGTATATTACTTCGGATTTCTGGACAATTCTATTCTTCATAGTGATACTCGCTTTAGTGATATTCTGGCTAGGACAAGAAGGGGAAGGAGGAGGAGCACCGGTCGCCGGAGGAGAAGAAAAGAAACCCTGAACATCTTTATTTTTACTTATTTTAACAGCGTTAGCTGGAAGAAGGTTTTTTATTATCCATGATAATCTAATTCTATGACAAGAAGGGTAAAACCTGAAACCTGGAAAAAAATCGCGAAGGAAAGGATAAAAATACTTTTTGACCAGGCCGGGAAGGAATTCAAGAAACACCCCGAACGCTCGAAAAGGTATGTGGAGCTCGCGAGGAAGATGGGGATGAGGTATAACGTTAGGCTAACGAAAGAAATGAAAATGAGGTTCTGTAAGAAATGCTTTTCTTATCTCAAGCCTGGGGTTAACTGCAGGGTCAGAACGAGAAGGGACAAGCAGTCCGTGGTTCTCACCTGCCTGGATTGCGGTTTCGTTTCGAGGTATCCTTATATAAGAGAGAAGGGAATTAATAAAAAGGGCTGAACTCGATGAAACTCGTTATCTTGTTGGGTACGCTGATAATATTCATTTCCTGCTTTTTCATATTTTTCACTTTCGACTCCATGATACGAACGAAACTCGTATGCTCCTTCAGCGAGAGATTTGTCTGCAATGTATCTGAGCTTAACTTCGCTATAGTTTTCGGGATTTTAATAGTGGGGATGCTCCTTTTCGTGGACGCACTGGTAGTTTACATCATGATAAAAACATGGGTTCCCGGTATTTTCATGTACGGGTGAAGCGAGATTCATTCCACGCCCAAGAACTTTCTGAATATCCACGTGAAAGGGAGTGTTACGAGTATGTACCACCCAAGCCAGTTGAGGTATTCCCAGTTCAAAATGGGAATGGTGAACGGAAGTTTCGTTATAATATTCATTGTCGTGCGGTTCATATCCTGCGGAGAAACGCTCCATTGTGTGTTTTCGATATAAGCTATCTCGTCCCTCAGATAACCCTTCTCATCAGAGAAATCGTTGTTGTCATCCGTGTCTATCACAACCCTTATATCAGTTTCGTTCAATTTCTCCGATCTCAGGGAATGGTTAAAGCCGGCGTAGGAAAAATAACCCAGACTCGTTACCTCATCGATTCGCGTTGTCTCGACAACAACACCGCTGTAGGTATTGTTTATGAAACCGAGGAGTACCAGTACAATCCCCATGGTTATGAACATCGGTTTCATGTTGTGCTTCATCTGTTTCTGGCTCAGCTTCATCATCTCGCTCATGTACTCGTTCGCTTTTTTCGTGTCCTTGTTTTTCTGCGCTTCCTTCGATTTCTTCCTGTAAAACTTCATGTCCTTTTTCAGTTGCCGTATCTCACCTGGCTTTGTGAAAACCCTGTATATCACGCTTATGATGAACGATATGATTAAAGCCCAAATAAAAATCTCCTGGTACGGCAGAAACATTTAATCACCATTCCATTTAATGCTTTAAAAGGTCGCTGAGTTCTTCAACTGCCTCCATCATTTTCTTCTCCCTGAACTTTATTATCTTGAGGGTAGAGCCGCAAAGCGAGGAACACATCGCTCCGTAATATCTGTTGATGTGCTGGTGTTCGTTTGTTTTCATTACGGTCCCCAACCCCGCATCTTCCTTTTCCAGTATCACTATGCTGTCCGGCTTGAATGAACGGAAGAACTCGTCAGGCATCGTTCTCATGTAACCGTACGCCGTTCCCAACGTGAGATATCCATTCACTATGATATTCCCTCTCTCTTCCTTGAGGTCTGATATCATGACATTTTCTACATCTTTGTAGAATTTCGAAAGCATGTTCCTCGCAGTCTCGAGGCCTGTTGCGTTTTTCATGTCCTCTGCGATATTCCCTATTGAATCGAAATCCACAACCTTGAACTCTTTTTTACGGACTGCCCTCTGCAGGGCGAGATTTACTATGGTTTTCCTGTCTATCTCCGCCAGCCCCGTGACAAAAATCAGTTTCATAATAACCATTAAAGTCAGGTTTAATAAATATTATTCCCCCTTCTTTAAAATAGTTTTCAATTTTAAGAGCAGGCTGTCATCCCCTGGATCCTTGTTCCTGAGGAGGGCAAGGTAGACCGTTACGAAGTCAAGGACGTACATTGTGGAGAGCATTCTGGAAAGTTCGTAGGGATACAAAGACCAGACCTCCACCACGTATTTCGCGGATTTCCTGAGCAGTTTTTTCGTGAATTCTATTCTCTTCCTTATTTGCTCGGTTTCCTTCTCGTCCCTTATCAATATAACGGAGAAATTCCTTGTTAAATACCCGCCCCCTTCCCACCCCAGGATCGAGTTGTGGTTCAGTTCGGGGTAGACTTCCGAAAATGACGGGACCTTCGAATTCTCGTTGAACTGGGTTCGCGCGCGGTGAGCGACGGGAGCGTATATACCGAACCCCTGGACAACCGGAACGGAATCCAGAAGTTTCATGGCAATCCTCTTCGCCAGGTTATCTTTCGTTGGTGTTTTTATCCCTGTCTCCTCCCTGGTTTCTCTCAGATTTTTCAAAACGAGATCGAGTTTCTGCTTTCTCACGAACTTTATATTTTCCAACACGACTATTATAGGGAAGAGAAGATAACCAAGGGAAAATCTCGGTTTTATCCCCTTAGGGATCTTCACGTAGTCTATCGAATGCTTAACGCATTCCCTTTCGAGTTCGCCGCCCGATGTCACAGCGATGATTTCGCATCCTCTCCCCACGGCCTCCCTGAACACGCTGAGGGTTTCCTCTGTGTTTCCTGAATAGCTGATCACGAAAACGAGGTCCTTGCTTCCGACATGTTTCGGGAGTTCGTATCCCTTGAAGACCCTTATGTCCCTCTCGGGGAATCCTCCCGCCAGTATGTCCCCCGCTATTCCTGAACCTCCCATGCCGCACACGTAAACCCTTTCGGGCTTTTTGATTTCAAGTTTTCGGGAGAACTTCCTCCCGATTTCTATCGCTTCCTCGCACTGCTCGGGGAATTTATCGATAACCTTCACTACTTTCGAAATATCTATTCTTTCCATTTCCTTGGGATCGTCCAGAATCACGCTTATCTCCCTATCTTCTTGAAGCCCGTGTATTTCGAAAGAACTTTCGGGATCTTAATGCTCCCGTCACTCTGCTGGTAGTTTTCGAGGATCGCAACCATCGTCCGCTGGGTAGCGAGTGCGGTCGAGTTAATGGTATGGGGGTTTTCGCGCTTGCCTCCCTTCCTTTCGAGCTTTATCCCGAGTTTCCTGGACTGGTAATCCGTGCAGTTCGAGCAGGAAACGACCTCGCGGAACCTCCCCTGGGACGGCATCCATACTTCAAGGTCGTATTTTAGAGAGGCGTTGTCGTTCATCTCCCCTGAACATATCGACATGACCCTGTAGGGGAGCTCGAGTTTCTGGTGGAGGGTTTCCGCGTTCTTGATCAATTTATGGAACCACTCTTCCGAATCTTCCGGCCTGCAGAAAACGAACTGCTCCACCTTGTCGAACTGGTGAACCCGGAATATCCCTTTCGTATCCTTTCCGTGCGAACCCGCTTCTCTCCGGAAGTTCGTGGAGAAGCCCACGTATTTTATAGGGAGGGAATTCTCCTTGAAGGTCTCTCCCATGTGATAACTAGCGAGGGTTTGCTCCGCGGTTGCTATGAGAAACAGGTCTTCCTTGTCTATCTTGTAGAGCTGACTCTCGAAATCCGAGAGTTCCGCTGCTCCCGCCATCGCCGGTTTCTGGAGCATGAAGGGAGTCCACATCGGAGAGAATCCCTGCTTGGTCAGGAAGTCCAGCGAGAATTTTATCAGGGCGAGGTTTAGTGAAACTAGCTCGTTTTTCAGGTAGTAGAAGCGAGCGCCCGAGAGTTTCGAGGCTCTCGCGATATCCGCAAGGTCGAGTTTTTCGAGCAGATCCACGTGGCTTTTCGGCTTGAATTTCAGCGTTCGGAAGTCCAGCATCCCGCGCGTATCCCTCTTGAAGGCCTCCAAGTCCTTGAGGAGAACGGAAGGCCTCCCCCACGTACGAATGAATTTGTTTTCCACTTCCGTGTCCCCCTTGTTTACATCCTTGTGCAGTATGTTCCCTACATTGTAACGGTAGAAATCGCGCTTGGCGAGATGTTCACCAGCTTTCTTATCGCTGTTCTCTATCTCCCGGTTTATCCTTCTCATCTCTTCGATTTTCTTTTTCGTCCGTTTCCCTGATTTTTTCAGCTCTGCTATCTGCCTCGAGATCACGTTCCTCCTGTGTTTCAGGTCTTCAACCCTCTTCAGAACGTCCCTCCACTTCCTGTCGTATTCTATTACCCCGTCTATCGCTTTCACGTCCTTTAACCTCTTCTTCTCGGATTCGCGGATTATTTCTGGGTCCTCCCTGAAAATCCGAATGTCAAGCATATCGCCTCTCACTCCTCTTTTTCATAATTCACAAGCGTGAATAAGTCGTATTTCCTAAGCTTTTTCCTGCCCTTAAGGAAACCGAGCTCTATGAGTATCGCTATCCCAACGATGTTTCCTCCAAGCCTCTCTATGAGCTTCACGGCCGCTTTCATCGTCCCGCCTGTCGCCAGCAAATCATCAACCAGGAGGACCTTTTCCCCCCTTTCTATTGAATCCTCATGTACTTCGAACGCGTCCTTCGAATACTCCGTATCGAATTCCTCCCTGATCTTCTTCCAGGGCAGCTTCCCCGGCTTTCGCAAAGGGATGAACCCCGCGTGGAGTTCGTGCGCAATAACGGAGCCGAAAATGAAGCCTCGGCTCTCGGCGGAAACCACCTTGTCTATCTTCTTCCCCTTGAATTTCGTTAGCATCTCCCCGATAGCGTAACGGAAGCAGTCGGAATCCTGGAGGAGCGTGGTGATGTCCTTGAACATCACACCTTCCTTGGGAAAATGAGGAACCGTCCGTATCTTCGATCTGAGATCGATTTTTTTGGTCATAACAAATTTTTATTGCACGGAGTTAAAAATATTTTCTCGGAGGGTTTTTCTGAAACCTGAGCTTAAAGTTTTAATTCAACTCTCTATATTTTATACATGCTTAGCGAAAAGGACGTATTTGAACTCTACAGGAAGGCTTCGACTGAGCTTCCTTCTGATGTTATCGAGGGATTGGAAAGGGCGAAAGAAAACGAGAAAGGACGTTCGAAAGATATCCTTGAGAAGATTCTCGAAAACGTTTCTATCGCAAAAAGGAATTCCAAACCAATATGCCAGGATACCGGAATTCCGATCTTCTACGTAAAAAATGATGGCAAACAAAGTGAAAAAGAAATTGGAGAAATAATAGACAAAGCCACCAAAAAAGCAACAGATGAAATACCGTTGAGGCCCAATGCTATCGATTCCGTATCCGGAAAGGTCTCTGGAAACAAACCCGTGATCCATTTCGAGGAATCTGATAATTTCGGAATAGATTTGCTTATGAAGGGCGGGGGATCGGAAAACGTTTCCAGGATATATTCGCTTCCGGACTCTGAACTGAAAGCCGACAGAGATATCGAGGGCGTAAGAAAGTGCGTTTTGGACGCAGTCATGAAAGCCCAGGGGAAGGCCTGCCCTCCGTATATTCTGGGAATAGCAACAGGAGGGAGTTTAGAGGAAGTTGCTCATCTGTCTAAAAGGCAACTTCTCAGGAAGCTTAACGATGAAAATGATGATAGTGAACTGGAAATTTTCGAAAACGAGATGCTTCAGGAAATAAACAAACTGGGAATAGGACCATCGGGACTCGGGGGAAAAACAACTGCTTTGGGGGTTAAGGTCACAAAATCTTTAAGACATCCTGCCTCATTTTTCGTGGGAGTTTCTTTTGGATGTTGGGCGCTGAGGAGGGCAAGTTATGGTCGATTTCACAAAGCTTAAAGTCGGGGACATGGTCTCTATAGAAGGAACGCTCTTCACCGCCAGAGATCGGGCCCACGTATTCCTTTTGGAAAACGATTTCCCTCAGATAAAGAATTCGATCATATACCACTGCGGACCCATCGTCAAGGAAAACAAAATCATCGCTGCTGGTCCCACGTCGAGCGAAAGGTTCAACCTTTACGCACCAAAACTTATAGATAAATACGGAATAAGAGCGATTATCGGGAAGGGAGGGATGGACAAGAACGTACTCGAAGCCATGAGGGGGAAAGCGGTTTATTTATCGGCTATCGGGGGCGCGGCATTGCTCTGCACAAAGAACATGCAATTAAGAAATGTTTACAAACCGGAATTCGGAATGACTGATGCGATATACGAGCTCGAAGTCAGGGATTTCCCTGTTGTGGTGACCATGGACTCGAAAGGGAATAATCTGCATGAAGAAATATTGAGAAAATCTGAAAAAGCGTACGGGGAAGTTATATAAAAATCATAATTTAATTATACTTTGATGTTGTTATGAGGAAAAAAATCGCTTTAATCGGAGGCGGACAGATCGGACAGATCCTTGCTATGCTGACTGCACAAAAAGAGCTGGGAGATATCGTTATACTCGATGTTCCTGACTACGAAAACCCGGTGAAAGGAAAAGCCCTCGATCTCATGCATATGGCTCCTCACGGCAATTATGACTCACATATTAAAGGAACGTCGGACTATAAAGATATTCGAGGAGCAGATGTCGTTATTGTCACGGCAGGAGTGCCACGGAAGGAGGGAATGACCCGTGAGGACTTGCTCAGCACTAACATCAAAATCATCAAAGGAGTCGCGAAAGGTGTGAAAGAGAACGCCCCCGATGCTTTCTGTATCATACTCACCAACCCGCTGGATGCGATGGTCTACACTTTTCATAAGGTAACCGGCTTCCCCAAGAATCAGGTGGTTGGGATGGCAGGAACACTCGACACTGCTCGCTATCGTTCCTTCCTCGCGAATGAGCTTGGTGTATCCGTCGCGGATATCACAGGTGTTGTTCTTGGCGGTCATGGCCCCACGATGGTTCCATTACCAAGGTTGACCACAGTCGGCGGCGTTCCTTTGAGTGAAATCGCCCCGCAAGAACTCATTGACAAGGTTGTTAAAAGAACGAGAGAGGCAGGAACAGAAATCGTCCAACTCTTCGGTAAAGGGTCCGCCTTCTTCAGCCCGGCCTGGAGCGCCATAGTTATCGCTGAATCCTACCTTAAGGACAAGGGGCGTGTCCTTCCCTGCACCGCTCTCTGCGAAGGGGAGTATGGAATCAATGGCCTTTTTATCGGGGTTCCGTGTCTGATCAGCGCCAAAGGTATGGAAAAGATCTTCGAGATCGAACTTACTGATGAAGAAAGGGCTTTACTGGAAACCACAAAAGACGCTGTCAAGAAAACCGTTGACGAGTGTAATGTATAAGGGACCCAGTATATCGATATTTTTGTATTTATAATCCGAAATGAATATTAAAAATTAAGTGTGGTGTTTTATGAAAATCCATCTCGGTCCTGCCGGAAGCCCGGCTGCGAGCACGCTGGAGGGCGTGGCGAAAGTGAAGGAATTAGGATTGCACTGCATGGAGGTTCAGTTCACGCATGGCATAAAGATGGGAATCGATCTCGCGAAGCGGGTGGGGGAGGAGAGAAAGAGGATTGGCATTGAACTGAGCGTTCATTGCCCGTATTATATCAACCTCGCCAGCAAGGAAGCCGAGAAAGTTAAGGCCTCCAAGGAAAGGATCCTGGATTCCTGCGAACGTGCGCATCACATGGGCGCGAAACAAATCGTTTTCCATCCATCGTATTTCGGGGGGAAGGATAAGGAAGAAATATACCAGATAACTAAAGATCATATCCTGGATATGACGGAAACCATCCGAAAGAAGGGGTGGAACGTTCTGCTTTCTCCTGAAACCACGGGAAAGCATTCAGCGCTCGGGAGCCTGGATGAGACCATAAGGCTTGTGAAAGAAACGAAGTGTTCACTATGCGTGGATTTCGCACACTTGTTTGCAAGGAATTTTGGAAGGATAGACTTCAAGGAAATTTTCAAAAAGTTAAAAACCCTTAAATTAAAACATCTGCACTGTCATTTTTCAGGTATAGAGTATACAGCAAAGGGGGAGAAAAACCATTTAAACATGGATCACTCCCCGGATTTCAGGAAATTCGCTAAGGTTTTGCTTGAACAGAAATGGCTGAATTCCGTAACCATTATATCTGAAACCCCAATTACATGGAAGGATTCGCTAAAAATGAAGGATACGCTGGCTGAACTGGGTTGTAAATGGGGGAGAAAATGAATCTCGTAATCTATACGGACGGAGCGTCCCGGGGGAACCCGGGTCCAGGGGCGATAGCTTTCCTGATCCTGAACGAGAAAGGGGAAATCCTCAGGGAGCACAAGCATTTCATAGGGGATTGTACGAACAATGTCGCTGAATACCGGGCGCTCATAGCGGCGCTGGAAAGGGCTCGCAAGCTCGGGGACGAAGCCACCTGCTTCTCGGACAGCAAACTAATGATCAATCAGCTTAAAGGTAAATACAAGGTGAAGAAAAAACACCTGAAAGAACTCTTTGAAAAGGTGAAGGCGCTCGAAAGGAAGTTCAGGAAGGTTGAATACTCGAACGTGCGGAGAACGGACCCGGTGATCAAAAGGGTGGACAGGATGGTAAACGAGGTTCTCAACAAAATCGGCTAACTAATCGGTTGACGTAGGCTATGCCTGCGTCTTTCGCTTTTCCACCAGTTCCGCGTCTTCTATCACAAAAACCCCTCTCACACCGTCCCATTCCTTTCGAACCTTCAGGATTTTGATTTTCTTTTTGAATATCGGCCCGTCGAGGACGAATGTCTCGTATTCTCCGCCTTCTCCTCCTTTATGGATACCGTATTTCCTGCTCACCTTTACGAGGTCTTTTATTGCCTGCAGATCGAATTTCCTCCCCAGCCAGTTCTCGTCCAATCCTTCTGCAGCGACAGCGGTGATTATGTTCTCGAATCCGGAAACTATCATCTCCTCAAGGTAGTCGCGCATGCTCCTCTTCCAGTGCGGTGAGAAGGATTTCAGACCGAGTTGCCTGCAGACCCTGTCGATCCTCACCCTTTGGTAGCGAGATTCCAACGCTCCCGAAACAACCCCGTCTATCTCGGACTTTATGGAATTCAGAACTTCTTTCAGATCCTCGAGCTCCTTCTCCTTCTTTCCGCTCGTTTCTTTCATTATCAGGGGTATTCCGATGGCTTCGGCCTGGAGTTTCGTCCATTTGATGTTCGGGTGGTGGAACATGTAGGATTCGTCATTCTTCGGGACGAGCGTTACGAGGAATTTCACGTTCATCCCCGTGTTTATCGCTTTGTATATCGCGTAAGTCGAATCCTTCGCTCCCGAGAACAAGACGGCGACATTCTTCATAAATATCACGATTTTTATTCATTTTGTTCGAGCAAGTTTAAAAAGATTTAGCTTGTCTAGAATAGGTTTTTCAGCTCCCCGAGGTACGTCCCATCAAGAAGGTAGATTTTGGCGGGCGGGAGTTTCGAAAACCTAACGAGGGTTCCTATCCCCGCGTGATAGGGTTTATGCGCTTTTTCGATATCGGACACAGGGGAGTTCATCGATATCCCTCCTGAAAGCCTGTTGAACCTCGGGAGGACGATCAGTTCAGGCAAAGACTTAGGAAGTTTGTACTTCCTTTCGAGCTTCTCCCTGTCGAGCTTCGCCCGGATCCAGACCGGTTCAAAAAACCTGTAACCCAGCGAATCGCGGAATTCGATCTGCGGGTGTTCGTGCCCGACAAAGACGTATTTCTTCTCGAGGAATTCGGATGAAGGCCAAGTGTGGCCGTGGACGAAGAAGCAATCGCCGGTTCCGAAACCCCTGCTTGAATGCAGAAAAACGTTATCCGGGATGAAATCCTTCAGGCCAGAATCGTGATTCCCCGGCAGAACGTCAACCTTAATTTTGGTTCCCAGTGAATAGAGGAAATCGGGGATCTCGCGGAGTTCCTGCCTGCTTACCCCCGGGACCTTGTGTTTAACGTCTCCGAGTATAATGAGGTTCTTCGCCTTCGTGAGCTTGATTAGATTTTCCACGTCCTTCCGCATATTCTCCGTGTTCGATGGGATTCGAATCCCTGACTTGTAGTATTCGTATTCGACTCCTATGTGCAGATCAGCTATGACGAGTGTTTTCCCTAACACTAACGCTGGCTTCCCTGTCAGGAATTTCGGTTCCATGGTGATTTATTCGCGGTTTGTTTTTAAAATCTAATTTCAAATTTAAAGCATGGCCAGCGAGAAGGGGCTCAGGGACGAGATAGAGCTCGCTAGAAAACACCTCGAGGAGGACATACACAAGAAGGAGCTGGAGGCTGAGGAGAAACTCGATGATCTGCTCTCGAGGAAGAGGATGGAGTTCTGTTCGCGCTGCGGGAAAAAAATCGATTCCAGGATGGACTGGGGAGGGGAATGTTTGCATGAGGGGTGCGATCAGCTTATTTGTCACGAGTGCTGGGTTTCGGAGGAGAAGAGGTTCTGCCGCAAGCATATAAAAGATTACGTGAAGAAAGAGGAGGAAACGGTGGAAACGATTGAAGGGGAAATCAAGAATCTCACGCTCAACTACATGAATTTCATAAAGGAGAGGTTGCGAAAGTTTGAACTTGACTGGAATCACGAGGGGTCGACAGGAAAGACCAAAATGAAGGTGAAGAAGAAGGGATACAGGGATTTTGAAATGATTGTTTACAAAAGTGGATTTCTTTCGAAAAAACCTAAAGTCAGGGTTCTGGTGAGACCCGTGTCGGAAGGGATGGAAGACGAGGTTAACGGCGTGCTTGAGGACATCGGAGAGATTGTGTATATCGTAATGGTTTTCATAGGGAATTCGGGTTCTATCAGCCAAAAAGACGTGAAATTCGTTGAGGCCTTCTCTAACAGCAGGGTTTCGCTGTTCATGGGGGATATGGAAAGCGGGAAGATTTATTTCAACCCAAAGGAAGGGGTAACGAAGAATTACTCTTCGTGGTTCGATCCTACCAAGGTCCCCATGAGATTCTGGGATCTTTTGAAAAGCGTGTCGGAAAGCGTTTCAGGGAGGAAGATCGTATCCTCTGAAAGGTTCGGGGAAGGGTTCGGGATCACGAAAGAGGAGGCGGGGAGAATCCTCAGGGGAAGCGAATTGCTTGAGGAGATAGAGGGTACGGATTCGTTCATCCTGAGGGAATGAAATTTATAAATTAACAAGTTTTTATATGGATATACTGACGTGGAACTTTGTTCTGCGTCGTTCGAAAGGAACGAATGACGACCTGGTTTTATAATTCAGGTCGTCTACCGAAAATGGTCCCGTGGCTCAGCCTGGTAGAGCGCTCGACTGATAGGTTGTGATGGACGAAGTCTATCTTTCGCTAGAGATCGAGAGGTCAGGGGTTCAAATCCCCTCGGGACCATATGAAACAGGGGGATTTTGTAGAAGTCGAGTATGTAGGCAGAATAAAGCTCACCGGCGAGATATTCGACCTAACTTCTGAGGAGCTCGCGAAAAGGGAGGAAATACACAACCCGAAACATATGTACGGCCCTGCCCTCGTGGTAATCGGCTCGAACATGGTTATACGCGGCGTTATGGAAGAGCTCGAGAAAATGAAGGTCGGGGAGGAAAGGACTTTCGACGTTTCGCCTCCGGAGGGTTTCGGCATGCGGAATCCCAAACTGATAAAGATCATTCCCTTTTCGAAATTCATCGAGAACAAGATCAACCCGATTCCAGGAGAATATTTCGAGATAGACGGCATGCAGGCGAAGGTGCAAAGCGTTTCAGGAGGGAGGGTCCGCGTGGACTTCAACAACCCGTTAGCGGGGAAAATACTGACGTACAGGATTAAGATAATGAGGAAGATCGAGGGGAACAAAAACAAAATCGAGAAGCTTCTCAAGTACTACAGGGTTGATTACTCCGGCCTGGAAACCAGGGGGAAGAGGGTTGTTGTGAAATCGGAAAAACCCATTAACCCAATAGCCAAAAAATTCGTAAGCGATGTGGTAACCAAATGGGTAAAGGGGATTGAAAGGGTTGACTTCAAGGAGAAGGCAGAAGTGAAAAAAGATGCCAAGGTTAAATAAAGTTTAAATAGCTTACTTACATATTTTTTTTATAAATCAATAAACTCATAATTATTTGAGTTTGAAGGAGGGGTAATATGGCTGACGTGGATAAAGGCTCTATAATCGATTCCGCTTTGGGCAGCGAGGATATTATGGTAGAGAGGGGGAAACATTCCGAAATGGATGAGGAATTGAGGAAGATTCTCGAATCAAGGAAAGCTGAAATAAAGGTTATAGGTGTGGGTGGAGCAGGTGGCAATACAGTCTCACGGTTAATGCAGATAGGTATAGTGGGAGCGGAAACTATCGGGATAAACACGGATGCGCAGGATCTGCTCTACACGGACGCTGATATGAAGGTTTTGATAGGGAAAGACCTGACAGGCGGTCTCGGAGCAGGAGCAGACCCCAAAATAGGGACTGAAGCCGCGAAGGAATCGAAAGAGGATATCAAAAAGGCGTTGGAAGGGGCTGATATGGTTTTCGTGACCTGCGGACTTGGCGGAGGAACAGGAACCGGCAGCGCTCCCATAATATCGGACATCGCCAAGAAAGTAGGGGCATTGACAGTGGGTGTGGTCACGCTTCCTTTCATGATGGAGGGTAAGCAGAGGTCGAAGAACGCACAGGAAGGCCTGGAAGGCCTGGAATCGGTTGCCGACACGTTGATAGTCATACCAAACGACAAACTTCTGGAGATCGTCCCTGACGTTTCGATCACAACAGCCTTCAAGGTTGCGGACGAGATCCTTGTGAACGCCGTGAAGGGCATAGCAGAATTGATAACAAAACCCGGTCTGGTCAACCTCGATTTCGCGGACATACGAGCGGTCATGGGCTCCGGAGGAATCGCGATGATAGGCATGGGTGAAAGCGATACGGAGAACAGAGCGCTCGAATCGGTTGAGAAGTCCCTTAACAACCCGTTGCTTGACGTCGATATAGAGGGAGCAACAGGCGCTTTGATAAACGTGTCCGGAGGAGAGGACATAACCATAAAGGAGTGCCAGGAAATGGTTGAAGCCGTGTCCTCGAAGCTCAACCCCGAAGCCAAGATAATATGGGGAGCTCAGATCATAAAAGAACTCGGAGACACCATAAGGTCCATGCTGATCGTGACAGGGGTGAAGTCCTCGCAGATATACGGACCCGAGAAGACGTACACAACCACGAAGCAGAAGGAGATAGAGAAGGTTCTGGGGATAGACTTCGTTGGATAGATAATCCCCTTTTAATTTATTTAAACCAATTTAAACAAAACCTATATAATATAGATTGAGGTCTAGGTATGGGTCTTAAAGATTCCATAAAAAACTGGAGAAGGGTTTTACAGGTAGCCAGGAAACCGAACAAAGAAGAGTTCATGTCCACGAGCAAGATCTGCGCGCTCGGTCTGGTTCTGATAGGCTTTATAGGATTCATTATATTCGTGGTTTCGATAATCTCGTGTTCTTTCGGGGGGTTCTGTTTATGATCTATACGGTGAGGACTACTTCTGGCAGAGAACATATAGTTATTGACATGATTTACAACAGGGTGAGAGCGGAAAAACTGGGTGTAAAGAGCATAACCCATCCTGGCGAACTGAAAGGTTACATATTCATCGAAGGTCCTGAGGGGGAAGTGAGGAAGGCTTTGCACGGGGTGATGCACATCAAGGGGTTGATAGAGAAGCCCGTCGCCTTCGAGGAAATACAGCACTTCTTTGAAACCAAAAAGGCAAAGATCGTGGTCAACGAACGGGATATCGTTGAGATAATAGGCGGACCCTTCAGGGGGGAGAAAGGGAGGATACGGAGGATCGACAGCATCAAGGATGAGGTGACGGTCGAACTTCTCGAGGCGAGCATACCGATACCAGTGACGATTTCGATAGAACTCGTGAGGCTCATAAAGAGGGAGAAGGTAGAAACAGAAGAAAGCAAAGAATAGCTTATCCTTTTTTCCCGCGTGATTTCTTCACAATCTTGTCATACATGTCCGTGGTTTTCACAACTTCCTCGTCTATCAATCTCCTTTCCTCGGGAGACATCGAACTGTAAATATTCTTGGCTTTTATGAAGGCCTCTTTCGCCTTTTTAATGTCGGTGTCCGACAATTTCACCCCGGTTTCCAGCAGCTTTGTGATCTCCTCCAGCTTTTCCTCGTCTATCTTTGGTCTTTCTCTGCGGGCTGTGCTTTTTCTTAACCTCTTCTTCAACAGGGACCTTATTTTATTTTCCCTTTCCTGCTCCGCTTTTTCTTTTCTGGCAACTTCGGCCTTCTCCTTCTCTTCAATCTCTTTCTTTGGAACTTCGGCCTTCTCTTCTTCGGTTTCTTCCTTGGGAAGTTCAACCTTCTCTTCCTCTTTGGGTTTTATCCCTCCTGTAATCTCCTTCTCCCCCCTTTTCACTATCTCTTCAACGCTTCTCCAGATTATATTTGATTTTTCTCGGAGTTTGCCCTGCCCTCTTATGATAAAGATAACCATGACCACCACTGAGATGACCACCAGAATCAGAATAACGTTTTCTGTCACCCTCAGGGCTGACCCCAAAACCATCAAAGAGATCAAATAAGCTAAATAGGCAATAAGTCCTATGGAAATTACTATGAGAACTGGATTGACTAATTGATAATCATTTCCCATGATAAAATATTGTAACAAGCTATTATTTATTTAACGTGATCTCTTCACGATGTTGTTGTACAACCTCGTCAGTCTTATAATATCATCGCTAACTAACCTCTTTTCCTCGGGAGACAGCGAACTGTAGATCTTTCTGGCTTCGGTATAGGCCTCTTTCGCCCCTGTAATGTCGGTGTCAATCAAGGCTTCTCCGATTTCCAGCAACCTGGAAATCTCCTCCAGCTTTTCCTTGTCTATTCTTGGTCTTTCTCTTGAAGGCATGCCCGGTCTGATGACCTTCTTCTTGAACAGGGAACTCAAACGCTTTTTATGCTCATCGATTCTCATCGTCTTCACGAACTTCGACATCTTCTTCTTGTAAAACACTACCATTAAAATGGCGACTACTATGACGACCAGTATCGCGATTATCACCGTGTTCTGGGTTAACTCCATGAAGAATATTTTCCCCCCCAGCTGGTCGAGAAGTTGCTTTGCCTCCAGCAGGGTTTGGTAAGCCACTATAATCCTTTTCTCCCTTTGGAAGATTTCGCTCTGGCTTATCTTGTCTTTTATAGACTCTACCACATCCCTTTCTTCCGTTAATTTTTCGATGTTAATGAGCTCGGTTTTGACCTTGTCCATCAGCAAGAAAAAGGCTTTTTCAACTATCTCCTTCACGGAATTTATAACGGATTTATATCCGTCTATGGTCTGTTTGGCTTTCTCGGCCGATTCTCTGTAGTTCCCTGAATCAAACAGCCTCTGGGTCTCCTCAAGCATGGCATCCGTGGATATCCGGGTGTTTTCCGGTCCTGTCACATCCATACCCAGGTCCTCCGCTTGTTCTATTATCCCTTCTGCTTCATTGCCCTTTGACCTAGCCTCGTCCAGAAGGAATTTCGCCTGTTTTTTTAAGGTCATCGCAACGGTGAAAGTCACGACCTTTATGGTCTCCTCATCTCCGGATTTCCCGACCAGGGACAGGGAATAGATCTGTTCGTAAGCTTCCCTGGGCAAGGAGATCGAAACGGAATAGTTTCTGGATTCGTCGGCCCCTATGTCCTGCGTATAAGGCGAAACGGAAACCCAGCTTTCAGGTATGCCGAAGATACTCAGGCTCGTGTTCAGGGCGTCTGCATCCCCTGTGTTTTCTATTTCAACATCGAACCCTATTCTTTCTCCGGGAG
>CBEVTC010000011.1:0-21439 GCA_965552715.1 uncultured archaeon | reverse complement strand
CAGGGCGTGGGTTGGGAAGGAAGCCAGTTATCATTAATCTTTTGAAGACTCGTTCCATCACCATCTCCTCCCCAATCATCTGAATAATTTAAAATATCTTCAATCTCTTCTTTCTTATTTTTCAGAATTATTTCCTCTCCACTATTTTTAAGAGAAAACGTTGCTTTTGTTATGTTGCATGAAACATTGTAATATTCATGAAAGACCTCGGGTTTTTTTGCAACTAGGAGAAAACCATAGGGTTGAATCAAACCGTTTAATGAATGATTGAAAGTTTCCGAAATAATCCAGCCAGTTATATTTACGGTCTCATTTTTTGGATTATACAGCTCTATCCATTCATTGTATGTTCCTCCAAGAGACTCAGAAGGGCTGTACATTATTTCGTTTATAACGATTGCCTGTACATTCTGGACAATAACAAAGAAGGACATTATCAAGACGAGATAAATTTTCATAGAACTAAAGTGAATTATGCACTAAAATATCGATGTTTAAACATTTGTTTATACAAAAAACGATAAGGGTTAAACTCATGTTTAAACATTTCAGGTATCCCTGCAGTCCGGGCAGAGCCATCTTCCTTCAATGTTCTTCAGCTCGTCAGAATATTCCCCGCACTTCTCGCAGAGTCCTGAGATCGTCTGTTCCGGTCTCGCAACCCTTTCTATCCCTGCTTTCAGTTTCTCGGAAAGTATCTCCAAAAGTTCTGGGGCAACCAGAATTATTTCCTTTGTTGAAATTATTCCTTTCAATTTACCGTCTTCAATGACAGGGAATCTCTTGATACCGGTTTTTAACATCTTCTTGGCAACCCTGAATATTTTTTCATCCGGGGAAATTGTCATAAACGGTCTTTTCTTTTTTTCCCAGAACTTCCCCGCCTTTATCTTTTTCGGATCTTTGTCTTTCGCTATCAATGTGACTATGTCGTTGGTTGTGATCATTCCTGTTGGCTTCCCCTTGTTCAGTATGACGACAGACCCTATCCTGTTGTTGGTCAGTATCTTCGAAATGGTTGACATGCTCATGTTCGGATCTACTGTTACCACGTGCTTTTTCATCACGTCTTTTACTTTCATGCGAATCCCGTTTATTTCCAATTATAATGGTTTAAGAAGATTTTTAAATATTCCTTTGCTCGAATATATATTTTCGATGGGTGCGTTCCATTATTATGTTATCCGTGCTTTATCTTTGCCTGCGCTGCCGCAAGGCGAGCAATCGGAACGCGGAAAGGGGAACAGGAAACATAGTCTAATCCTATTTTATGGCAAAATTCGACTGAATTTGGCTCGCCCCCGTGTTCACCGCAAATCCCTATCTCCATTTCAGGGTTTACCTTCCTGATGGATTTAACGCATATCTTCATTAGCGAGCCCACACCCTCTCTGTCGAGTACCTGAAAAGGATCTTCCTTCAAGACGCCTTTCTCTATGTATTTCGGGATGAAACTTCCTGCATCATCCCTGGAGAAACCGTAAACAGTCTGTGTTAAATCGTTCGTTCCGAACGAGAAGAAATCCATAACCTTCGCGAGCTCACCCGCTACCATGCATGCCCTTGGCAGTTCTATCATTGTTCCAACTTTATATTTAACGTTAACCCCTGATTTTCTGATCAAACCCTTCGCAACCTTGTCAATGGTTTCCCTCATCACCTTCGCCTCTTCAATGCTGCCCAAAACTGGTATCTCTATCTCAGGTAAAGCTCTCCCGCCGTTCCTGTTGACCTTTATCGCAGCCCTTATTATCGCCTCCACCTGCATCTCGCTTATCTCGGGGTATACAACCCCTAATCTGCATCCTCTGAATCCGAGCATGGGGTTGAATTCGCTCAAAGACTCGACATTTTCCTTGAGTTTTTCAAAAGTTATCTTCATGTCCTTCGCTAGCTCTTTTATTTCCCGGTCTTCTTTTGGCAGAAACTCGTGGAGCGGTGGGTCAAGCAGGCGTATGGTAACGGGCAGACCGTTCATCTCCCTGAATATCTGAACGAAATCATTCATCTGCATCGGCAGGAGTTTTTTCAAAGCCTTCCTCCTCCCCTCTTCATCCTTGGCCAGTATCATCTCCCTGACAGCGTCTATCCTGTCCCCTTCAAAAAACATGTGCTCCGTTCTCGCTAAGCCGATGCCTTCCGCTCCGAAATCCCTTGACCTTTTCGCGTCATTTGGCGTGTCTGAATTCGTTCTCACACCAAGCTTCCTGAATTCGTCAACCCATTTCATAAGGGTTTTGAATTCCCCCTTCAGTTCGGGGTCTACAACGGAGATTTTACCAACTATAACTTCTCCTGTTCCTCCATCAAGGGTAATCCAATCTCCTTCTTTAACTGTAACACCAGAAACCCTGAACATCCTCTTTTTCTCATTTATCGTTATGTCGTTGCACCCAGCAACGCAGCATTTGCCCATTCCCCTCGCAACGACTGCGGCATGCGAAGTCATGCCACCTCTCGCAGTTAATATGCCTTTCGAGACGGACATGCCCCCTATGTCTTCCGGAGATGTTTCAGCCCTAACGAGTATCACGTTCTTTCCCTTGGAGGCGAGTTCTTCCGCCCTGTCAGCCGAGAAAGAGGCGATGCCCACGCCTGCTCCGGGCGAAGCTGGCAAACCTTTCGCTATCACTTTCGCCTTTTCCTTTGCCTTGGGATCGAGCTGTTTGTGGAGCAGATGGTCGAGCTGTTGAGGATCGACTCTCATTATCGCCTTTTCCTTTGTTAACATTCTCTCCCTGACCAGATCCACTGCTATCTTCACCGCAGCCTGCGCCGTTCGTTTTCCGGTCCTCGTCTGGAGAACGAAGAGTCTTTCCTTCTCTATCGTGAACTCGAAATCCTGCATGTCCTTGTAATGTTTGTCAAGGAGTTTGTAGACCTTTATGAGTTCATTGTAAACCCTGGGGAGGTCTTTTTTCAGTTCTTCTATGGGTTTTGGCGTTCTTATCCCGGCGACGACGTCTTCCCCCTGTGCGTTCAGGAGGTATTCTCCGTAGGGTTTTTTTTCGCCGGTTGCGGGGTTCCTCGTGAAACCGACCCCTGTTCCTGAATCCCATCCGAGATTCCCGAAAACCATGGCTTGGACGTTAACCGCGGTCCCAACATCATCCGGTATGCCGTGAATCTTCCTGTAAATCCTCGCGCGCTTGTTGTCCCAGGAGTTGAATACCGCGTCTATCGACATCTTCAGTTGTTTCTTCGGGTCGTCAGAAAAATCTTTACCCGTTTCTTTTTTCACGAGTTTTTTATACTCATCAACTATCCTCTTCATTTCCTCAGGTTTCAAATCTGTATCCTTCCTGCCCTTTTTGTATTTGTCAAGGATTTTTTCGAATTTCTCATGCTCTACACCGAGAACCACATTTCCGAACATCTGGATGAACCTTCTGTAGGAATCCCATGCGAACCTCGAATCCCCGCTTTCTCTTTCAATGCCTTTTATTGTTTTCTCATTAAGACCGAGATTTAAAATGGTGTCCATCATTCCGGGCATCGAGACGGGGGCGCCTGACCTTACGGACAAAAGCAACGGGTTCCTTTCATTACCGAATTTCCTTCCTATTTTCCTTTCAAGCTTATCAAGGTTTGAATTAATTTCTTTTTCCAGTCTTTTAGGGTATTTTTTTGTCCTTATGAAATTCATACAAACCTTTGTTGATATCGTGAAGCCGGGCGGGACGGGCAACCCCATCCTCGTCATTTCGCCTAGATTCGCTCCCTTTCCTCCCAAAAGGTATTTGCTCTCTTTGCCCCTCTCCCCGAAAAAGAAAACCATTTTTTCCCGCATATTCCCTCATATGAATAAAGCTAAGCTTTATTTAAAAATATATATTAACCCAACCAAACTTATATATAATATATGGGCATGAAAGGGATGTCTCCAGTGATAGCCGCTGTTTTGCTGATAGCAATAAGCGTTTCGGTTGGGGTGATGATATCCTCGTGGATAACCCATTGGGTGAGTTCAAGAACAACCCAAGCGAGCAGCGCGTGCGTGACCAGCACGAATTACAGGATTGATTCAGCAACCTTCCGCTCGTCCGCAAACGAAATTACGCTGGTGTTGACGAACCTTGGGAGTGTTGGGTTGTACGGGTTCGGCGTACAGGTGTTAAACGGGACAGATGTTTACGTTTACAATTCAACTGACCCCAAGTTAAGGATAAGCCCTAATATAACCGAAACGAATCCGCTGGGAGAGCAAAGATCTGCTGTTATAATGATAGACATGGCCGGCGGTTTTCATTCGAATCTCGGGAACACAGCTGATCAGATAAAAATCCTGAATAAAGCATGCCCGATATTTTCAGCCGAGACCTTGACTATAACAAAGGAGTGATTTAATGATGAGAAAGGGTATATCTCCCCTGATTGCGGTCATAATGTTGATAGCATTCACCATGATCGTGGCAGGGATTCTAGCTGGTTGGGCTACGCAATTCGTAACTCAGAGCCGTTCAGAACTTCAGTTCTGTGCGAGAGCTCAGCTTCTCATACAGAGGGCGTATTTCGAAAACGCGAGCAATCAACTAACGCTTGCCCTGTTCAATACAGGCGACGTTCCTCTTAGTGGTTTTGCCGTGAGACTCTTGTATCAGAACCAATCGATAACCTCGACCAAGTTCGAATCCATGAACATATCTTATCAGGACATAAAAACCGTGACACTGGTAACAGATGATACATTGGAGCAGGTTGTAGTCCAGTCATTGGAATGCAGGGGAGCTCAGGATATGGTAGGCAGGTATGACGTACAGGGTTTGGGGTTCAGGGCTTTCTGATCTCCCAATTCCCTCGTTAACTTTTATTTTGGGTAATACTAATACTTTTTTATGAAATACAGATTCATCGATGACCTGACCTCAGATGTGGTTTTCGAGGCATACGGGAAGGGTTTGGACGAATTGTTTGAAAACGCAGCCTATGCGCTCTTCAGCGTGATATGCCAAATTGAAAAGATCGAACCTAAAATTGAAAAAGAGATCAAGGTCTCAGGGGAGGATATGAAGGACCTCATGCTCAACTGGCTTCAGAAGCTCATAGAAGTCGTCGACGTGGATAATCTTTTTCTTTCGAAGTTCGAGGTGAAAGAAATCGGGAATATGCATTTGAAAGTTGTATGTCACGGGGAAGAAGCGGACCCGAAAAAAGGAGGAACGCTCGTGAAGGCCGTCACTTACTACAAATTCAACCTCGAAAAGACAGAGAAAGGGTATAAGGTGACTGTCAGTCTGGACATATAAATTCTTTCGCTTTTATCCTTTGCATACACCTATGGGAACCGCTCTAGCGACCTTTAATGAAATCCCGATCCCGTGAACACTCTCTATCACGTCATCCACGTTTTTGTACGCGCCCGGGGCTTCTTCTGCAAGAACCTTAGGGTGAGTTGACTGAGCGACAATCCCCTTGTTCGCGAGGTCTTCCTTGACTTTCCCGCCCCAAAATTTTCGGATGGCTGCATGCCTTGACATTGCACGTCCTGCTCCGTGGACCGTTGAACCGAACGTTTTCTCCATCGCTGTTTCCGTTCCCTTCAGGATATAACTTGACGTTCCCATTGTTCCCGCAATTAATGCAGGGATATCAGGAAAAGCCCTCGTAGCACCTTTACGTGTTACATATATTTCTTTCTTTTTACCATCAATTGTGTGCTCTTCTTTTTTTGTAATATTATGAGCAATAGCATAGATGGCATGCATGTCCATACTCTCCCAATCCTTCCTAAAAACCCTTTCAAAGGTTTCCCTTATCCACTGTGTCATCACCAGTCTATTTGTAAAAGAGTAGTTAACTGCACATTTCATAGCCGCAAAATAATCTTGTCCTTCTTTTGAATTGGCCGGTGCCCCGACCAGTTGTTTATCTGGTAACCAAATATTATATTTTTTAACTGCCTGCTCGTGTATTTTTAAGTAATCAGAAGCAATCTGGTGGCCGAGGCCCCGGGAGCCACAATGAAGCATTATCAAAACCTGATTAACATCATTAATGCCAAGTTTTTTTGCAAACTCTTTGTCAAATATATCCGAAACCTTTTGTATCTCAAGAAAATGATTTCCGGCCCCGAGTGTTCCGAGTTGTTGCAACCCCCTTTTCTTTGCTAGATCAGAAACTTTGTTTGGATCAGCCCCTTCCATGCATCCCCTTTCCTCTGTATGCTCAATATCATCCTTCGTTCCATAACCATTTTCTACAGCCCAATTCACACCCTTAGTTAAAACCTCATTTAATTGCTCTGGCGTTAATTTAAGTTTTCCTTTGGAACCAACGCCGCATGGAATAGCACTAAATAAAGCAGGAACAAGTTCTTTTAGTTTATCTTTAACTTCATCATAAGTTAGATTGGTTCTTATTGAATTGACACCGCAATTGATATCAAATCCCGTACATCCGCTACTTATAACTCCCTCCTCGGGATCAAATGCCATGACAGATCCCATTGGCAAACCATAACCCCAGTGCATATCTGCGAGCCCTACAACTGGTTCTATAATACCAGGTAAGCAAGCCACATTCGTTAACTGCTCTACAGCTGCATCTTCAACCTGGTCAACAATTATCTTGTTAGCTATTATCTTGGCTCCGACATTCATTTTTTCCCGGACGCCCTTGGGCAGATACCACTCAAAGTCATTTAATTTTTTCATTTTTTCCTTCATCTCAACCACTCATATAGGTATGATGTACTAATATTTAAATTGATTTTTCTTATATAGAAACTCATCCAAATATAAACCGTATTGGTGAAATGGGTGACTAGAAAACGGCTTTATAAAAGGGGTTGGCATCATACGAAGAGCAGGGGGAAGGAAACCTTGGTTACGTGTGGTTTCTGTGGAAAGAGGGTTCCGAAGTACAAAACCTTCGCTGTGTATAGAGGTTTCTCAATATCAGATCCTTCTCTCAGGAGGGAACTCGGAAGGGGAAGCTTTTCATTATCCTCAACGAAAATTTATGCATGTCCCGCGTGCGCCAGGCATAGAAAGATAGTTAAAAAGAAAAGATAATGGTGTTTGAAATGGGTTTGAAGGGGGCATTAAGGAAGAAGATAGACAGGATCAGGGAGATCGGCAAGGTAAAATATCCAACCGTCAAAATCAAAGAACCCAAACATCTCATAATCTTCCCTTCGTTTAAAAAACCGACAAAAATCGATATCAAGTATCCACTTCTAGAGCCCTTCGTTTATGCCCATATAAAATGGAATCCTGAGAAAAAAAATCTGGTTTACCGTGTGATAGAACCGGATCTTTCAAAGAAGGAAAGGGATGTCCTCGAAACCGTCAAGAAGGATCTGCTCGAGATAATAGATGTTGAATTATCAGCTGTTAGAGCAAAGGATAAGGTTTTCGAATACATACAGGAAAAACTGCAGAAAATACTGGAGGATGAAAATTTGATATTGCACACAGAAACATATGTCAAGATAACTTATTTCATTTACAGGGATTTCGTGGGTTTCAATGAGATCGAGGCTTTGTTACACGACCCCTACATAGAGGATATAGGCTGTCCGGGATTGGGTATTCCAATTTTTGTGGTCCACAGAAAATTCGGGTCTGTCGAAACCGACATAATGTTCAAGGACAGCGGGTATCTGAACAATTTTGTGATAAAGCTTGCCGAACGTTGCGGGAGATACATATCCTACGCGAAACCTTTGCTTGACGGTTCGCTCCCGGACGGCTCGAGGGTGCAGGCTACGCTCGCGAAAGACGTCACCACAAAAGGTCCGACGTTTTCCATCCGTAAATTTCGCGTGGAACCGTTCTCACCGATCGATGTCTTGAATTTCAATACCGCTTCCCCAGATCTGATGGCATACCTTTGGTTGATGGTAGAAGCGAGAACTTCAACGCTCATATGCGGGGGGGTTTCTACGGGCAAGACGACATTTTTGAACGTCATGAGCATGTTCATCCCGCCCGAAGACAAGATAGTCTCGATCGAGGATACACGCGAACTCAATCTCCCCCATGAGAACTGGATACCAAGCGTGTCGAGGATTGGTTTTGGCGTTCCTGAAATTGGAGGCAAAAGATACGGTGAGGTCACGTTATTCGAATTGCTCAAGGAATCGTTCAGACAGAATCCGGATTACGTGATAGTAGGCGAGGTGAGGGGAGAGGAAGCGTACGTTATGTTCCAGGGAATGGCAAGCGGTCATTCATCTTTAGGAACCATACACGCGGGATCTATAGAAGATGTTATCAAACGACTCGAAACGCCTCCGATTGAGCTTTCGCCTACGCTTATCGAAACCCTTGACCTCGTCGTGGTAATGGTCCATGCAAGGGAAAAGGGTAAATCTGCAAGGAGGGTGAAAGAGATAGATGAGATAGAATCCATAGACCCCAAATCAGGGACGGCACACAACATAAAGATCTTTGACTGGACCCCCTCGACGGACACGTTTTCTGAGAATCTGGAGGAATCCTATCTCTTGAAGAAAATGGCGTTTGACAAGGGCGTGACGTATGATGGGATAGTAAAAGAGTTGAAAACGCGCGCGAGGATTCTCAAGTGGATGAAGAAATTCGGCGTGACCAATTTCGATGAAGTCGGGAAACTGATCAACCTCTACCACAAAGAGCCATCGATAGTCATGGAATGGGTTGAGAAGGATGTCCCTCCATACAAGACGAAAGCTAAAACATCAAAGAAGGTTACGGAATCGTACACCGGACTCAAGGTTATCGACTAATGGTTTAAACATAAACTTTTATAACTAATTTTCAATCTTTATTCAAAGTTCAAAGGTTTTGACATGTTTTCTCTTAAGGAGATCGTTAAGGAGATATCAAAGGTTTCCAAACTCTCGGAAGACGAGGTGAACCAGAAGATCGGGGAAAAGCAGATCGAGCTCTCAGGCCTGGTCTCGCCTGAAGGGGCGGCTTACATAGTCGGAAAAGAGCTCGGTGTAAACCTTCTCAAGGAACCCGCAAAACGAAGGCTCAAGGTCAAGAATGTTATCCCTGGGATGAGATCGGTTGACGTAGCGGGTAGGATCGTGAACATATCGGATAAAAGGGATTTCGAAAAGGGAGGGAAAACGGGGAGTGTGGTGAACATCACGCTTGGGGATGACACCGGGGTTGTAAGGCTTTCTCTGTGGAACGGCGAGATAGAATTACTCAAGGAACTGGACGTGAAGGAAGGGGATGTTGTGAAGGTCACAGGGGGGTATGTGAAGGAAGACAACAGGGGAAACAGTGAAATAAGGCTCGGAAGAATTGGAAAACTGGAGAAATCGGATACGCAGATACCCGAAATCAAGGATATAGGGGGGGGTTTCGATACGGTGAATGTAAAGAACATACGTGATCTGAGGGAAGGGGAATACAGCGAGGTGAGGGCTTCACTGGTCCAGGTTTACAGGAGGAATCCGTTTTTCGAGGTATGTCCAACATGTGAATCACGATTGGGAAAGGAAGAGGATGTGTGGAAATGTAAAGATCACGGTAACGTCGAACCGAAATACAACCTCGTGCTTTCGGGTGTGATAGATGATGGTTCTGGGAACATACGTGTGGTCTTCTTCAGAGCTCTCGCGGAGAAGGTTTTCGGGAAGGACACGGAAGAGTTGAAAAAGGTCGCTTCCGGTGACCAGTTAAATGTATATGAAAATTTGCATCTTGGGGAGGAATTCATAATCAGGGGCAGGGTTAAGAAAAACCAGTTCACGGAAAGGATGGAATTTATCGCGAATGAGATCGAAAGTGTTGATCCGAAAGGGGAAGCCGAAAAACTACTTCGAAGGATAAGGGGGATTAAAGATTAAAATATTAAAATGAAATATTAATGCTAAGGGGATTTGTATGACAAAGGGTATCGAAGAACTTCCGGGTGTTGGTGATAAAACACTGGAAAAAATGAAAGAAGCCGGATATGACAACCTCATGAGCATCGCGGCCTCCTCAGCCGGTGAACTTTCTGCGGCGACGGGGATAGGTGTGGAGACAGCGAACAAAATCATAGCAGCGGCCAGGCAGAAACTCAAGATGGGTTTCGAAACCGCAAAGGATGTTTTGGAAAAAAGGGAAAGAATAGGCAGGATAACCACATGTTCAAAAACATTGGACGGTCTTCTTGGCGGAGGGATCGAGACGCAGGCTATAACCGAAATGCATGGTGCTTTTGGTTCGGGTAAATCACAGCTCGCTCATCAACTCGCTGTTTCTGTCCAGCTCCCAAAAGAAAAGGGGGGTTTGGGGGGAAAGGCGATATTCATAGACACGGAGCAGACATTCAGGCCGGAAAGAGTAAGGCATATGGCAGAGGCGCTTGGCATCGACCCAGAGAAGGCTCTGAAAAACATATTCGTTGCTAGGGCTTACAATTCTGATCATCAGGTCCTTCTAGCCCAAAAGGCTGAGGAAGTCATAAAGGGGGGAAACGTGAAATTGTTAGTGGTCGATTCATTAACATCATCCTTCAGGTCGGATTACACCGGGAGGGGAACCCTCGCTAACCGGCAGCAAAAACTCAACAGACACCTCCATCATCTGCAGAGAATCGCCGATGTTTACAATCTGGCAATTTATGTAACCAATCAGGTCATGGCGAGACCTGACGTTTTGTTTGGTGATCCTACAGTTCCAATAGGAGGTCATATCCTAGGGCACCAGGCAACGTTCCGCGTGTACCTCAGAAGATCCAAAGGTGAGAAAAGAATAGCAAAACTCATTGATTCTCCAAGTCTTCCGGAAGGCGAGGCTGTGTTCAGGCTGATAACCGAGGGTGTGAGGGATTAAAAAGTGAGACTTCGCAGTTTCAGGAATCTCAAAACCTGTTCCTTTTTTATATCCGGATCCTTTAGTTTCACGAATTTTATTTTCAAACCAACATCCTCAAAGCCTTCTGGGATCATTATTTCGACATAGGGGGACATATACAAATCTATCGTTCGAGAAACGGTCCATTTGTGAAGACCTGTCAGTTTCGAGATTTTCGAGATGGTGACGAGTTCGCCATCTTGTCCTGATTTTTTGAGTAAATTGAGGATCAGTATAACGTTTTTTACCGTGTTTTTGTAGTAGTTTTTCCTTGTCATAATTACTATATTGACGGGGTCAAATTTATATACCTATCAAAAGCAGAAATAGGAGAAATGCGAACTTAGATTATGTCTTTTTCGGTTACTATGACGAAATCTCCTACAGATTTCACCGCAGAGAACGGGACTAGAACCCTTCCCTTGTCGTCTTCCTGCAAGTTTAGTTCATTCGTGTGCTTTGTTGGTTGCACCAGAACAAGGTTTACGAGCTCGCCTGATTCTACAATATAGTCAAGGTCTCCGACCACTCCGAATTTCTTTCCGCTTTCCTCTGAAACTAAAATCTTACCCATAAGGTCCCTGCTTCTTATTCTTTCTTCCATAAAAACCCTCCCTTTGATAATGACATGTGTATATTATGAAAATGAAGTATTTAAAAATTTATGCATTAACCATCAATGTCGTTATCTTATCGGATACCGCGTATTGGTAGCTTTTCCCTCGCCTTTTCCTTATCAACATCCCTTCCTTTACAAGCCTTTTGAGTATGTTGTTGATGGATCTTATCGCGTTATCCCTGCTTTTGTAAGCATCTGAGTCCATTTTCTCCACGATTTCCGCAGGCGTCAGCTCTCCGTGTTTCCCCAGTATTTCGAGTATATTTCTCTGTTTTGAAGGCAGAGCATTCATTGAACCCAAATGGATTCTTTTGGGTGTAGTGACCTCGGAATCCTCAAGGAAATTCATGTCTATGGTTGATATGTGGTTTTCGATAGCCTTCTGCGCGAGATCGTTGCATATCCTTATCACTTCTCTTGGAAATCCGCCTGTCTTTTCGTATATGTGTTCAATCGTTTCTGATGTGAATGGCTTTATGTCTTCTCCTCCTGCCCACTCTATCCTCCTTTTTATGAGTTCTCTGGTTTCCGATTTTGTCAGGTTCGCGAGCTCCACCCTTATGTTAACCCTCCTCGTGAACGTTTCGAGGTTGTCCCTAAGGATTGACTCCAGCGTTGGCAGGCCTGCGATGACAATCGAAAGATTGTCTATCTGATCCGTTAATGTTCTTAACCATTCCAGCGTTTCTATGCTGGCTTCGTGGCTTTCATCAACGAGCAAAACCATGTCCTTGTTCTTCATTTTCTTGTTCACCCATTCACTGAGGTTGTATATGTCGGGGGTTCTGCGTGAAAATAATCTTTCTAATATTCCGAATCCTATGAAGTTCGTGAATATCTTCACCCAGTCTTCAGGTTTACCCGGAGGTTTGGAAAGGTAAAAGATCATTTTCTCTTTATCGAATTTTTTCGTCAGAAACTTCATGAGTGTTGTCTTCCCTGAACCCGTGGGACCGACCAACAGGAAGAATTTATCTTTATTTTGTATACTGGTGGATATCCTCTCCATCTCCTTCAGGTAACCGACAAAAAGATCGGGCAGTATCTTGAAACTGAACGGGTTCTCTTTCCAGCTGAACATGTTCATGTGCTTTTCACTTAAATTCATATCCGAGTTCATAATTTCATATAATTAGGAAAAGTATTTAAATATCTTTGTGAAGTTAACGTGAAGTGAAAATTTTATATGTACATCTTCATAATACCTCTTATGAGATGTTTTATATCGATTGATATCGACAAGAAATTGGTGAGCAAGGTAGTGGAAATACAGAAACAATTAAAAGGTATGGACATAGATACAAAGTTGGTCGAGTCTGAAAACCTTCATTTCACGGTAAAATTTCTTGGTGATGTGAATGAAAATGAAGTTAAGGGGGTAAAGAAATCTCTGGGGGTATGCCTGAAAGGCGAAGATGAATTCAAAATAAGTATCAATGGTGTTGGCTATTTCGGAAGTCCTTCCTACATAAGGACACTGTGGTTGGGTTTAAATAAAGGCGAAGATGAATTGGTGAAGATAATGAAAAAGGTGAACGATTTTGTGAAAGTAGGCAAGAAGAATTTTTCCCCTCATTTGACAATAGGAAGGGTCAAGTCAAGTAAAAACAAGGATATCTTGCTTAAATTCCTAGACGAATCAAAAAACGTGAACCTAGGTGAAATGAACGTGAATGAAGTGAAGTTGAAATTGAGTATGCTGACAAAAAAGGGTCCTATATATAGCGATTTGGCTGTATTTAAATTGGGTCGTGAAAATGAATGAGAGTATTTTGATGAAGATATCCGTTATTGGGGTGTCTGTAAGCCTTGTTCTTTTGTATATTATCACCAGTCAAAATTTATCATTTCACGTGAATATAGGCGATATTGATAGGTCATTCACAGGAAAAACCGTGAATGTAACGGGTGAGATAACGGGAATGTTCAGGAGCAAGGGTCATGTATTTTTCGATCTTAAAGATGATACAGGAAAGATGAAGGTCGTGATCTGGGAGGATATACTGGAATTTCTCGAGATCAATAACGTGAACGTGAGTGAAATAAGTAATGGGAATGAAATTAATATCATAGGGAATGTCCAGTTGTACAGGGGTGAACTAGAGGTAATACCAATACGTGGAAACGTGAATATAATGTGAAGTTAGAAATGTTTGTACGCTGTTTTCACGAGCTCTGTAACGAGTTTTGCAGAATTCTTCACGTCATTCATATCCACAATCTCAACGGGTGTGTGTAAGTAACGTGAAGGCGTTAGTATTGAAAGTGATGGTATGCCCTCCCTTATCATTGGGGTTATAGAGGCATCGGTTGCACCATGTGAAAGGATGTCAAACTGCAATTTTATCTTGTTTTTCTTAGCAACGTCCTGAACCCATTTCTTTATTTCATTCTGAACTATGCTTATCGCGTCTTTGATTACGAGCGTGGGACCTTCACTTATTCTTGCTATGGCTTCATGCGGCTTCAATTCAGGCGTGTCACCGCTTGTCGTGACGTCAATGGCTATCACAATGTCGGGATTTAAGCCGAATGCTGAACCCCTTATCCCAACCAATCCTATCTCCTCCTTCACGGTTCCCACGGCATAAACCGTTCCCTTGAAATTTTTGAGATTTTTCATGACCTCTATCAATTCCAAGCAACCAACACGGTCATCAAATCCGTATCCCGTCACCTTGGAACCGCCAATTTTGTTGAATTCTCCGTGGTTCGTGATGAAATCCCCTACATTAACACCCATCCTTTCGACTTCTTTTCTGTTTTTCGCTCCTATATCCATGAACATCTCTTTTATCTTCACGGGCTTCTTTTCCTCTTCTCTCTCCTGCAGGTGAATCGGTTTTGATCCTATCACCGCTACGAGAGGACCCTTTGAACCATGTATTTCGAACTTTCTGGCGAGTAAAATTTTAGGGTCCCATCCACCAACAGGCTCGAACCTTATGAAACCCTTCTCGTCTATATATTTCACCATCAAACCCACTTCATCCATGTGTGCTACCAACATGATCTTTGGAGAACCAGAACCCTTCCTGCATATAAGATTCCCGATTTTATCAACCTTCACTTCATCAACATGGGGTCTGATCTCCCTGGATATCAGATCTCTGATGTTCTTTTCATAACCTGAAATCGAAGGGGATTCAACGAGCTTTTTCAGCAAATCTTCCATCCTCTCACCTAATCTTTTGTCTGTTAAATAATTGGCTCTGTAGTTATATTAATTTATGTGATGTCCTGCTTTGATAGGATGTTGATGGGGGATCTTATGTTTTCCTTTTCCATCCCGACCAAAAACTTTATGCCCTTCTTCCTTGCTATCGTATCCAGTGCGTAGTCAACCTTTCCGTCAAATATCACTGCATAGGGGTTGTCAACAGTTTTCAACGTGTTTTGCAACTCCTTTACAGGAACCTTGCCCAAAAGGTTGAATGTTGAATCAAAAATACAAGCAGCTCGTGTTCCTATGAGATCATCAAGCGTTTTCTTGAATATTTTTTTCTGATCTTCTGTGACCTTTGTGATTTTCGGCCTAGTGAATCCCTTTGTTGGCCTTTCTGGTCTTTCCCTTAACTCCCTTTTAGGCGGTTCCTTTCTAGCTATTTCCCTTTTTTCTATATTGCTGTACTTCTCCAATTTGAACCGGGATGGTGATATCTTTTCCCTTAGGGCTTTGAAAACCTCTTTTTTCGAAAGCTCTTCAACCTCCTTCCCTTCGGGAGCGGTAGCAACGTAATCCAAATCCGTTGTCTCCATTAGGCTTTTCAGGTTAAGAGTCCCTCCCCTGTCACCGTCAACGAAGGCCGTGGTTATTTTCTCCTTCGACAAATTGACTATGTGCTGGGGGATTGAACTCCCTTCCATTGCTATTACATTCTTGATCCCGTATTTCACAAGTTTTATAACGTCCGCTCTTCCCTCCACTATGATTATATCATCTGAATCCAGTAGATTCGGGCCGCATGGAAGACCGTGATAAGTCGTTATTTCGTACGTTTTTATCTCCTCTTTTATCTCCTCTGCTATCTTTGACGTGTCTTGTATCCCATTATCCAACAAATCCTTCAAAATGGTCTTTGCCTTGTCCACCACGAACTTCCTCTTCAGCTCCCTTGTGTCCTCAACCGATTTGAGTGTTATCTTTGCTAAACACGGACCCACTCTTTCGATAGTCTCCAGTGTGGCTGCTATTAAAGCGGTTTCTGCTGAATCAAGAGAAGAAGGGATAACAACCTCGCCGTGTGATTTCCCCTTTTCGGATTTTATATGAACTTCAATCCTTCCTATCCTTCCTGTTCTTTGAAGCTCCCTTAAATCGAGATCAGTTCCGAGCAGACCCTCTGTCTGTCCAAATATCGCCCCTATAACATCAGGTTTCTCTATTACTCCTTTTGCGTCTATTTCCGCCTTTATCACGTATTTTATTGAAGTCGGCGCTAATTTTGACATGAATATCAACCTCCTTAAACGAATGAGGGCTCAGGCTATTCAAATTCCCGAAATCCTCAATTTTATTCTTTCCTAAAGACATTATCTTTCCCCTTAATTTTGAATTGGGGTGTTTTTTGTGTCTCTGGAGCAGGGTTTTCAATCGTTTTTCGATCTCCCTGCCCTTTCTATCAAAATCCGTCAATATGACAATTTCCCTTTTCGATTTTGACGCGACCTCTGCCACCTCGTAGAGCGGCCTTCCATTGATCGCAATAATATTTTTCACGCCAAGGCTTTTTAAAGCTTTTTTATCGTTTTTACCTTCAACTATAACCAGTTTGTCCTCCAAATCCCTTACCATTCGGATTATCTCTTCTTCGTTTATCCTTTGCTTTTTTCTCATATCAATACTTCCAGTATGTCCCTCTCTGTTATTATTCCCGCAAGCTCGTCATCCTCAACGACGGGCAATCCTCCCACGTTTTCTTTCTTCATGACGTTGATCGCTGATGACAAATCCGTGTCTTCCCGGATGGTAACAGGCTCCCTGTTCATTACTTTTTCTATTCGCGTTCTATCCAGAACCAAGTTGTCCTCAATCCCGTTTTTATGGAGATAAAGCAGAATATCGGTTGGTGTCATAATTCCCAAGAGAATATCATCCTCGACTACAGGAAGCCTCCTGAATCCGCCTCTGCACATCATCTTAGCGATGTCGTACACGCTGTACCCTTTTTTAGCGATAATCGGTCTCTCCACCATTACCTCGTATACCTTGATTCCCAATGTTTTGTTTACCTGCTTAACGAAGTCCTGATCTGAGATCACCCCTAGGATTTTTTTGGAGTCCGCAACAGGACAAAGCCCGAAACCTTCTCTTTTGAAAATCTCAATCGATTTCTTTATGTTTGTTTTGAAGTTTATCGTTCTCACGTGCCTCGTCATGAATTTTTCCACTCGCAAATCCATGCTCTTCTTGTTCTTCTTGAAGATTTTGTATTTATCCCCGCCTCCGAGGAGATCAAGAATGTCAATCGAAGTCACAATCCCCTTCAGATGTCCTGGTTTGTCAACGATTGGTATCTTTCTGAACCCCTTGGCAAGCATTAAATTCAAAACATCCCTCAGTCTTTCATTTTCTTGAGATAACACTAGTTTTCTTGAACATATTTCAGCTATTGGCTTTCTCGTGTCAATGAAAATGTTTAGTATCGGGTTTTCGGAAGGCATAGAAATCACGTTTTTTGACACTTTATTTTAATTGGAACGAAATAAATAACTTACTATGGAAAATGTTCTGAAAAAAGTCCTGAAAAGGATAACGCCCAGCGAGGGCGAAAGGGAGGAACTGTTAGGCGTTTTGGAAAAGGTTATCAGCGTGACTGAAAAGGTGATAAAACCTCTTGGTCTGGAAAAAACCATCGCCGGCTCGTTCATTCGCGATACTTGGCTTGCCGATAAAAAGGAGATAGATCTGTTCATAATGTTTCCGGTTTCTCACTCCAGAGAATCCTTAGAAAGGGTTGGTCTTGATGTGGGGAGGGAAATTATCAGAAAACTTAGAGGGGAATACGAAATAGCTTATGCAGAACATCCTTATGTTAGGGGGAAGGTGAATGGATTCGCTGTGGATATCGTCCCCTGTTATAAGGTTAAATCGGCATCAAAAATAAAGTCAGCGGTTGACCGAACCCCCTTCCACAACAGATATATAGCGAAATACTTGAAACATGAGATGTCGAAAGATGTCAGGCTACTGAAACAGTTTTGCAAAGCTGTCGATGTTTACGGTTCTGATATTCGAACGCTGGGCTTCTCTGGATACCTCTGCGAACTTTTGATTATAAAACACAAAACCTTCAAAAAACTCGTGATTTCCGCTAGAAACTGGAAGTTTGGGGAGTTCATGGACCTCCAAAATCATTGTACCTTTCGAAAGCCAAGGGGGTATTTCAGGGACCAGCCATTGATAGTAATAGACCCGACCGACCCGAAAAGAAATGTGGCCGCCGCGCTTTCAAATGAAAACTTCACCAAGTTTGTGGAGGCGTGCAGAAAGTTTTCAGAGAAGCCTTCGGGGAGATTTTTTGAAATAGACATGAGGGTGATTAAAAAATCGGAATTATGGAAACGTTTGAAAGGCATGGGAACCGAACTCTTCGTTTTGAAGTTCAAGAGATCAAAAGTGGTTGATGATATACTCTGGTCTCAGATGAGGAGGACGGCAGCGAGAATCGTTGGTCTTTTGAAAGATAACGAATTCGAGGTTTTCGGTCATTCTGTGTGGAGCGATGAAAGGGATTCGTATCTGATATTCGAGATGGAAGTGTGGAAACTTCCGGCCATTCAAAAGCTAATAGGTCCTCCTGTTCATTCAAAAAAGCATTCGAAAGAATTCAGGGAGAAATACGAAAAAGATAACGTTTACATCGAAGGGGAGAAATGGGCAGCTGAGGTGAAAAGGAAATACAGAGGGTTTGAAAATTTGCTAAGGGACTTTCTTGACAAATCGGAGAGGAACCTACTTAAGGAGGGCGTGCGATCGCATATAGCGAAGAGCATTTCGAGGGGCTTCGTGATCTTGAGATCAAAAGACGTTGAAAAAATGATTGAAAGGAACAGGGAATTTGCGGTGTTCCTGAGAAAATATTTCGAGAGGGGATTATGAACATCCTTTTCCACTTTCTATTCAACTATCTTTTTGTGGATATCGTATTCGGTAACGCGTGGGATTACTTGGTGGTTGTGTTCGTATTCTCGGTTCTGATCGATCTCACGCATTTGCCCTATTTGCTCAGGGTGAGAAAAGACGTGATGAAGAAAAGGTTCGGGTCGGGATCGAGAACGAGGTTTCACGAAATTTACGGGCTGACCCTGTTCTCTGCTGTTATTTGCGTATTGTACCTTGTTTTTGATCCAATAATAATCGGGGTGATAGCGATGTGCATCGTCCTCCATTTCGCGATTGATTTCCTAACCGGGAAATCCATGCCATTTTATCCGTACTCCAAGAAAGAGGTTTTCCTTCGCATCTCACCTTATGGTTATAAGGAGAAAATTTTGTTCGAAACTTTCTCGACTATTTTGCTGGTGGTTTTGTTTTGGCTGAAGATAGGAAGCTTGGTCTTGTGAACAAGTTAAGGGATAATCTGGACAGGATAGGCCTAGCCCTGCCATTGCCGAATGTCCACCCAAATGTTATATCCGGAATCTCGATCATAACCTCGTTCGCTTTCTTGGCTTCGTTCAGGTTTTCCGTTATCCTTTCTCTTCTGTTTTTAATTCTCACACTCCTGTTAGACTGGTTTGACGGCCTGGTAGCGAAGAAGTTCTTTCGGACTTCTGAGGAAGGATACCTTGCGGATATAACGAGCGACAGGCTTTCTGAGGGGATAATGTTCGTGATCTTCTTCCCCTGGTTCTGCCTTTTCGTTTTGAACTGCGCACTTTCGCTAATGTCTGTTGCCAGGAGAAAACATGTAATACTCCCGCTCAGGCATTTTTTCATCATATACCTGTTATGGCTCATCTGGGTGTAGAAATATTTAAATAGCTTTGCTAATAAGAATAAAGAATCATAACCGTTTACTGCGTAAGCAGGAGGTTAGGAAATGGCAGAAGAATTCTTGAACGAGGTAAAGGAAGCGAGAGAGAAAGCGAAAGAGAGAAATTTTCTCCAAACCTGGGATATGATAATCAATCTGAAGAACATCAACCTGAAAAAGCCTGAAAACAAGCTGAACCTTGAATTCCCTCTACCTGAAGGCAGGGGGAAAGAGACTAAAATCATATTCATCGTTGATTCGCTCCTTTCAGAAGTGAAGGAGACCAAAGGGCTGGTCATAGTTAAAAACGAGCTGGAAAAGCTGGGGAAGGATAAAAAGAAGTTGAAGAAATACGCGGATGAATATGATTGGTGGTTCTGTGAGGCGCCGCTCATGCCTTTGGTCGGTAAGACGCTTGGAACTGTTCTTGGACCAAGGGGGAAGATGCCGAGACCAATCCCACCAAAGGGGAATGTCCAGCCTTTTGTGGAGATGTCAAAAAGAATGATTAAGATTGTTATTAAAGATTCACCCGTAATTCACGTTCCTGTCGGGACAGAGGACATGAAGGATGAACAAATCATGAAGAATGTCTTAGCTGTCATGAACTTGGTGAATGAAAGGCTTCCCAAGGGCAACGCCAACGTGAAGGGGGCGTTCATAAAACTCACCATGGGTCCGCCCGTTAGATTAAAGGTGTGAATATGGTTTCGGAAAAGAAAAAACTCGCTGTCGAGGAATTGAAAGGTGAATTGGAAAGATATCCTGTGATAGGAATGCTTGACATGTTCAAGCTGCCATCGAGGCAGCTTCAGGAGATAAGGGATAATCTAAAGGGGAAAGCTGTTATAAAAATGGTGAGGAAAAACACCATGAAGCTCGCAATGGAAAATATTAAAATTCAAGGTTTGAAAAAACTAGAAAATGAAATAAAGAATCAGCCTGCCCTCCTTTTAAGCGAAATCAACCCCTTTGAATTGGCGAAAATTATAGAATCCTCGAAGTCTTCTGCTCCTGCAAAACCAGGTGACATCGCAACAAAGGACATAATCATCAAGGCAGGACCAACAAACCTCAAACCGGGACCCGTTATAGGAGAACTGCAGAGAGTTAAGATACCTGCTGGCGTTGAGGGGGATAAAATAGTTGTGAAGGAAGACAAAGTAGTTGTTAAGGAAGGCGAGGAGATAACGAAACCTCTCGCAGATGTTTTGATGAAACTTGGAGTCGAGCCGGTTGAAATATCCCTTAATCTCCTAGCCGTATGTGACAGGGGAACGATATACACGAGAGACGTACTCTTCATACCAAGGGAGAAGTACGAAAACGATCTTATCAATGCTTATAAAAATGCGTTCAGCTTGGCATTGAATATTGGCCTTCCAACCGCTGATACGCTTCCCTTCTTACTTACAAAAGCGCATCAGGAGGCTGTTTCACTCGCTATGGAAGCGAATATATCCACGAAAGAAACTGTTGTGAACCTGCTAGCGAAGGCGAAAGCCGAGGCCGAGGCGCTTAAAGAGAAGGTAGGAAATTTAGAAGTTAAAGAGAAGTCTGAGCAAAGAAAGAGGGAGGGATCAAAAACTGAGGGGGAGGAACCTGAAAAGGAAGAAGTGGGGAAGGAATCGGAAGCTGGAACTGATAAAGCTGAGAAAAAGGATGTTGATAAAAAATAAAAAAGGAGGGATAAGATGGAGATTGTATACGCAGCCTTACTCCTACACTCGCTGGGAAAGAAAATCGACGAGGCTGGTGTTAAGAAAGTGATGGAAGCGGCAGGGACCAAAGCGGACAGCGCTCAAGTAAAGGCCCTGGTTGCGAACCTTAAGGACGTTAACATAGACGAAGCGATAAAGGGGGCTTCTGTCGTCCAAGCAGCTACGGCACCGGCACCAGCGGAACAGCCGAAAGGAGAGGAAAAGAAGGAAGGGAAGAAGGAAGAAGAGAAGGCGGAAGAAGCGGCAGCAGGTCTTGGTGCACTTTTCGGGTAAACCAAGCCTTTTAATTTAATGAGCGGCCAAGATCTTCCTAGTTCTGAAGATTTAAGTAATGTACAG
>CBEVTC010000010.1:0-23240 GCA_965552715.1 uncultured archaeon | reverse complement strand
AAAGCGGGTAGTCCACATCGTTGCATTCGTTGTCGAATTCAAGGGATTCGACCTCCGCGAACCACCCGGTTCCGTACAATTTCTCGAGATCCTCACAGGTTATTGAAGTTAACTTCGAATCCTCCAGCATCGATCCTTCTTTGTACGTGTTTTTGTTTATGTAGGGGGAATTGGTGAACGCCCGAAGAAGGAACTCGGCCTTGGCGTGTATCAACCTTCTCTGTTCCGAGCCCGTTGTGCTGATCTGCCATCCCGTAAGGAAAAATGTTATCAAGACTATTATAAGGATTACGAAAAAGCCCAGCAAAACGTATTCCATTAATTGCGCCTGTCCTCTCATCACCCGCACCCCAGACTGTCAAGTTCCTTATATTTTCTAAAGGATTCTTTTATTTGGTAGTTAAATTCCACAGCATCGTCTTCGTCCATCGAATCCATTTCCGGTATCACATCTTCCTTTATCGAAGTAAGCGTTTGCTTAAAATCTAAAAATTCCGTTCCGCACCTGTTCCACATGTTCGTATCTCCCATTAAAAGATCAGATTCCCTGATTTTTACATCAATCGCAACTTCCAGTTCTTTGAGGAATTTCCCGTTCATGTAATCGTAGTATCTTTTCCCTCCCAGGAACAAAGCCGCCACATCCAGGCCGTTCTTGTAAACATGTTCTTCGTAATCTTCCCCGTCTTTGATGTAAACGTACCCTATTTCGCCGTCTATCGGTTTCACGAGGAAATCCGCATCAACGGTTTCATCTTCTGATATCGTGATGATCTCGTAATCCTCTTCGTTTATATCGCACGGTCCCATCTCAACATCATAAAATACAAACTGTGGTAACCAGTAATCCAAAAATTTATTCCTTTCCCCGAGAGGATAAAGCCATTCGGGGTCTGTTTTGTTGCAGCCAACATAAAATCTGACCTTAGTTTCCGTGTTCTCTGTTGATGGTAAGAATTTGGTTATGTTTCCTAAAATTGACCATACCCTTTCGTCATCTCCTAGAGGAACGAATAAAATATTCGTTTCAGGCAAAACCTCTATGAAATAGAATTTCAACCACCCGAGATCATACTCGTTCCTGTATACCGAGAACTTTTCGCCCGGGACCAGGAGGAGCGGTATCGGATCCATATCAACATTCGAAACTTCCGTATGGATGTAAGGGGGGGTGTAAGCAAGGATTTCGGAATCCTTCATTTCGAAGTCGGTTGGTATGCCTGCTGTGTAAACGTCATCTATCGATTTTTTGAAGTTAACCATGATTGAAACCTGCCTGCCTGATTCGCCTATTTCACTGTAGGAACCCGCGAAAGTCAGGATTATGAAGAGTATGAAAAAAGAAATTATGATTCCCAAAATTATCTTGAAAATCTGGAACACACTCATCATGCTATCGCCACCACCTAAAATTCAGGGAGCGTTATCTCCACAAGTTTACCTGTATTCTGGAGAGTAACGGTCTTTGTCGAGGTCATGCAGAAGTTAACGTACGGCCTGAACTTTTCTATTTTATGTCCTTTGACTACTCCGCTCGATTTGTAGATTATGACGTTACTCTTTTCATTCGTGACTATGAGTCTCACGTGGTTTTCGGGGTCCCATCCGGCCTCTGGATAGTCTTCCGGATGGTTAGGATCGACAAAACATATTTTCTCAAAACAACCAGAAACGATAACTCTCAATTCCTGCACAGAATCCTTCGAAAGAGTCAGGGTCGACCTGACCGCATTCCTCAAATTTGTTATCTGCTGCCCCATCTGGGATTCGCAGGCCGCCTCTGACATCTCTCCGAAGTACCTCACGCCGAATAAGAGAAGGAGACCTATCACTATCGCGGCGAATATCATGCCAAAAATAAAGCCAACGTTCATATTAAAATCATGTGAAAACAGGAATAAAAAGTATTTTGGAAATTGCTGGTTTCTACGCAAGTCTAGGAATTGCTATAAAGTAAAATTATACGTCTTCGGGAAGCCTCTGGGTTACCTTGTTACCTTATGACTATCTGAAGTGACAACGGGGCGCCGCCGAATTTATCATAACCAGTACAGCCGCCGGTTATCTCACTCGGAGAGGTGCATCCCTCGAAGTAGTACGTATACGTCCCTGCATCTGCTATCTGAGGAGCAGCAAATGAACACATTATCTTGCCTACAATATCTCCGTTCTCCACCCATATGGAGGGTGGAACACATTTCATCCATGTTCCATATTCCGATAATTTAGTGTTGTCCGGACCGCCTATGGCACTCACATCAGCAGTGAAATACGCGGTGTTGTCAGAAGCGAGCCTGCTGCTGTCCAGATTGTTTTTGAAACCTATGGCGATCGCATAAGCCTTCCCCCTAGTCGCGGGCGGGTTGGATATGGTGGTTCTTGAAAGAGCGAAAACCGTCTGCTGTGTCTCGAAAACCTCGGCCAATTCCGCCTCGGCATTGGCTATCTGGGTTTCAGTCAAACCTGAAATGCTCTCCATCATTCCCCTCAGCCACACTATCGCTAGGCTCAATAGAACAACTGCGAAAACGATCATCACTATGAACCCCAAACTCAGTTGTATGGCTCCTTTCCTATTCATAATATATAATTCACCGAGCCCGTATAAAAACTTAACCAAATGCTTCGGTGTGAAAAAAAACGTATTTAATTTATGCTTTCGCTTCATAATAATTTTATGGCAAAGGCTCAGAAAATCCTGGACACGGAGAAAGTTCGCATTGTCGTGGACCACAGGGAATCTAAAAACCATGTTTTTCGGAATCTCCGGGATTTTGATGCTGACCTCGTTCGCAAGCAACTGAAAACAGGGGATTACATATGTTCTGACAGGGTCTGCGTGGAGAGGAAGACCATTCCGGACTTCGTTCAGTCGATAATCGACCAGAGGATTTTCAAGCAGGTGAACGAGATTTCCGAGTGTTTTGAGAAGCCTTTGCTGATCATTGAAGGGAATCCTGACCTGTTATTTTTGGAAAGGAACGTTCACCCCAACATGATTCGCGGCGCTCTCGCTTCCCTCGCTATCGACCACAAAATACCGATAATCTGGACGAGGAATTCGCTGGAAACGGCGAACCAGATTTACTGGATTGCATACAGGGAACAAATCAAGGAGAAACGAAGCCTCGCAATCCGCTGTTCAAGGAAGTTCGCCAGCGTCAGCAACCAGCAGGAATTCCTAATAGCCGGACTTCCTCATGTGAACACGAAACTGAGCAAAAACTTGTTGAAAAAATTCAAAACCCCGAAAAAGGTTTTCTCAGCAAAACAGGAAAAACTCATGAAGGTTGATAAGATAGGTAAAGGGAAAGCGAAGAAGATATGGGAACTGTTGAACAAGGAATACGATTAACTATTTCTCTGTTGATGCCTTCACAAAATTCAAAAACAGAGGGTTTGGCTTTAGAACACGGGTGGTGAATTCCGGGTGGAACTGCGAGGCCATGAAAAAAGGATGGTCAGGAATTTCAAGTATCTGCATGATTTCGCCTGATTTGTCATGCCCGGAAAAAACAAGTCCCTTGCATTCTATCCTTTCCCTGTAATTGGGGACGAACTCCCAGCGGTGTCGGAAGCGTTCTCTCGCCCTCAAAGAACCGTATATTTTGTTTGCTTTCGTCCTCTTTTTTATTATGACATCATGCCCTCCCAAACGCATGGTCCCTCCTTTTTTGTAGACCTTTCTCTGCTCGGGTAGGAGGTCTATCATAGGATGTGGGGTTTTCGGGTTGACCTCGGTCGAGCCCGCTTTTTTCAAGTTGCAAACATTGCGGGCGAATTCGATTGCCGCAAGCTGGAAACCGTAACACAAACCAAGGAAGGGGATTTTGTTTTCCCTCGCATACCTTATGCATTCTATCTTCCCCTCGGTTCCCCTCGGACCGAAGCCGCCCGGCACGATAATACCGTCAACCCCTTTCAAAACATCAGCGGCCTTCACCTTTTTGTTTTCAATGTCCGTTGTCTCTATCCATTTCACGTTCAGCCTAACCCCCAGCTTACCGCAGGAGGATTTCAGGGATTCCATTATCGAGACGTAGGAATCATGAAGTTCCGTGTACTTCCCGGTTATAGCGATGTTCACGGTTTTTTTGGCCGATTCCTTTTTCTTTACCAGAGTTTCCCATTCCTTTAAATCCTTCTTCTTTGGGGAAAGTCCGAATTTCCCCAGAACCTTTTTCGTCACTTCCTGATCTTCCAGCACGAGCGGAACCTTGTATATGTTGTCGAGATCTGGTCCTGATATCACGTTTTCCTCCGGAATTCCGCAGAAAAGCGACAGCTTAGATTTTATTTTCGGCTTCAGAAATTCAGGGGACCTGCAGAAAAGGAAATCCGGCTGTATCCCGATTTCCCTGAGTTTCTGTACGCTTTGCTGGCTGGGCTTGGTTTTCTGTTCTCCGACCACGCTTATCACAGGAACGAGCGTGCAGTGAACGAACACGACATTTTCTTTCAGCGAAAGCTGCCTGCACGCTTCCAAGAACACGAGGTTCTCTATGTCTCCGACCGTCCCTCCTATCTCTATCAAAACAATATCAGCCTTGTAATCGTCAGCAACCTTTTTGAACCAATTCTGGATCTCGTTAGTTATGTGCGGTATGATCTGAACCGTCTTGCCTAAATATTTCCCTTCCCTCTCCTTTTCAATAACCTTCTGGTAAATCTTTCCCGTGGTTATGTTGTTTTCACTTCGTAAGTTTATGCCCAGGAAGCGTTCGTACGTCCCCAGGTCCATATCCACCTCGCTCCCGTCATCGAGAACGAACACCTCGCCGTGCTCTATCGGGTTCATCGTCCCCGCATCGACATTCACGTACGGATCGATCTTAATCGGAACTACCTTGAAGCCCCTGGACTGGAGCAACTTCCCTAAAGAAGAAGTGAATATGCCCTTACCAAGTCCGGAAAGGACTCCTCCTGTTATAACAACGAATTTCGTTTTCCTCGGCATAATAATTTATCAAGAGTGGGGTTTAAAAAGTTTTCATGTCGTTTCCAGATACCTTCTGATTTCCCAGTCAGTCACGTTTATCCTGAAATCGTCCCATTCTTTCGTCTTCGCCTCCACATACCTCTCGAACATCTGCTTTCCCAACGCCTCTCGAACGAGTTTATCCCCTTTCAGTTCCTTTGTGGCTTCCCAGAGCGAATGTGGGAGAACGTCGATATTCAGTTCTTTCAGCCTACTGTCGTCGAATTCGTAAACGTCCTCTTCGACAGGTTTTGGGGGTTTTATCTTTCTTTTTATTCCATCCAGGCCTGCCTTCAACATGACCGCGAACGCTAGATACGGGTTGCAGCTCGGGTCTGCACAACGCAGTTCGCATCTTGTGGACTGCTCCCTGCCTTTCGTATACCTGGGTATCCTTATCAGGGCGGAACGGTTTATCTGCGCCCAGCATATGTAAACAGGGGCTTCGTAACCCGGGACGAGCCTTTTGTATGAATTCACGGTCGGGGCGAGTATAGCTGCCATTCCCTTAGCATGTGCAAGCTGTCCTGCTATGAAATGGTAGGCGAGTTTCGAGAGCTTGTACTTGTCTTTCGGGTCGTAAAACAGGTTTTTTCCTGTTTTCATGTCGAACATGCTCTGGTGGATATGCATGCCCGATCCTGGTATCCCGAATATGGGTTTTGGCATGAACGTTGCGTACAGATCGTGTTTTTGCGCTATCGCTTTTAATGTGAATTTGAGCGTGATCGCGTTGTCAGCCGTTGTCAGCGCATCGCTGTACTTGAAATCGATCTCGTGCTGCGCATCCGCAACCTCGTGATGCGAGGCTTCGGCCTCTATCCCCATTTTTTCCAAGGCGAGGACCATATCTTTTCGAATGTCGAAGGCTAAATCCATGGAGAGGTCAAAATACCCTGCCTTGTCATGTGGTAGTGGCTTAATCTCCGAGTCTTCCTTTTTGAAAAGGAAGAATTCGATCTCCGGTCCTGTGTTGTAAACGAATCCCATCTTCCTCGCTTCCTCCACAGCCCTCTTCAGTATTAATCTGGGGTCTCCCTCAAAAGGCTTCCCGTCCGGGGTGTAGATATCGCATATCAACCTCGCCGTCTTTTCCTCACCTTTATACCAAGGTATGACCTTATAGGTTGTCACATCAGGCTTAAGGAACATGTCGCTTTCATGTATGCGAGCAAATCCTTCGATGGATGAACCGTCAAACCACATCCCATCTTCCAGAACATCTCTCAGTCTCTGTATCGGGATCGTGACGCTCTTTACGTTGCCAATTATGTCAGAAAATTGAAGGTTCACGAATTTCACGTTGTCCTTTTTCGCTTTTTCTAGAATTAGCTTTTTTCTATGCATAATAATTTATCAAAAATAGGATTTAAAAGGTTTTAAACATTACCTCTTATCCTTAGTATCGATTATTCTTTTTCCCCTTTCCCGGGTTACTATAACCTGGATTACTGGCTGGGTAACCGATTTCAGTATTGGTTCCATGCCCCGAAGAAGGGGGGTTAAAAGGCCAAAAGCCTGAAGGCACTGTTTCGAACCACTTGTCTAGGTCTAGTATATCATCCACATGAAGTTTTCCCTTAAAGTCCTTGACCATTTCTTCACATTCCTTTTTGCCTTAATTCCAATTCTTGGTGGGAGACCCTTATAAAAATAAACCGTATTTTCATGGACATTTGTGTAAATTATTTAAATCAGTATCTCCAAATGTCCATATTATAATTTAAAATCAACGAAAGTGTTGACATATGTACATACCAGACGAGCTTGACAGGAAGATCATGCGCGAACTGGGAAATGACGCAAGGAGTTCGCTCAGAAAGCTGTCAAGAAAGCTTGAAATTTCTATAACCACCATTTCCAACCGAATCTCAAGGATGGAAAGGTCCGGGATAATAAAAGGATATTCCGTACTGCTTAACCCGGAAAACCTAGGTATTGATTTGACTGCGATAATAGAGTTGAACGTCTCCAAGGGAAAGTCGATCGAAGTGGAACAAGATATAGCGAGAGCAAAGAATGTTTTTGCTATATACAACATAACAGGAGAAAGTGATGTGATTTTGATGGGCAGGTTCAAAAAAAGAAACGAATTGAGCAAGTTCATAAGATCATTGAAAGCAAAGAAGTATGTCGAAAAGACAAACACTCATGTTGTCCTGCATGTAGTAAAAGAAGACTTGAGACTTGAGTTATAAAGAGCGGATTGACACGGATTATATCCGTGTCCTTCGAAACTTTTATTTAGGTCTTGTCTGATATTTCTGCTGGGAGGGAACAGCGGTCGTCTTCTGTTGTGTGTATTCCTCCTCCTTCATCTTTACCATTGTTTTTATCCCCTCGAGGTCTATCTCTATTTCCTTTGCGATCCTTGATCTCTCCACCCTGTTGACTTTCCTTTCCTCAATGACTCGCAGGTTCTGCTCTATCACATCCATTTTCGTGAGTATGTCCCCTTTCAGGGGCTGCTTTTTCTTCAAGGCCTTCTCCCTCAGCCTGTCCCAGCGCTTCCGGAGCTTGCGAACCTTCCTTCCGAAACTGAAAAATCCCAAGAATCCCTTCATTTTACCAAACCAGACCCTTCTCAACCAGTTCCTTCATCTTCGGCTTTTTCATTCCCGCCAGCTTGAACATCTCCTCCTCGAGTTCATGTTTGGTTTCCACGTAGAACTTCCGCGATCTGTATTCGAATGCCCCGAAGACCATCATCAGGACTATCGATATCACAATCGCGTACGTGTTGTAGTAGATGAGACCTAGCACCAACCCCACAATGGATGAAGCGAAGAGAATCGATGATGTGAGGAAGATGGTGTTCCACTCAGAAACCAGAGACTGGTATTTCGCTATCAAGGTTTCCTGCTTTTCCAAATCCGACACCCCCTAAAATTTCCTTATTTTGTCAGAGATTAGGTGTGAACCGTATCCTACAATAATAAATAAGGCGAACGAGATATTAATGTTTGCGAAAGCGAACAGAATCAGGGAGAGCAATGGGAAAATCAAAACGTATCTCCAGAGGTGGAGAGAGCGCTTGCCCCTGTGCCTGAGGGGGAGGAATTTGTAAAGGTAATAGGTCAAAATCAGGGTTATCGTCAAAATAAGGATTTTCATCCCCAAGTCCACATTCAATTCTATGACCACGAAAAGCGCTGTAAAATAGAAAAGCAGGAGGAAAATTGCTTTCCTTATCTTTGATTTCGGGTGGTCGAGATCCGGAAGCAAAGAGGAAAATATTAACAGTATAAAAGCGGTGATTGAATAAGGAAATGGGAACTGGAAAACCGAAATTATAAGGAAATACAGAAAAAGTGAAAGGATCACGTGAAGCTTCCAGTCCATGTCAAAACCGTTTATTTTATTATCCTCACGTCAACAGCCTTCGCTTCCTGGTGAGAAACTATCAAGGGGTTTATGTCCATTTCCTTCACGTTTTCCTTCATCATTATCTTGCTGACCTTCAGAAGAATGTTAATTATTTCATTCATTTTTACAGGGGGTTCTCCCCTGTAGCCTTTCAGTATTTTTGAATATTTTATATCGTTGATCATCTCTTCCGCATCCTCCCTCTTGATAGGGCATATTCTTATGGAGGTATCTCTCAAAACCTCTGTGAATATTCCGCCCGCTCCGAAGAGTATCACAGGTCCGAACTGGGGATCTATCTTCCCCCCAACAATCGTTTCATGTCCCTCAACGTGTTCCTGGACAATCACGCCGTTTATTTTCGCATTTGGTTTGTGGCGTTTCGCGTTTTTTATTATCCTTTGGAAAGCTTCCAGAACATCTTCATCATTCCTTACGTCCGTTACCACGGTTCTGGTTTCTGTTTTGTGAATTATGTCCTCAGAATCAACCTTCAGGACAACAGGGTAACCGATTTTCTTTGCGAATTTCACCGCTTCTTCGGGTTTCTTCGCGAGGAACTCCTTGGTTGTCGGTATTCGATACTTATTCATGATTTTTTTGCACTCAGATTCCGTGAGTTTTTTCATATTATTATTTTAAACCCATATTTAATATATGAACCTCGATCACCTCTTCAATCCCAAGTCTGTCCTTCTAATCGGTTCTTCAGAGGCGAAATCCTCGAAAATAATGGTGACCCCCGAAATATTCAGGGGTGTTTACCTGAATCTCCACTCTTTCGAACATTATGGTTTTCTCTCGGATATAGAGAAATCCCACAAGTACCCTCCAGCTGATTTAACAGTAATAACTTTGCCTCCTGAAAGGGTTTTGGAGGTTTCGAAAGGACTGAAAACCAAGTTTCTCCTGATTCTCTCTGGTGGTTTCAACCAGAACCAGAGAAGAAAACTGCTGGGCATTTCAAAAGGGAAGTTCCGAATACTCGGTCCGAACTCCGTCTGCGGCCTGATAAACACGGAGAACGGATTGAACACTACCTTTGAGAAAGAGTTGCGAATGAGGCCTGGGAAGATATCCGTTATCTCGCAGTCAGGAGGGGTGGGAGCGATACTTCTCGACTACATGGTTTCTAATAAAATAGGGATTTCGAAATTCGCGTGGGTAGGGGACATGCCCGACATAAACGAATGCGACCTCCTGGAATACATGCTGAAGGACAAGAATACGAAGGTGATTCTGCTTTACCTGGAATCCGTTAAGGAGCCGAGGAGGTTCATGGATATCGCGAAACGCTCGGAAAAGCCCATTCTGGTCTTGAAATCAGGGGTTTCGGAAGAATCGAAGAAGCGAGCGTTAACACACACGGATTCGCTGTCAACTGGTTCTGAAATCTATTCAGCCGCCTTCAAGCAGTCAGGGGTTATGGAAGTCGAAAGTGTTCGCGACCTCTTCAACTACTCCCTGATATTTGAGAGGTATAAAAAACGAAAGGTGGAGAATGTCGCTGTCGTTTCGAATACGGGCGGGTCTTCGATAATAGCGGCGGATTTCTGCCATAAGCTTGGGTTGAATCTCGCGGAATTCTCGGAGAAAACGAAAAACGAGATCCGTAAGAAATACCCGAAACTCGAGGTGATGAATCCACTTGACATTAGGGCGGATGCGGACGGGGAGAGGTATAAATACGTTCTGGATATCGTGGCCAAGGACAAGAACGTGGATAGCGTTCTCGTCATCAATCAGCTGAAATCTTGCCTGCTCAAGCCTGAAGGACTCGAAACCCTGAAAAGGGTCAAAACTGGGAAGGTGATAGTGAACTGCGCCCCTGGAGATGAGGATTATCGAAAGATCCGCTTCTTCCTGAGGGATACCTTCCCTATCTACAGTTCGATAGAAGACGCCGTGAAGGTTCTGAAAAAGGTTAGCGAATTCAGTTAGGATGAATAACGCTATTCATACTCACCCCAATGTTTTATCTCCAGATCAGAAAGAGTTTTGTTTGATATTGCGTTAACAAAGAGTTCGGATATCTGGAGATTCGTGAGCAGAGGAACTGAAAAGTCCACAGCCGCCCTTCTCAGATCATAATCACTATCAAAACTGGTTTTTTTCTCCGGATTCGGGATGGAGATCACAAATTGTATTCCCCCTTTTGTGATGTAATCCAGTATGTTGGGTTTCTTTTTCTCATGAACCTTGTAAAGCATGGTGTTCTCTATCCCCTGGTTTTTTAGGAATTCTGACGTATGCTCTGTTGCGAATATGTCGAATCCCATTTCCTTGAGTTTTTTTGCAGATCCAAGAAACTTGTGTTTGTTCACCCCTCCGCCTATGCTTAAGAGGATGTTTTTATCGGGAAGTACAAAACCTGTTGAAATTATCGACTTTAAAAAGGCTTCGTGCACATCCTCTCCCAGACACGCAACCTCGCCCGTCGATGCCATCTCCACGTCAAGGATCGGGTCGGCCCCTTTCAGCCGGGAGAAAGAAAACTGCGGAGCCTTCACACCAACGTAGTCTAGGTCAAGTGTGGATTTGTTGTTTTTCACAGGTTTTCCCATCATTGCCTTCACCGCAAGTTCTATGAAATTTGTATTGGAAACCTTGGAAACGAATGGGAATGATCTCGAAGCCCTTAGATTACACTCTATGACCTTTATTTCATTGTCCTTTGCTATGAACTGTATGTTGAATGGTCCTGTAATTTCGAGGGCTTTTGCTATCCTTTTCCCGATCCCCCTGATTTTTCTTATGGTTTCTATATAGGTTTTCTGCGGGGGTAAAACCATGGTCGCGTCCCCTGAGTGAACCCCGGCGTTTTCGATATGCTCGACGATCGCTGACACCACTATTTCCCCCTTGTTCGCAACCGCGTCCATCTCTATTTCCTTCGCGTTAAGAATGAACTTGCTTATCACAACGGGATATTCGGGTGAGACCCTCGAGGCTTTTTTCATATATCTGCTCAAATCCTTTTCATCGAAAACAACGTTCATCGCTGCCCCGCTCAAAACGTACGAAGGCCTCACCAGAACAGGATACCCTATTTTTCTAGCGAATTCCTCCGCTTCTTTCACCCTTGTCAATTCCTTCCATTCTGGTTGGTCTATCCCTAATTCGTCCAAAAGTCTGGAGAACTTGTATCTATTTTCGGCGTTATCTATGCTTTCCGGCGAAGTCCCGAGAATTTTCATCCCGGCTTTATGGCATTTCATCGCTATATTATTGGGTATCTGTCCTCCCATGGAGACTATAACCCCCTCCGGTTTCTCCTTCTCGTATATGTCCATGACCCTTTCGAAACTCAACTCATCAAAGTAAAGTTTATCGCATATGTCGTAGTCCGTCGAAACCGTTTCAGGGTTGTAATTCACCATGATGGTCGTGTATCCAATTTTTTTGAGGTTGACCACGGCGCTCACACAACACCAGTCAAACTCAACGGATGAGCCTATGCTATACGAACCTGAGCCGAGAACCATTATTTTCCTTTTTTCCGGGGTGAAATCTATATCATCCTCGTTTCCATTGTAGGTGAAATAGAGATAATTGGTTTTGGCGGGATATTCAGCTGCGAGGGTGTCTATTTGCTTCACGAAAGGGGTTATCCCCAGGGATTTTCTTCTTTTCCTCACCCCTATCTCATCCGAACTTGTTAGGATGGCTATCTGCTTGTCCGAAAATCCATTTTGTTTCGCTTCAATGAAGAGTTCCTTGGGAATCTTCCCGGGTTTGATTTTTTTCAGTTTCTCCTCCATGTCAACTATGTTCTTTATCTTGTACAGAAACCACTTATCGACTTTGGTCAGTTCGTAAATCCTGCTGATGGAATAACCTTTCTTTATGGATTCTGTTATTCCGAACAACCTTTCGTCGGTTGGGTTTTTCAATTCCTTTTCCAGGTTCTTGAAAGAGTAGTTTTCATTGCATACGAGACCGTACATACCTATCTGGAGCATTCTCGCCGCTTTCTGCACGGCTTCCTCAAAATTCCTGCCTATTGCCATGACTTCTCCAACGGATTTCATTTCAGAACCTAATTTTTTGGAAACCCTTCTGAATTTTTTCAAATCCCATCTCGGGATTTTAACAACAATGTAATCAAGGGCGGGTTCGAAACAGGCAGTGGTTTTTTTGGTTATTGAATTCGAAAGTTCGGGAAGGGTATACCCAAGCAAAAGTTTCGCTGCTATGAAAGCGAGGGGATATCCTGTTGCTTTGCTCGCTAGTGCTGAACTTCTGGAAAGCCTCGCGTTGACTTCAATTATCCTGTAATCGCCGTTTTCCGGATTCAGGGCGAACTGTATGTTGCATTCACCTATTATTCCGAGGTGTCTCACCGCTTTTATGGAAATCTCTCTCAGCATATGGTATTCGTAATTAGTTAATGTCTGCGAGGGGGCGACAACAATACTCTCGCCAGTATGGATCCCCATGGGGTCGAAGTTCTCCATGTTACAAACTGTTATGCAGTTGTCCTCCTTGTCTCTGACAACCTCGTATTCTATTTCTTTCCACCCCTCCAAGTATTCTTCTATAAGAACCTGATTCGTGTGGGCAAACGCCTTCTCGAGGGTATCCCTTAATTCCTTTTCATTACAAGAGATTCCACTTCCCCTCCCTCCCAGTGCATAGGCAACCCTTGCCATCACAGGATATCCTATTTTCTTCGCGATCACTAGACCCTCTTCCACGCTCTTCGCTGCCATTCCTTTGGGTGTTTTTAAACCGGTTTCCCTGAGTTTTTTGTTAAACAGCTCCCTGTCCTCTGTGTTCTCTATTGTCTCTACGGGGGTTCCGAGGACCTTGACATTGAATTTTTTCAGCACACCCCTCTTCCAGAGTTCAACCCCGCAGTTCAAGGCAGTCTGCCCGCCAAAAGAAAGAAGAATCCCCTTTGGTCTTTCTTTCTCAATGACTTTTTCAACAAAGTAGGGGGTTACGGGAAGGAAATAGACCTTATCCGCGAGATTATCAGAAGTTTGGATTGTCGCGATGTTAGGATTCACAAGAACCGTTTTTATATCCTCCTCCTTTAGCGCCTTTATGGCCTGGCTTCCTGAATAATCAAATTCGCCCGCTTCGCCTATTTTTAGAGCGCCACTACCCAGAATTAAAACCTTCCCTACTTTCATTTTATCATCCCGATGAATCTGTCGAAGAGAAACCCCGTGTCCACAGGTCCTGGACATGCCTCCGGATGAAATTGGACACTCATGAACGGTTTACTCCTGTGTGTTATCCCCTCGTTGGTTTTATCATTCGCGTTCGTAAACCACGGTTTCCATTCTTTCGAAAGGCTCTGAATATCCACAGCGAAACCGTGGTTCTGGCTCGTGATGTAGCATTTTTTGGTTCCTTCTTCTATGCACGGCTGATTCTGACTTCTATGCCCGAACTTTAGCTTGTACGTGTTTCCTCCGGACGCGAGCGCTAGAATCTGGTTCCCTAAACATATCCCGAATATCGGGATTTCCTCATCCATTAGCTTTCTAACGGTCCGGATCGTTTCCCTGCATTGCTTAGGATCGCCCGGACCATTCGAAATCACCACACCCAGAGGTGAATGATCCATTATTTTTCTGAAATCTGTATCTGCCGGGACCCTGATGACTTTCACCTTCCTCTTGACCAGAGACCTTACTATGTTTTCCTTCGCACCGCAGTCTATCAGAATTATCGATTTTTTCGAATTCGGGTTGTAGACTTTCGTTTGCTTAACCGTTACCTCGGAAACCAGATTCCTTTTGTTCGGATCTGGAATCCCCTTCGCTTCTTCCAAAAGCGCATTAATATCTATTTTACTCGCGGAGGTATGAAGTATCCCCAGCATAACGCCGTGAACCCTTAACCTCTTGGTAAGGGCTCTCGTGTCTATTCCGTATACCCCTGGGATTCCGTTCTCCATTAACCACTCGTGGAGGGTTTTTTCAGAAGTCATATGCGAGGGATTTCGGCATAATTCGCTTATGATATACCCTTGGATCTTGGGCTTTTCTGATTCGAAACTTTTCGAGGAAATACCGTAATTCCCGATCAAAGGATAGGTCTGACATAGGATCTGACCGTGGTAGGAAGGATCGGTTATGGATTCCGTATACCCAACCATCCCTGTGTTGAAAACCACCTCTCCCGTGACTTTCGCTTTCGCTCCGAAACCTTTGCCTTCAAGAACGGTTCCGTCTTCAAGAACTAGAACAGCGTGTTTCTTGTCTCCCTTCTTTTCAACGTCGTAATTTAGACCTATAGAAACCCTACACTATTTTAATGAAATCCAGATTTAAATTGTTTATGGTTCATAACCCAAAAACCCAGAAAAAGTTTTAAAGACAGCATATATATTATAAAAAATGCTTGGGTGATTAAATGACGAAACATTTATTGACTCTGCTCGATTTTTCTGAAAAGGAGATAAAGCACATCCTTGAACTCGCTTTGAAGGTGAAATCCGGGGAGGTCAAGGAAAAGCTTGAAGACCAAACCCTGGCGATGATGTTCGAGAAGCCCTCGACAAGGACCAGGGTTTCCTTTGAAGTCGGGATGACACAGCTGGGAGGGCATGCAATATTCTTGGATCTGCGCACGACTCAATTGGGAAGAGGGGAGACGATAGAGGATACTATAAGGACTATTGAAAGATATTGTGATGTCGTGATGGCGAGGGTGAATAAGCATGCGGATCTCGAAAAGATGGCTGCTGTTTCGAAGATACCAGTGATAAACGCGTTGAGCGAGAGATTTCATCCCTGCCAAACCATGGCGGACATGCTGACCGTTATGGAGAAGAAGGGCAAGCTCGAGGATCTGAAAGTCGTTTTCCTTGGGGACTGTGCTTTCAACATGTTCAATTCCACGATGATAGGGTTTTCAAAGATGTGGTCAAATGTCGTCGCGGTCTGCCCTGACAAGAAAGAATACACTCCTGACCTCGAACTCGTTGAGAATACCAGAAAATACGCAAAAGGCAGCATAAAGATAGAACACGACCCTGTCAAGGGGATAAGGGAAGCGGACGTGATCCACACGGACACATGGGTTTCCATGGGGCAGGAGGACGCGGATAAAAGGATAAGGCAGTTGAAACCATACCAATTGAATTCGAAACTGCTCGAGCACGCGAAGGAGGATGCGATAGTCATGCACTGCCTGCCTGCGCATAGAGGTCATGAGATAACGGACGATGTTATTGATGGGCCGCAGTCTGTCGTTTTCGACCAGGCAGAAAACCGTTTGCATGCGCAGAACGCGATCATGTTATACCTGCTGAAAGGCGTTTGATTTTTAATTACCTAGATCATAATTAAAGTGATATCATGTGTTTCGCTCTTGTGGGGAAGGTCCTGGAATTCGATGGTAAGGAAGCAAAGGTTGATTTCGAGGGCGTTAGAAAACGCGTGAATTCCGAATTCATAAAGGTGAAGAGAGGGGATAAGGTTCTCGTTTTCAACAATTTCGTGATAGAGAAAGTGTGAGGTTTAGGATGTTCAAGGTTTTGCCGATAAAGGATAAGGAATTGTTTTTGCGATACGCGATTCCTTGCGGTGAAGTTTTGGTTAGCAGGGGCGAGCTCAGGGAGGAATTGCTGAAAAAACTGAACGATTCCGTGAAAAAGAAAGTGGGAATTGAGATTCCAATAGAAAACGTGTTTAAAATAGCAACGAGTATGTGCACTATCCTTGCGAAGCAGATGAACAAGAAGGAGATAGATGCCGAGGTCATCCGGAGGTATTTCCTTATCGAACACGAGAAGGCGATAAAATGGAGGAAGCAGGTCAGGCCAGACCTGAAGGTAAAGGATTGTCTGGTTTATCCCGGCAGGGTCTTGAGGATTGATCCTGATAAAATTCTGGTCAAAACACCCCTTGGAGAGAAACTCTTCAGGAATGATTTTGCTGAAGGCCTGCGAAAGAAGGATAGGGTAAGCGTACATTATGATTACGTTTCGGAAAAGATAAAATCAGACCACGTCAATAAAATGTTAAAGATGAGAAAGCATGGAAAATAAGGAAGTGTTCGGGACAATCCTTGCCCTGCTGACGGCGGTCATCAGCGGTTTCGCGATACCCGTGAACAAGATATTCGTCGTTGATCTCGATCCGACCGTTTTCACCGCCGTTAGGGCTGTGATAGTGGGGGTTGTGTTCCTTTTGCTTTCCCTCGCTACGAGGGGTTTCAGTAAGGAAAGCTTAGGAAGTAACTGGAAATACCTCTTGCTTATCGCTGTAATAGGGGGGGCTTTCGCGTTTCTCTTGTTCTTCACTGGTTTGAAATTCACGACCGGGGGTAGAGCAGCCTTCCTCCACAAGACCCTTCCCTTATACGTCGCGATATTCGCGTTCATTTTCCTCAGGGAGAGAATCCCTAAAAAACAAATTTACGCCCTCATTATAATGCTGATAGGAACCGTGGTTTTGTTCTCGATCCAGATAAACCCTGCTGAGCTGTGGATGAGTCCGCAATGGGGCGACATGCTCGTTATAGGCGCGACTATCCTCTGGGCGTTGGAGAACGTGATTGCCCGGAAGGCGATGATAAACGGGGAAAGAAACTTCGTGGTCTCCTTCGCGAGGATGTTCTTCGGTGGGGTTATACTCTTCGGCGTGGTCTCTCTCACGGGGAAGTTCGATCTTCTGCTCTTGCTGACCGCACAGCAGTGGACCAACATATTCATTTCAACAGGAATCCTATTCGGTTATGTCCTGTTCTGGTATTGGAGCATACGTTACATCAACGTCTCGAAAGCTTCCACCCTCCTTCTCCTCGCTCCAGTGGTTTCGCTGATACTGGGGGTGTGGTGGTTTAACGAACCAATCCCTGCTGTTCAACTCCTCGGCAGCGCGCTTATCCTTATAGGGGCATACTTCGTGGTGGGGATAAAAAGCAGGTTCGCGACAGGTGTTTAGTTAATATACCCTTTTTCCGAATATCCCTCGTCCGACCCTCACCATGTTCGCCCCTTCCTCTATCGCTATCCTGAAATCGTCTGACATACCCATAGACAGGTAGCACATCTCGATGTTCGGGATTTTTTGCTTTTGGATAGAGTCGAACAACTTTTTCATCTTCCTAAAAATGGATCGTGAATCTTCCGGGTTTTCGAAGTAAGGACCGATCGTCATGAGCCCCTGTATCCGAATGCCTTTGAAAAGCGAAGCCTCTTTCAGAAAACCTTCCAGTTCCTTCGGATGGATTCCGAACTGCTTTTTCTCGTCCGTCAGGATTTCGATCAGAATTGGCATTCGCTTTCGGAAATCAAGGGACCGCTCGCTTATCTTTCTGGCGAGCTTGATCGAATCAACCGACTGGATCATATCGAAGAGTTCGATCGCTTTTTTAACCTTGTTGCTTTGCAGGTGACCGACAAAATGCTTCCTCACGTTCGAAATGTGTGGGAACTTGCTTTCCGCTTCCTGCAAGCGATTTTCACCGATATCCGTCAATCCAGATTCTATCGCTTCCTTTATGTAATCGAGACCGAATGTTTTCGAGATTCCAACAAGAACTACTTCTTTCGTCCCCGATTTTTTTGCTGAAACTTCAATCTCTTTCCTTATACTTTCAAGATTCTCCTTTATGCCCATGTCAACTACCTTCATTAAATTGACTGTTAGATAACATAAATTAATGGTAGTTGACCACTACAAATCAATTAAACCATTTTAGGAATTAATGGTTCTAAACCCTTTTCGAAAGAAATTCAACGTAATCAGCCGCATGTTGTAATGCCTTTGAAAAGCCCGGTTTCGCTCCGATAATAAGGATAGTCTTGCCCTTCTTCTTGGCGAGCTGGATCGCTGGGAGGTAGTCAGCATCCCTTGAAGCTAATGCTATTATATCGATGTTGTCATTGAATGATGCCTTCACTATATCAACCGCCACGCTAACGTCAACATCCGATTCTATTTCCCCCGCAAGAACAACCTTTGGTTCGAATCCCTGGTTAGCGACGGCCTCTATCAGTTTTTCAGAGGCGTACTGGTTGAGGAAAACTTTTCCGGTCACAATCCTTCCGTAGTTCTCGACCCTTTTCCTCAACTCGTCAAGGTCTATGTTGAATTCCCTTCTTATTATGTTCGGCCCGTCCACGAAGAGGGCGAGGTTCTTCGTATCATTATCTTTCTTTTTTCTGAAAAACATAAGTATCACCAGCGTGCTTTATAAATAATTTGTTTATTAAAAAGATTTAATAAGGTGTATTATGTTCGAGCATCTTGAGAAGGGATACGATGTTGTCGTGGTAGGGGCAGGACCCGCAGGCTCTTCAGTCGCTAGGTTCTGCGCTGAGAAAGGTCTCAGCGTATTGGTTGTGGAGAAGAGGCAGGAGATAGGGAGTCCGAAGAGGTGTGGAGAAGGTTTGTCTAAATCAGGGACTGAAAGAATGGGGATAGAGCCTGACGAATCCTGGGTGAGCAGGACAATAAAAGGAGCAAGTGTTTACGCCCCGAACGGGAAGAGGGTAACGGTTGACCTCGAAGGCCCGGAGGGCTGGGTTATTGAAAGGAAGCTTTTTGACAAGTATCTTGCGAGACTCGCCAGTCAAGCCGGAGCGAAGATCATAACAAAAACAGAGGTCTTTGGTGTGGAAAGGGAGGAAAACGGGATTGTCGCAAGGATGAGATCAAGGGGTGAAACCTTCGAAATCCCGTGTAAAATACTAGTTGTGTGCGATGGGGTGGAATCAAGGGTTGCGAGGATGCTCGGGATCGATACGACTCTTTCGCTAGCTGATATCGCCTCTTGTGCGCAGTTCGAAATGGCAGGAGTGAAGATAGACCCTGACAGAATTGAACTTTATTTCGGGAATGAAATCGCCCCGGGCGGTTATGTGTGGATATTCCCGAAAGGGGAAAACACGGCAAATGTAGGAATAGGGGTGAGGAAACCATATTCAAAGAAGTCGGCTCTGGTTTGTCTTAAGGATTTTATTAAAGAAAGAGGTTCCCTTCGAAAAGGGTCGGTGATAGAGGTGAACTCGGGGGGAGTTCCCGTAGGTGGTTTCCTCGAACGAATGGTCGGTGATAATTTCATGATTGTTGGCGACGCCGCCCACCAGGTCAGTCCCATACACGGAGGGGGGATAGCGGAATCTTATGTTGCGGGGAGGATAGCGAGTGAAGTTATCGCTAGAGCGTTTGAAAGGGGAGACCTTTCCAAGAAATTCCTTTCCGAATACGAAAGAGAATGGGAGAAACAGAGGGGGAAGAAATTGAAAAAGATATTGAAACTGAGGAAGGTTGTTGAAAAACTCAGCGATAAGGAATTGAATTGGCTGGCGGAATATTTGAAAGGGGAGGAGTTAGTGGATTTGGCAAAGGCATCCGGCTTCAAAAAGCTCGCCTTTATTTTGATGAAAAAACCAAGACTATTAGGACTGGCGAGGAAACTGATTTAATTCTTAAAAATTTTATATAATCTCGATTCCATATTATTTCTTGTGGGGTTTGAGAAATGAGCGACATCGGGGAACCAGAACCGCCAAATCTTGGTGGTGAATATGGTCATAAAAAGGATAAGAGAGAATGGAAGAGGGAAGATAATTTCTTTAGCCCGGAGGATAAAGCCTGAGAAGTTTGGAATGGATGATGTCGCCCAGCAAATATTCGGAGCCGTTCTTTTTGCAACCCCCCTCTCCGTAACGGAAGAGGTCTGGACTTTAGCGAAGGAATTGGATCCCATCCGACTCGTTATGTTCGTTATACTTTCGATAGCTGTCGTTGCGATGATAATATACTACACGAAATTCCAGAAAGTCGCGAAAGAGGCGATAGGCGGGGAATTCGATACGTACATAGTGGGTAAAACCTACATACCAAAAAGGCTCGTTTCTCTTTTCGTCGTATCATACAGCATGACGTGGTTCGTACTCTGGCTTTTTGGAGTCACAAATCATGTTGCCGACCCCGCATGGTCATTTAAGATTTTCATATTCGTCTCATTATTCTCCTCTATAGGCGCTGCAACAGCGGACATACTGAGATGAAGATTTAAATAAAAGTGTTCAAGATTGATAACATGAGATGTCCAAGGTGCGGGTCGGGTGTGAACGAAGGATGGAAATTCTGCCCTAAATGCGGATCTAGGCTGGAGAGGAATCTTTTCGGAGATGTATTCGAAAGGGTAGAACAAGAAATGAAGAACGAATTGAAGAATATGGACAGAGCGTTTGAAAGGAACTTTGAAGTTCTTGATCTCTCACCATTCTTCAGAAAACCAATCAGGAGTAGTGGATTCTCCATAAAGATAACAAGGAGTGGAAACGAGAAGCCCAAGGTCTCGGTCAAAACATTCGGGGATGTTGACAGGAAAGAATTGGAAAGTGAAACAGGGAAACTCGGTTTCAGGGGAATCCCAAAACAGGAAAAACTGGAGAATGAAATGTTAGAGATGAAAGAGAGGGGGAGGGGTATTTCCTTCGAAATGGCAAGAACAACAGAAGAGCCAGAAACGTGCGTGAGGAGAATTGGTGACAAGATATTAGTCGAGGTGAAACTCCCAGGCGTGAAGGATTCGAAGGATATAGAGGTCAAATCCCTGGAGAATTCTATCGAAGTGAGGGCGATGGCAGGGGATAAAGCGTATTTTAAAATTCTCACAAAACCCCAGAAAACGAACATATTTAGGAAGGATTTTGAAAACGGGGTTCTCAGAATGGAACTCGTTTGAATGATTGAAATTTATATTCGAACTTGACCAATAATTTCATGTGAAAAACAAAATTCCCTTTTTGCCGCTTCCATACAAAATGGTCAGGAAGATAACAGATCATTTTCTAGGTCTTGGTGAAAACCTCACTAACATGTTCCCCTCGCTTAAATACGATCTTGAACAATCCGGGTTCGAGATATCCCCAAGGAGGTGGATGTCCATCGCCCTCTTCGCTTTCATATTCTATTTCATCCTCATATTCGTGGTCCTGTTTATGGTCACCCTTGCCGCGAGGATTGAAATACAAAGGGCCTTAAGCGTTTCGCTGCTTGCAGGGCTTGGACTAGGTCTTGGGAGCTTCCTGTTTTTGAGTTTTTATCCAAAGCTTTCGGCGCAGAAAAGGGTCCACCGCATCGAGAAGAATCTTCCTTTCGTGCTTCACCACATCCTTGTTCAGGTTAGGTCAGGTGTCCCCCTCTATGACACGCTCGTTTCCATAGCACAGAGTGATTACGGATTGCTTTCGAAAGAGATGAGGAGGGTGGTGAACGAGATAAATACGGGTAAATCAGAGGCTGAAGCTCTTGAAAGGATAACGAGGGAAACGCCTTCTTTCTTCTTCAGAAGGGTGATGTGGCAGATGATCAATGCCCTTAAATCAGGAGCCGACATAGGGACTACAATGAAGGAAATTGTTGAGAACCTCGCTGTGGAGGAAAGGGTAGCGATAAAGAAATATGGAGCGCAGCTCAACCCTCTATCCCTTATGTACATGCTCTTTGCGGTTATATTCCCAACACTGGGTATAACCTTCCTCCTGGTCCTCGCATCCTTCACAGGAATCGCGATTAACCTTGAATTGGTTTTGTTCGGTATACTAGGCGTTCTCATACTCTTCCAGTTCATGTTCATAGGATTAATCAAATCAAGGAGGCCTGTGGGGATATACTAAGGTGAAAGTATGATTTACAGATTTTTCCCTAAAAGCTATAGGGAGTATATAAGGGGAAGGCTGGAACTTGCCGGAATGAAGACAAAAAGCGAATCTTATATAAATAAATCCGTTTTCATAAGCCTGATATTAGCGATTGTTATAACGGTCGTTGTTAGGATTTACGCCATTTTAATTTTCATGGGCGTGTTCGCGGGCGTTTTCATATTCTTAAACGCTTACCTAACGCTGGCTATTGATAGGAGGAGGAACTTTGTTGAGAACGTTCTTCCGGATGCGTTGGAATTAATGGCCGCGAACATACGGGCGGGATTCATACCGAGTAAAGCGATTCTGCTGAGCGCGAGGAACGAGTTCGGTCCCTTGGCGGAAGCTATAAGGAAATCCGGCAAGGAAATAATGACAGGGAAATCTTTAACGGAAGGGTTGAACGAAATACCTAAATACATAAAATCCGAAGTTCTCGAAAGGTCGATAAAGCTGATAAGCGAAGGTTCGGCAAAAGGAGGTCAGCTTGTTTCCCTTCTGGAGGAAAACGCAGTGGACATCCGAAGGAAACAGGCGATAAAAAAGGAAGTCAAGGCGAACATTATAATGTACGGGATATTCATAGTTTTCGCCGGCGTTTTCGGAGCACCTGTCCTTTATGCGTTGTCTCTCTATCTCATAACAACACTCACTTCGATGGGTTCAACAAGCATCGCTGCAACCGAGGTGATGTCAAGAGGTGTTCCATTCTTCAGTAGGGGTGTTGAGATTTCGACGGACTTTCTCTTCGGGTTTTCGGTGGTTTCCATAATGATAACCACGTTCTTTTCAGGTCTCATAATAGGACTGATAGATACCGGGAGGGAAATGGGAGGGATCAAATACGTCCCTATCTTCATGATAATCGCCCTTGTCGTTTTCTTCGGTGCAAATTATTTAATAAGCAGCATGTTCTCGACCTTCATGCCTGGATGAAGATATATATACCAGTTTAAACCAATTATAAAGTGATCAAATATGAAATTCGCAAAGAAAAAGGCACAGTCCGCAATGGAGTATTTGATGACATACGGTTGGGCAATATTGATCGTCATAATAGTGGCAGCGGCTCTTTACGCCTTGGGCGTATTCAATCCAGCGACGTTCACGGGAAGGCAGGCGACGGGTTTCCAGGTTATCGGAGCGCCGAGCGACTGGGATCTGGCCAGTACAGGCGGTTTAAAACTGAAGATGTCGAACAACAAGCTTCCATCCCAGGTGACAATATACACAGTAACAGCCACGATAACCGGCAATCAATCTTCATAC
>CBEVTC010000009.1:0-25387 GCA_965552715.1 uncultured archaeon | reverse complement strand
AATAAAAGAGGAGGTTTTAAATTTATTCTATTATTTCCTCTTCTTCCCTGACCTTTTCCTCGACTTCGTCCTTTATTCCGAGTCTTTCGATAATCTCTTTGTAACGGTTTCTTATCGTAACTTCTGTAACGCCGATCGCGTCCGCGACCTCCCTCTGCGTTTTTTTCTTCCCTGCGAGAACAGCCGCGATGTAGAGCGCTGCGGCCGCCACGCCTATCGGTCCCTTGCCGCTCGTGACATCATGCTTGGTTGCCTTGTCAAGGATCTTCACTGCCTTCACCTGGATCATTTCATCCAGACCGAGAAGCGAACCGAACCTCGGGATGTAATCCTGGGGCTTCGCGGGAAGTATCCGGATGTCGAGTTTTCTTGCGATATACCTGTATGTTTTCCCGATATCCCTCTTGGCAATGCCCGAAGCCTTTGAGATCTCGTCAAGCGTTCTCGGCGCTCCTTCCTCGCGGCACGTGGTGTACAGCAAGGCTGCGATTATCGATTCTGTCGATCTTCCTCGAACGAGCCCTTTCTCAACCGCTTTTTCATAGAGTTTCGCAACCTTCTCATGTACTGCCTGGGAAAGAGCGAGATAAGAAATCAGCCTCTGGAGCTCGGAGAAAGCAAAAGAAAGATTCCGATCCTTCGATTTGATAAGTCTTTTGTGCCACTTCGAAAGCCTGTAGTATTGGGCACGCTTCTTCGGGGCGACCTTGAACAATTCGCCCCTCCCCTTTCCTATTTCAGTCGTAATTCCCTGGTCGTGCTTCGTAACGGTTAAGGGAGCACCTGTTCTGACCCTTCTCGACCTCTGGCTGTCATCAAACGCCCTCCATTCTTGGGTTGTGTCGATCATGGAAGAATCAATAACCAGACCACAGCTAGAGCATATCATCTCTCCCCTTGAGGGATCGTATTTTAGATTGGATGATTTGCATTCAGGGCATTTTCGCTTTTTTTCATCCTCTTTTGAAACCATTTTACTCCCTTAAAGTGATTATATAAGTCTAAACGTTAATATATCTTTGGTTTACTCCTTTATAAAGATTTCTATAGTTTAGTGTATATTTATTACTTTTAAACAGTGGTTACAAATTCTTATGGACAATATTTATTTATGGCAACAACACAATAATACTAAATTAAAGTTTTGAGGGTTGGTTATGGCTGAAAAGGTAGGGGAAGTGAAAGATCTTAAGGTCGGGTCGTACGTCATGATAGATGACGAGCCCTGTAAGGTTGTTAAGATAACAAAATCAAAACCAGGGAAACACGGCTCAACAAAAGCGAGGGTGGAGGCAGTCGGGATTTTCAACGACAAGAAACGCACACTCCTAAAACCCGCATCAGCTTCCTGCCAAATACCTATAATTCTGAAAAAGGGTGCGCAGGTCGTTTCCATAACAGGGAATATCGCTCAACTTATGGACCTGGGGGATTATTCAATGTTCGAGGTAGAGATCCCGGAGGATTTGAAAGAGAAGATCCATCCTGGCGGGGAGGTCGAGTATTGGGAAATAGGGAACAGGAAGATGATAAAACAGGCGAAGTAAAACCTTATTTTTAAATCCCTGAAATAATTTAGAGAATATGCTTTACTTGAAACGCACGTTCGATTACGAATATCCGCTTGAGGAGGCGGATGTCGTCCTGATAGGGATACCCTGGGATTTTTCACAGACCGGTTTTCCTACAAGGTACGGCCCGCTGTTCATACGAGAGGCTTTGCGTAATGTTGTTGGGTATGATCCGGAAACGAAAACGAATGTATTCGAGAAATACAAGTTCTGCGATCTGGGAGATATCGAGGTGGTTCCTGGAAACTGGAAATTAACGGAGGAAAGGATATCTGATACGATAAAATCAGTTTTCGAGAAAAACCCGAAGGTTTTCCCGGTATTTTTGGGAGGAGACCATCTGATAAGTTTGGGCGTGCTCAACTCCCTGAAAAATCTCCACCCCAAATTAACCGTTGTGGACTTCGATGCGCACAGGGATATCATGAAGGAATTTCTTGGAGAGAAGTATTCGCACTTCACATGGGCCTACCATGCTTTGAAATTTTCCGAAATCGTTCAGATCGGCGTTCGCTCTTCCACGAAAGAGGAGGAGGAAGTTTCGAAAAAATTCAGGATAAAAAACGATTTGAAAAACGTCAAGAATCCTGTTTATTTGACAATAGACCTCGATGTTCTGAAAACGAATGATGTGGGGACGCCGGAACCCGGAGGGATGAGTTTCGAAGGAATAACGAAATTTTTGAAACAGGCATGCAGGAACGAATTAATCGGTATGGACATTGTTGAATCCGCAGCGATGAAAATAAATTCTGAAAGTTCTTTAATTGCTGCGAATTTGATAAAAAAGGCTCTGGCTTTTTGGAAAAAATAAAAAATTTTAAATACTACTTTGTGTTAATAATAATTGAAATAAAATTTAGAATTTTAATTAGGAGGGTGTAAGTATGGCCAAGAAAAAAGCGAAGAGAAAAACGAAGAAGAAAGCAAAGAAGAAGAGAAAGAAATAATAAAGATCTCAGGTGATTTGCCTGTTCTTTGATGAGGAAGAGGACATTCCGGAAGGCTGGGATGAAGACGAAGAAAAACCAGATGAAGAATAATTTCAATCCTCTTCATTCTTTTTTATAATTTCGCTAGTTTTGTATCCCCTGAGTTTTTCCTTTATCCTTATAACTTCGCAATCAATTCTGCTTTTTATCAGCATTTTTCTCAGTTCCTTCTCGCTCATTTTCTGGTCGTGCCCCAGGACGATAACATCAGGTTTCTCCTTGCGAACGATCTTCATGAAATCCACTCCATCCCCTATGACAACTTTATCAGCGATTCCGATGGCTTCGAGGTTCTTCTTTCTTATTCTCTGGTCAACAACGGGATATTTTTTAGTCAGGTAAGCAGTCCGGTTGCTTGCGATCACAACGATAAGGTAATCCCCGAATTCCTTCGCCTTTTTGAGGAAGAATTCATGACCTGAGTGGACCAAATTAAAGACCCCGCCGACGAGAACCTTCTTCATATAACCCTTTTTGGTTAATGTTTAAAATAAATTACTTTTTGAGAGAAAGCGCCTCGACAGGGCAGAATTTAACGCATATCTCGCAGTCGATGCATTTCTCAGGATCGCAGGCTATTCCGTGTTCTGTGAGATTGAGGGCGAGCTTCGGGCATACAGCAACACACCCCCCGCATCGCAAACACTTCTCCTTGTCCGCGGTCACAACCATGAGTAACACCTGATAGCTTATTTTTTAAACTTCATGTTTAAATAATTTCAAAAAGGTCGTGAGGGATATAATGGCGGAAGGTCGCGGGTTCGGGAAGGTCATACTCTTCGGGGAGCATTTCGTTGTTTACGGACTGCCTGCGATAGCTTCGGCAATCGGTTCAAAAACCATCGCGAGGGTCGAAAAGGAAGATAAGTTCGAACTTGACGACGAAAGAACGGAAACCCCTGGTTACAAAAGGGAGAAGTTTGACCAGCAAAAGAAATCGCTGGAATTTATATTCAAGGCTATGGGGATTGACCCGGAAAAAACGCCGTTCAAGATAATCCTGGAAGGAGACCTGATAGCGGCATCCGGGTTAGGGGCTTCCGCTGCTTCCTGCGCTGCGATAGCGAGCGCTTTAAGCCAGGAATTCAATCTAGATTTTTCGGATGACAAGATAAACGAGATCGCTTACGAGGGGGAGAAGGGATATCACGGGACGCCTTCGGGAATCGACAACACGGCAGCTGTTTTTGGCGGGATTATCTGGTTCAAAAAAGGGGATCCTAACCTCATAGAGAAGATTAAAATAGAAGAGCCCGTGGAGATCGTTATGGGGAACACAGGGCTCATCGCTGACACCGCAGAAGTAGTGGAGGACGTGAGAAAGGAAAGGGAGAAAGATCCTGAAACATTCGATAAGATATTCAGGGGGTACGAAGAGGTGGCGAAAGAGGCGAGGGAAGCATTCGAAAGTTACGATATAAAAAAGATAGGCGAACTCATGAACGAGAACCATTCCCTCCTTCAGCAGATAGGGGTTTCGTGTAAAGAACTCGATACACTGGTTAAGATCGCAAGGGAGAACGGAGCGTCAGGAGCGAAACTTACAGGGACCGGCAGGGGAGGGAACATGGTCGCTCTAACGCCAGGAGAAGAGCTGCAGGAAAGAGTGGCGAAAGCGATCGAAAGCGCGGGGTTCAGGGTCATAAAAAGCAAAATAGGGGTTTGATTTAAAAATGATGTTTTCATAATTCAATAGTCCAAGGGGTGATAATCATGGAGTTTAGGGAGTTTTTTGGCGCGTTGGAAAAGAAGGGGATGATAACGAGAATAAAGAAAGAGGTCGGCACGAAATACGAGATATCGACCATCATGAAAAAGCTCGACGGAAGACCTTTGTTTTTCGAAAACGTGAAAGGTTCGGATGTGCCGGTGATAGCGAACATTTGTTCTACAAGGGAACTGGTCGCGGTGGGGCTCGGCATCAAGGAGGAGGAAATCATAAAGAAGCTCTCGGATGCGATTGAAAACCCTAAAGAGCCGGAAGTCGTGAAAGCCGAGGAATACGAGGAGAGGGAGGTGGACCTCTCGAAGTTCCCTGTACTCACGTATTATCCGTTTGACGGCGGTCCTTACATCGCTTCAGGGATCGTGATAGCGAATGACAAAGAGCTTGGCTTGAACGCTTCTTACCAGAGGGCGATGATAACGGGGAAGGACAAGTTCGTGATGAGGATCCTCGAAAGGGATTTCCATACTTTTCTGGAAAGGGGGAACAACGAATTCGCCTTTTGCATAGGCAATTCAATCCCTGTAATGCTCGCCGCGGCGATATCAACAAAAACGGGTAGCAGCGAACTGAATATAGCGAATTCGCTAGGCGAGACAAAACTCGTTGAACTCGGAGGTCACAAGGTTCCGCAGGCAGATATAATTATGATAGCTGAAATGGAGGGGGAGGAAGCGGATGAAGGACCTTTCCTCGATCTTACCGAAACTCCCGACATTGTGAGGAAGCAGAAGGTTGCGAGAGTTAAGAAAATATTCGTGAGGAAGGATCCCGTTTTCCACGCATTGCTCCCCGGGGGGCTCGAACACAAGGTCCTCATGGGCATGCCAAGGGAACCGACAATCTTCAAGGAGGTTTCGAAGGTCTGCGACGTGAAGGACGTGCTGGTCACGCCCGGAGGCTGCTCGTGGCTGCACGGGGCGGTGAGCATACGCAAGAAGAACCCGGATGACGGGAAGAAGGCGATTGAGGCCGCTTTCCAAGGGCACAAATCCATGAAACATGTATTCGTTGTGGATGATGACATAGACATACACAATCCGAATGAAATCGAGTGGGCATTTGCAACACGCTTTCAGGGGGACAAGGATATGGTGATCAAGCCGAGAGAGAAAGGCTCTTCGCTGGATCCTTCCTCAAACCTCGAGACCAAGGAAACTTGCAAGATAGGTTTTGACCTCACCATTCCCGCAGGTAAGGATCCCAAGGACTTCAAAAAACCCAAACTGCCAATGGAATTAAAGGTTAAAGATTATCTGGAGTGAGAGGAGGGATAGTATGGAGTTGACTGAAGAGCAAAAGGACATGCTTGAAGGCAAGCAGGGAAATGCCGTTAAGAAATCAATGTCGATACTGGTGGCGCTCGGTGAGATATACGGGGCGAAAAGGCTCATACCCGTCACCAGCGTTCAGATTTCAGGGGTGAGTTACGATAACCTCGGGGATGCGGGTCTCGATTTCTTGGATGAGATGGCGAAGGATGGGAAGACAAGGGTCAAGACAACACTGAATCCCGCGGGCATGGACATGGAGAACTGGGAAGCATTGGGGATAGACCCTGAGTTCGCCAGAAAACAGAAGCTGGTTATAGAAGCATTCGAGAGGATGGGAATGGAAGCCACGTGTACGTGCACGCCCTACTTTATCGGGAACAAGCCGGACTTCGGGGATCACATCGCATGGGGCGAGAGTTCCGCTGTCACGTATGCGAATTCCGTTCTTGGAGCGAAGACGAACAAGGAAGGCGGTCCCAGCAGTATAGCATCGTCCCTAACCAGGTTCACAGCGGAATACGGGCTCCATCTGGATGAAAACAGGCAGGCGCATTTCGTTGCGGAGGTTAAAGCGAAGGTGGACAAGCCCATGCTGTTCGGGGCGCTGGGGAATGTGATAGGAAGGAAAGCGGAAGGAAGGATACCGCTGATAAGGGGGATAGAGAAAGCGACAACAGAGGATTTGAAAGCGCTCTCAGCCTCTATCGTTACGTATGGTGGGGCTCCCATGTTCCACATTGAAGGGATAACCCCTAACAAAACGAGCATTCCAGAAGAGAAATTCGTGGTTGGGCAGGAGGATATCGATAACGCCGTCAAGGAAATGAATGATGCGGAGGATGTGGAATTTATTTTCATCGGATGTCCGCATTGCTCGGTCGAGGAACTCGAAAGGGTTGCGGAACTTCTGGATGGCAAGATAGTTAAGAAAGAATTGTGGATAGGGGTCGCGAGACCGATAAAGAAGATCGCCGATAAAAAGGGTTATTCAAAAATAATAGAGGAATCAGGGGCGAAGCTCGCTTGCGATACGTGCCATGTCGTAGCTCCTCTGAAAGGGAGATTCACTTCGATAGCAACGAATTCAGCGAAAGGCATATTCTACGGAAGGGGTAAGAACAATTTCAAAACAATATTCACAACGCTGGAAGATTGTATAAATCTGGCGGTGGGGGAATGAGGGGGAGGAAGATATTCGGGGGTAAGGCGGAAGGCGAAGCACTGGTTTCGAAGGAAGGTATTTCTTTTTATGGAGGAGTTGATCCGGATACGGGGGTTGTGACGGAAAAGGGCCATCCTCTGGAAGGCCAGAACGTGAACGGGAAGGTGTTGGTTTTCCCCGTGGGCAAAGGCTCGACTGTCGGTTCCTATACTATTTACAGGTTGAAGAAGAACGGGAAAGCCCCTGCAGCGATAATAAACAAGGAATGCGAAACCGTTGTCGCGGTGGGTGCGATAATTTCCGAAATCCCCTGCGTGGACCAGATTGATATAGAAAAGATAAAAACAGGGGATAAACTTAGGGTAAACGCGGATGAAGGGATAGTTGAACATGCATGAAAGAATTATAGTTGGAATTTCCGGGAGTTCGGGTTCTATCCTAGGCGTGCGTTTTCTGGAAGTTTTGAAAAAGATGGGAATAGAAACACATTTAATAATAACGGAAACAGCGAAAAAGCTGATCGAGCACGAGACAAAGTATAAAGTCAGGGATGTTGAGAAGCTCGCTTCTAAGGTTTACGACAACAGCGACTTTTTCGCAAAGATCGCATCGGGTTCTTTCCAGACGAAAGGCATGGTTGTCATACCCTGCAGCATGAAAACGCTCGGTGGGATAGCCTCTGGCTATTCGGACAACCTCCTGTTACGGGCGGCTGATGTCTGTTTGAAGGAGAAGCGAAAGTTAATCCTCGTCACGAGAGAGACCCCGTTAAGCTATATCCATATAGAGAACATGCGGAAGGTTTCTTTAGCAGGGGGGGTGATACTTCCCCCTGTGATGACGTTGTATTCCAAACCGAAAAGAATCGAGGAGATGGTTGATCACATAGTAGGGAAGGTTCTGGATTCGCTGGGTATAGAGAACAAGGTTTACAAGAGGTGGGGTTAGATTTTCCTTTCCTCTTCGGTGAAGTATTTTTCGAATTCCTCGAGGGTTTCTTTCGCTGTTTCTCTTTTCAGTTTTTCGAATTTCTCCCGGAAATTTTCTATGTTTCCTGTACTCAGCATTTCGTAAACCCCCTCAACATCCTGTTCTATGAGTTTCAGAATTAGGAAGTAATCCTTGCTTTCCTTGGCGAGTTCGGAGAGCTTGGAAAATCCATGGAAGACGAGGGAGTTTCGAGCGGACTCGAGATCCGAGATTTCGAGAATCCTCCTGAAAAAGCTGTCTTGCGAAATCCTATGGTAGGCGTTCAGAGAAACAAGGCATAGGGTTTCGGAATCCATAGATTTAGTTTGTTTTAAATTTAAATAAGGTTTCCATATTCTTTTAATTATGAAAAATCTGATATTCGTTAAGCTCGGGGGATCGCTGATAACGGACAAATCGAAGCCTTACACCACGAGGGATGATGTGATAAAACGGCTTTGTAAAGAGATACACGAGGCAAGGGAAGGGAAGCCCTTATTGATAGGTCACGGAGGGGGGAGTTTCCCTCACATATCAGCGAGCAAGTATGAAACCCATAAGGGCGTGATAAATGAAAAGAGCTGGGAAGGTTTTGTCAAGGTCCAGAACGATGCCGCAACATTGAACAGGATAATAGTTTCTTCGCTCATTGAGGCAGGAGAGAACGCGATCTCGACCCAGCCCTCGGCTTCATGTTTTGCGAAAAACGATTGCATAATCGAGTGGTACACGAAACCGATCGAAACTTCGCTGTCCGAAGGACTGATACCGGTTCCTTACGGGGACGCGTGCCTCGATCTTGAGAAGGGATGCTGTATCATTTCAACAGAGGAGATATTCAGGTTTCTTTCCGAGAGGTTGAAACCGGAGAGGATAATAATGGTGGGGAAGACGGACGGGGTTCTGGATTCAAAGGGGAATGTTATCAAAGAAATAACAAAGAAGAATTTCAAGCAGATCAAAAAATCGCTCATGTCCTCGGATGGTATAGCGGATGTGACAGGAGGGATGATCCACAAGGTGGAGAAGTCCCTTGATATGGGGGTAGAAATCGAAATAATAAACGGGTTGAAAGCGGGTTTGCTTAAGCGCTCACTTCTTGGAGAAAGAGGGCTGGGAACCATAATAAAGGGTTAAAATAAGATGATAGTATGTCTGAGCTAACCAAATCCAGGAAAGATGATCATATAAGGATCTGCCTGGAGAAGAACGTGGAATTCGTCAAGTCGAACGGCTTCGAGCATGTGGAACTAGAACATAAGGCTTTGCCAGAGATTGACAAGGAAGAGATAGATTTATCCACGAAGTTTCTGGGGAGGAAATTCGAATCCCCGCTTTTCATCGAGGCCATGACTGGAGGGACTAAAAAGGGCGAGAAAATCAACAAGAACCTCGCGAAGGCAACCGAATCGTTAGGGATAGGGATGGGTGTTGGATCGCAGAGGGCGATGCTGGAGGATCCGAAACTCGTTCGCACATATTTCGTCCGGGGTGTTGGTCCGAGCATCTTCCTTCTCGGGAACATAGGGGCAGCCCAGCTAGGACAGTACGATATAGAGAAGATAATCTCGCTCGTGGGCTCCATAAAGGCGGATGGTCTGGCAATTCACCTGAATGTCGCTCAGGAACTCGCTCAGCAGGAAGGTGATAAATCCTGGAAAGGCGTTTTTAGCGATATAAAGTATCTCTGTAAAAAGGCGGAGTTCCCTGTGGTCGCGAAGGAAACGGGCTGCGGGATTTCAGGGAAGTTATCGAAGGATCTGGTTCGGGCAGGAGTGAAGGCTATCGATATCGCTGGGGCGGGCGGAACCTCATGGGTTAAGGTGGATTCATATCGAACGAAAGAGGACGTATCGCACATAGAGGAGTGGGGTATCCCAACGGCTGAAGCGTTAAAAGACGTGGTGGGAAAAACGAAAATCCCGATCATAGCGTCGGGAGGGATAAGGACAGGGGTCGAAGTTGCGAAGGCGATCGCGATGGGCGCGGATCTCGCTGGGTTCGCTCTTCCTTTATTGAAGCCAGCAACCGAATCACCGGAATCCGTTAGAAAACATCTGGAAAAGATGATATCCCAGTTAAAAGACGCGATGTTCATGGTCGGGGCGAGAAACATAAAAGAACTGAGAAAAGTTCGTGTGATTTACGCGTGATCAAGTTTTTATAAACTTGTATCTTTTAGGGGAGAATTTCCCGTTCGCCCCCGAATACCCGCATTTAGAACAAACGAGCTTGTAGAGGATTTTTCTCCCCCTCAGGTTTTTCGTGTATACCCTTTTCAGGCCAGAGAAGCATGAAGGGCATCTCTTCGTTTTCTTACCCTTCCTCGTTTCAATAACGAGTTTCGTACTAGGCATTTTTATGAAAATGTTCCTCAGTCTCTTTCCAGAGATCACGAGCCTGAAATCGACCATCTTCAATCGCATGTTCACGAGGTCTGTGAACTCCCTCAGGGATTCGATTTCCTTGTTCTTCTGCATAACCTCCTTTATAACGAAATTAACCACATCCTTTTTCGGGAGCTTCATTCCGGCTTTCATGGTTAAATTTTGAAATCTGGGTTTTTAAGATTTCGAGAACCTGTGGAGATGCAAACGGAGGTTTATTTTCCCATTTTTTATCGTTACGCCGTCTTTTTTAAGAAGTTTTATTTTTGTTTTTGTCCCCCCTTTCGCTGAATATCCACCAATCGACCCGTCAGACCTCACTACCTTGTAACATGGGATGTTTACAGGATCCTTATTCTTTCTCATTACTGTTCCTATAACCCTAGGATGTAAACCAGCGAATTTCGCTAATTCAAGATATGTTGTTACCTTTCCTTTCGGGATTCGTTTCAAAATAGAATAGACTTTATCTTCCATATTGAGATATTCTTGTTTTTAATTTATATTCTATATTTTAATTGGTTTTTAACATAAAATTCATAGGTTTAAACAAAAAAATGATTTATATACAGAATTTATAATAATATATAAACATGGTAGGGATTTTAATCCATGACACCACCCTCAGGGACGGGGAACAGATGCCGGGTGTTGTTTTTTCTTTTGAGGAAAAGTTAAACCTAGCTGAAAAGTTCATCGATTTTGGCGTTGACCTTATCGATATAATGCCGGCTGTTTCAAAAACAGAGTTCGAGGTGACGAAAAATCTGGCTGATCTTTACCCGGACAAAATATCCGCATCCTGCAGGCTAAAAAGGGAGGATATCGACCTCACCATGCGATCGGGTACGAAGAGAATAACACTTTTCGCCCCGCTTTCCGACATACATCTCGAGAAAAAACTGAGAATATCAAGGGAGGAGAATCTCAGAAGGGCGGAAGAAATGATTGATTACGCGAAATCCCACGGTCTTAAAGTGGATTTCGCCGGTGAGGATTCGACAAGGGCGGACATGGATTATTTGTTATCCTTTATAAAGAGCGTGGAAAATAAAGTGGAGATATTCTTTATTGCGGATACCTTGGGATGTTTAACGCCGAAGTCAACTTTTGACTTTGTGTCAAAAATAAGCAAGGATCGGAAATGCAGGACTGGTCTGCATATCCACAATGATTTCGGCCTGGCCACCGCGAACACGCTAGAAGGGATAAGGGCAGGGGTGGATGTCTTCTCCGGAACATTCACCGGGATAGGGGAACGGGCTGGAAACGCCCCGATAGAGGAAGTTTGCATCGCTTTGAAATTCCTGCACGGAATGGAAATGAACGTCAGATACGAAAAGCTAACGAATATTTGCAGGTTAGTGGAAGAATTCTCCGGTGTAAGGCTTCAGATACACAAACCCGTGGTAGGAACGAACGTTTTTTCGCATGAATCAGGCGTACATGTTGACGGGATCATCAAGAACCCGAAAACATACGAATACTTCGATCCACTGTTCGTGGGACAGAAGAGACACCTGCTGGTAGGCAAGCACAGCGGCACGAGCCTGCTAAGATACGTGTTGAAAGGGTATGTAAGCGAGGATAAAATAACTGAAATTCTGGACAGAATAAAGAGCGTTTCCGAACATGGTGTCGTAATCCAAGCTGAAAAAGATGTTAGAAGCGAGCAGAACACCAGGCATTATCAGAAAATGTTGGGGACTGTATGATTTCGAAAGTATTGTGGTTGATTTACAGAAGGTTGAGGATAGGTCTGGAGCCCTTCGGGTTCGTATTGCTTTACGGAGCTTATACAAACAATTTTAATTTAACCCTGTTATTGGCTGCCTTCGGCTTTTTCTGCATGGATGTTTTCGGTGTGATGTATAATGACTATTACGACTACGAAACTGATCTTAGAAATAAAAGGCGGGATAAGTGGATATCCGCCGGCCTGGTCACAAAGAATCAAATGTTGTACTTGGGATTGCTGTTCGCATTGGTAAGTCTGGTATTGCTTTATTTTACAAACATTTTCGTATTCTTGGTTGGCTTTTACTATTTTTTAGTTTTAATTGGTTATTCCCATCCAAAAATTCCGATGAGAAGGAATCTCGTAACCTATCTGATCCTGGGAACTTTTTATCTCCCCATGTTCTATGCCCTGAGCATTTTGTTTCAGAATCAGTTCACCGCAATTGACATATATTACACGTTGTTTGTTTTCTTTCAGGCTGTTTATCTGATCGCGCATAAGGATGTTAACGACACAAAGGATGACAGGAATATCTTTCTGAAGAACAAGTATAATAGAGGTCTTCTGATCTGTGCGGTATTAGGTATTTTGAGTTCAGTTTTTTTGCTTCCCTTATCTTTCACCAAAATTAGCTTACTTGTTTTGTGGCTGCTAAATCTTGTAATTCTGAAAATATGGCTTTTGAAAAGAGTATACAAGAGAACGGTCAAAAAGAGATTCAGAGACTGGATCGTGCTGTTCGAATTCTTGACGCCTTATTTCTATGCACTGGTTTTCATATTCGGGGGGATTTTATGATAAGAGGAAATGTGAATGATTTTCTGGAGTTCATCAGATTCAAGTTATGTATTTTATGCCCTTTCCTAGCAATGAGCGGTTATCTGCTTTTCAACGAATTATCAGCAAATATTGTTTTTGTTTCATTATCTTCATTTTTCGTTTGCATGGGTGCTTATTCCATTAACAACATTGTGGACGTGAAGGGAGACTTCATCAACAGAAAAAAGATAAATCCCTTCGCATCCAAACTGGAAGGTAAAATCATATCAGGATTGGCATTCTCACTGGGATTGTATTTCTGCTCTTTCTTGTCATACATGTCCGTGATGTTTTATGTTATAGCTGTCTTTACCAGTATAACGTATTCGGTATTTGTTCTAAAGAAATACCTCTTCGTGAAAAACTTGTATACCGGTTTTGGTGTGGCCCAGGTATTCCTAATAGGAGCGTTTGCATCCACATCGCCATCACAGGCATTTCTCTATTATGCCATTATTTCTTTGTTTATTCTGATAGGAAGCATGATATCAGACATTAGAGACTACGAGGGAGATAAGGCTTCAGGATTTAAGACACTGCCGGTATATCTGGGTTGCGGGCTGACAAAAAAATTGATCTTATCATTGATTCTCATTTATATGTTTATTATAACACTGGCATTCCCTGGGCTCATGATCTTGTTACCGTTCCTTGCTCTTAAGTTTTTATTTTTATATAAAAACAGGATTTCTTTCGCCCATCTCTCGGGAACTTTGGCATTCATATTCCTGTCAGTGGGGTTGATGATATGAATTTAGACATCGTCATAGTCGGGGCCGGAACTGCAGGTCTGTTTGCCGCAAGGGAACTTGAAAAGGATTTCAACGTAGCCATTTTCGAGAAAAATTCTTTCATAGGTTCTTATGGAAACAGGATCGTCAACAGTGATGTTTTCAAGAAACTTAAAGTGAGCGAGGATTGCATAATAAACCCAATAGATTCCATAACTTTTATTTCTCCTTCAGGTATCAGCATAGACGTGGATAGGAAGAACAGAGGATATGTAATAGACAAAGAGAAAGTAGAAAAAGAAATTCATGGACAACTTCAAAACACCAAGATTTTTCTCATTTCTCCTGTCAAATCATTAAATTTTGAGAGAAACAAAATTAAAACCGGAAACGGTCACTCGAAATTCAAATTCTTACTGGCAGCAGACGGGGCACAATCATTCATAAGATCACGAATCTCGAAAGAGGCGCCTATTTTAATAAAATGTTATTATGAAGTTTTCAAAAAAGGTGATGAAAAAACAACTTGTATAATTTCGAATACCCACACCCCAGGTTTTTATGGCTGGTCTATAGATATGGGTGACACCGTTGAAATAGGAATCGGGAGTTTTGAAGACCCGACTAATTACTTCAAGGGTTTTGTAAAATCCTTTTTTCCGAAAAGATGTGATGTCATCAAGAAGAGATTTGGTCTGTTGGCGAGGTCAGCTATCAAGAAAAGGGTTCATGGCAATTGTATATTCATAGGAGACTCTTCGGGTGGTGAACCTCTGATGGGAAGTTCTATACATAAAGCGATAGATGAAGCCAAGTTGGCCTCGGAAGTGATACTGAAGGGAGATTCTCCGAAATCTTACGAGGAATTATGGAAGGGGAGATTTTCTAAGGAATTTGAATTCGAAAATATTGCAAGAAAAAAACTGGATAGCATGAAAGATGAGGAGATAGACAATTTTTTCCGAAAAAAATGCGAGCTTAAAAGTGAGGGTTTAGTTACTGGGTTGTTTAAAGATTTGATAAATCAGTAAGGATTATTTTCTGTAAATAACTTTAAGTGTTTTACCTTTTTGATCGATGGTTCCAATTTTAAAATCTTTCCTTATAAGCCATAAGTAACCTAGAATCATCTGGACTAAGAAACCCCAGTTATCTTTTTCTCTCTGGATTCCGTATGGCTGGTTTGATATCTCCACTGTTATTTCATTTTCTGAATCAATTATCTTGACATTCCCCCATCCACTTATCTGAATTAGGTTTTTGAGAAGGAAGAGGTCTTTTGTGTTTCCAAGAGTTTTATGGAACACCTTGTAGGAAATTCCAGGAATTTTGTTCATAAGTATGTTCCTCTTGTCAATAATGTGGAACAACGAATTTTCCAAAATTACCATTGGCATGTCCCTGAAATAAATTCTGTTATTTTTCTTGATTCGGAACATTTTCCTTCCAAGAACATGTTTAAGGTCTATCCCTTTGGTCTCTGGGAATTTGTTCAGCGTGTTGTATTTTTCCTTTGATTTGTGTCTTACGAGCATCATTTTCTTATCAATAACCTGGAAGATGTAGAAGCTCTTTTCTTTGTTCTGTGTGATTCTCACAATCTCCATATCATTGGAAGAAAATCCGCTAATGACGCCTATCATAAAGCCGGGCATGAATTTGTTTCTCCCTATGATTCTCGTTATGAATTCATCTTCAGTTTTAACCCTTATCTCGTCTTTTGACTTCACTATCCTGAGATATTTCACAAACCCGAGATTTCTCCAGACCTTCTTGGCGACAAGATTTAAAATCGTCATAGAAGAATAACTTCTCAGGATTTTAGGCACAAAACATTTGACACCGAGATATCCGTATTCCATTCCGATCTTCATTATATCGTTCTCGTGTCCTGAATCTTCACAGAGTTTGATGTAATCCGCAAGTATTTCCTCGAAGAACATGACATTGCGTCTGGATTTAACCTTAAACCTGTTTATAATCCCCCCGACTCCTGTCTCCATTATATTCCTTCTCAAAGATTCGGAAAGCCTCATTTTATCAGTATTAGTATATATTCTGGGACTTTAAAATATAGTTATTGATTTTATGAATCTGAACAGGGCTACACAGAACACGCCAGAATGCGAAGCGACAAAATACTTTGGTCACATACCTGAGAATTGCATAAATTTTTCAATAGGCGAACCTCTGTTCAGACCGCCGGAATCCGTGGTGGACGCATACGTAAAGGCTGTAAAAGAGGGATCGAACAGATACGCCCCGATACAGGGTTATCCTGAATTGAGGGGGAAAATTGCGGAGAAATTGGAGATGGAAAACAAAATACAAACGGAACTAGGGGAAATTCTTGTCACGAACGGGGCGACAGAGGCGATCGGATTCGTCCTCCTGTCCATGGTGGACAAAGGTGACGAGGTTATTGTTTGCGAGCCGAATTACCCCATATTCAGTCCCATAATCAGATATTGCGGAGGGAAACCCAAACCACTGCCTTTAAGGGAGGAGAACGGGTTTCAAATTGATCTAGAAGTTTTGAAAGGAATGCTCAGCAAGAAAACAAAACTCCTGATCCTTAACACACCGCATAACCCAACGGGTATGGTCTTGGGTGAGAATTTACTGAAATCCGTATCGGAAATATGCAAAACGAATATACTAGTGGACGAGGTTTACGAAAAGATCATTTACACCGGTAAACACCATTCGCTCGCTTCCCTTTCTGAAACCCCCGAAAAAATAATAACCGTCAATTCATTCTCGAAAACCTATTGCATGTGCGGTTACAGGATAGGATACCTGCATGCTGAAAGGGGGTTTGTACAGAAATTGTTGAAGTTAAAACTATACCTCTCTAATTGTGTTAACGCCCCCGTTCAAAAAGCGGCTTTGGCCGCTTTTGATGAAAAGGAATTTCCGGAGAAAATCAAGAGGGAATTTGAAAAAAGAAAGATGATATTGATTAAAGGATTCAAAAGATTGGGTATACCCTGTAAAGAACCGGAGGGTACATTTTACGCGTTTCCGAACATATCAGAATGGGGTAATGACAAAAAGGTTTACAAAATGTTTCTAAAATCAGGCGTGCTCACAATGCCCGGGAGTATATTCAGCGATTTTTATGATAAACACGTAAGATTCTCTTTTGTCTGCAAACCCGGGGATATAAAAGAGGGTATAGAAAGGGTAGGATACACTTTAAACAAAAATAAAAAATCTAAATAATCTTCGTCCCGGTTAATTTCAGGTCTTTCTCATTTATCATGAATTCGTGCGGTATCTTGGGGTCGAAATTCGCGTATCTCATCTTGTGGATGGTCATGGTTCTCATGGGTTTCTCCTCCAGCTCAATGAAGGAGAGATGGAGAACGCCATCACACTCGAAAGATTCTCCATTACCCGTGTCTATGTTCTCCCCTCTGGTTTCGCAGAGGAGGAGCGTGCATCCCATGGGTTTCAGGTGTTTCACGAGTTCGGAGAGATGGAGCCTGTACACCCTCTCGCTCTCCGCGAATATAAGGAGTTTGTTCACGTTGTCTATGACGAGCCTGTCTATTTTCGGGTATGAGGCGATTATGTCTATGAACTTCTTCATCGTTATGTTCTCGCCCAAAGGTATGTGTTCTATTGCTAAATTATTTCCGATGTGTTTTTCAGCGTCTTTCAGTGAATCTATACCCTTGGATGCCCTCAGGAGTTCTTCCTTTGTCTCGTTGAGGGAAACGTAACAGCATTTCTCCTTGTTTCTTGCACCCTCCATGAGGAATTTCAGGGCGAAAAGGGTTTTCCCCGATCCAGGTCCTCCTGACATTAGGATCGCGGTCCTTAAAGGGAATCCACCTCCAAGCAGTTTGTCCAGTTTTTTTATTCCAGTACTCATCACCATCATTCCACCTCTTTGAATTTCGGTATTCCTAAACTCGACCCTTTCAGCTTTATTAAAAGGAAGACCTCATCATCCACTCTGAATGTTCTTGCAGGGGCTTTTTTCACAAGGTTTTTTATTTCGAACCTCTCCAGGATCTTTTTAGGTAGCATTATCCTGTTGCTGTTCCCAAGCTTCCCGGTGGTTAGCGGACGGTTAAGGAATTCTAGGTTTGCAGGCAACAGCAAGAGCTCTGATGTGTTGTGTCCCAGTAATTCGTATTCGCCCCTCGATATCTTAAGATTGACTATTATGTTGTCCGTTTTTATATCAATAGAATGAATTTCGGCCATAAGTTATATATTTAGGAAGGATATTTAAACTTTTTGATGTTTTTTAACAATTTTTACGTCCACAATTCACTCGATTCCTCTTCTGTTTCCAAGACAACTCCAAACTTCGAGAAGAAGGTGAAGCATTTAGGACATATAAAGGCTTCTGGTTTTTTGTTCCACAATTTCCCGCCTGTCCCGCACACAGGACACCTGTATTCTGAAATCATACTAAACCTTCCTAACGTTTGGACACCAGTTACCAGTTAAATAAACTTGTAGTTGCCCACCTTTATATTCTTTTTCCCAGCGAATTCCAGGATTTCGAGTCTTTTCTTTTTACCTACCCCGCTCGCTATTATCGCTATTTCCTCTTTGGGGTTTATTTTCTCGATGTCTTTCGCATTCCTTACCAGAACCTCCCTGTAACCTTCCCTGTTCAGACCGCGTACATCTGAAGGCGATCCGTAACCTGGTTTCGGAAGGGAACCCTTCGCCTTTTCATGTCTTCTGAGCTTTGAATGCAAGCCCCTCGGCTTTCTCCACTTCTCACCTAGCGGTTTCTTCCTGAACCATTCCTGTCTCCTGAATTTCGGTTTCTTCTTCTTTATCTTCTTCCTAAGATTCATCCTTTCCTCTTTCACATTCCCCCTCCAAATAAGGTTTTCTGGTTATGTATATGCCGTCCTGGAAAATCCTCCTGTCATGTCCCTTGACCTTTGCGGTCTGCTCGATTCTCGCGCACAGCTGTCCAACCCTTTCCTTGTCTGCCCCGGAAACGTATATCGTATTCTTGTCAACCTCGACTTTCAGATCCTCCGGTATAGGAACGGATCTCGGGTTTCTTTCTCCGAGAAAGTTCTCTATTACGAACATGTTTTCCTCGAGTTTCAACTTCACAGGAAAATGGGAGTAAACGAGCTTCAGTTCGCCCTTCCACCCCTTCGCCACGCCTAAAAGCATGTTTTTTATATGCGCATTCCAGGTTCCCATTGTCGCCTTTACTTTCCTTCTCTCCATAGCCGATGTCAGGGTTACCTTACCTTTCTCAACCTTCAAATTGATATGAGGATGTCTGAACATCCTGCTGACCTCGCCCTTCGCTCCCTTAGCATTTAGCCTGTCCTTTTCGAAAATCACATCCGAACCTTCCGGAATCTCTATCTCCTTTTCCAACATGTTCTCTACCTTGAACGGGAATATCTTTAGAATATATAAGGCATATATTTAAGCTTATTTCTTTTTCTTGGAGCTTTTCTTCTTCACGGGCTTCGCGGTTTTCTTGGTCTCCTTTTTCTTCGTTTTTTCGGACCTTTTCTTGACCTTGGGTTTCACCTTCTTTTCTGGTTTCTTTTTGACCTTTGCCTTGACCTTCTTGGGTTTCTTTGGTTTCGGGGGTTTTTTGGCTTTTTTCTCCTCGACCTTTGGCTTGGCCTTTTTTTTCACTTCCTCTTCCTCAACTTCTTTTTTGGCCCTGGACATTCTCCCTACGAGCGTGAACGCCCCTGTCCCCATGGGTATCACTTGATTCATGAGTATGTTCTCCACATGCCCCCTGAGGGGGTCTTTCATCCCTTCTATGGCTGCGGAAATTATGTGTTTTTTTGTTTCCTCAAAGGCCATTCTCGCGAGAACGGAGTCCTTGTTCCCCGCTATCCCATACCTTCCAATGCCCATTATCCTGCCTATGGAAGTCATCATATCAGCGAGCATCGAAACGTATCGTACGTCGACGCCTAGACCCTGTTCCTCGATTGTACTGATTGCTTCTTTTATTATCGCATTTCTCGCTGCCTCGACCCCGAGGACATCGTAGATTTCGAAGGGGTTGTTGCATGTCGTTCGAGTGGAATCAACGCCCTCTATGTCCAAAATCTTACTAAGATTCGATCCCAGTGTCGATATAACCCATTCGCCCTTCTCGTCCTTGCTGACTATTACATGCGAGATGTTCTTAACGCCTTTTATGTGCGACTCCAGAAGCTTGTATTTAAGTTTGTGGAGGTTGACGCCTTCGGTTTTCTTTGATAACGCTATCAATTCCTTCCCTTTCACCTCAGTGTCTATGTTTTTAAGTTTTATGTGCTTCACTAGGTTTTTGGGCTCCAGATCAAACTTTTTGAGTTTTTCCACGTCAAGCTGGCAGGTAACCGTCAAGTTTATAAGGTCAATCACATGGCTCACAACGAAATCCCTCAGTTTCACTTCCTTTATCTTCTTGGCAATTTCTATCGCCTTTTTCTCTTTGGTGCTGTACTCGGGTCCAAGGTAAATCGTCATGCTCGGGGTTTCCGGTTCCTTCTTCGCATCGTATATTTCTATAAGTCTCGGCAAACCCAAGGTTACCTGTATGCCGGCGGTTCCCGCGAAATGATACGTCCGCATGGTCATCTGGGTTGCTGGTTCAGAAAGCGACTGAGCGGAAACAACACCTACAGCCTCCTCCGGATCGTAAAGCGCTTTCCTGTAGAACGGCTTGACCTTTTCAATTATTTCCCTTTTCAATTCCTCGCTTATCCCCTTTTTTCTGCAGTAGTCCTCTATCTCTTCTCTTATCCTCAAAGGCAGGTCTTTCATATTAACCATGCTCCACGTAATCTATCCAGTTCAACCTCCCCCAGTCAGATTTTGTGGGGTCCACTCCATCTTCTCCTGCAAAGAACTGTATTATATTCCCGTTCGAGTCCCTCACTGTCATGTCATCCCAGACTTTCAGATCCTGCAAGGAATTCATGAGTCTCCTCTGCATGTACCCTGATTTTCTCGTCCTGAGCGACTTGTCCATCAGTCCTTCCCTCCCGTTCATGACATTCCAGAAAAACTCGAAAGGCGTTAGCCCCTGTTTGAACCCCCTCGCGACGAAGCCGCGGGTTTCAGCCGAAAGATCTCCCGTCTTGAAGTGGGTTGTCGTCCTTCCCAAATAACCCCTCTGTATCCTCTTGCCGAGTATGGTTTCCGACCCCACGCATGCGGCCATCTGTGTTGTGTTTATGTTCGAACCTTTCGCTCCGGATTCTGACATAACGATTATATCGCTCATTTTGATATTCCTGATCATCATATCGCTCACCGTGTTCAGCCCCTCAGCCAATGTCGTGAGAATTTGGGTTTCAAGCGATTCCTCAGAGGTCATGCCTGGGAGGACTTTCAACTTCCCGTCCTCGAATTTGTTCACGAGTTTATCCGAATCTTTCATCGCCTTTGTTATCTCATCATTGATTGTTTTCTGAACCCTTGCGGGAAGGTCAAGGTCTGAAAGCCCGATTGAGAATCCCCTAATCATTAAATACGAGACACCAACCCTTCCGAGGTTGTCTATGAATTCCTTGAGTTCCTCATCGCTCACGAGCCTCCTTATCTTGTTTAACATCCTCCCCTTGAAAGCGCCAACGGCCTTGCTGTCCAGGACCCCTGTCTTCAGTTCGCCGTCCTTTATCCAAACCCAACAATCATATTTGCAATCCTCTTTCTCGCATTTGTCGCATTCCCTGCATGAATTCGCTTTGAATTTCATATTCAGGCCCCTGGGTAAAAGAAGGCTGACTAGTTCTTTCCCAGTGAGCCTCTCTTTATCCGGTAAATCGATGTCGATCGCAGCTCTTGATAAAAGTTCTGAAGCCTCCTCTTTCGTAAAGGAAGTTTTCTCACTAGTCAGAAGGTACATGCCTGAAATCTGATCAAGATCGAGTCCGACAAGAGGGCCTCCGAACCTTGGAGATATGATGTTGTTCTTGACCTCCATCAACATAGAGGCCTCGACTTGCGCTTCCTCCGATTGCAGTGCATGGATGTTCATCTCGTCCCCATCGAAGTCGGCGTTGTAGGGGGCGCAAACGCTCGGGTTCATCCTGAATGTCCTGTAAGGCATAACCTTCACTCGGTGAACCATGATAGATACCCTGTGGAGCGATGGCTGCCTGTTGAAAAGGACGACATCACCATCATTCAATTGCCTGTCAACGCTCCATCCTAAAGAGAGGTTGCTTATGATTTCCTTTTTGTTCTCCTCGGTTATCTTTACCTTTCTCCCGTCCGGTCTCGTCACGTAATTCACCCTGCCCTCCTTTATCAAGTCCTTTATCTCCTTGATGTTCAGTTTCGTTATTGTTTCAGGTATTGTCAATTCATTCGCCACTTTTTCAGGGATGCCGACCTCGTTTATCGAGAGGGTCGGGTCGGGGGAAATCACGGTCCGGGATGAGAAGTTAACCCTTTTACCGAGCAGGTTCCCGCGTATTCGTCCTTCCTTGGCCTTCAGTCTTTGTATAACCCCCTTTAACGGGCGTCCTGAGCGATGCCTAGCCTGGGGAATTCCTGTCAGTTCGTTATCGAGATAAGTCGCCACGTGATACTGGGAGAGTTCCCAGAGATCATTCAGGATGAATTCGGGCGCCCCAATATCGATATTCTCTTTTAATGATTGGTTTATCCGTACGATATCAACCAGTTTATGCGTGAGGTCGTCTTCCGAACGCTCTCCCGTTTCGAGCGTGATGCTCGGCCTCACCGTTACAGGGGGGATGGGGAATAACGTGAGAACTAACCATTCCGGCCTGCCTCCTCTGAATCTGATCTTCTCGAGGTCTTCAGGCGGTATCCGCTCGAACCATTCCCTTGTCTGCATGGGTGAGAACTCCTCCTTTCCGTAATAATACGTATAGGGCTTCACGAAACTGATTTTGCTTCCGCGTCTTCCGCAGTGCGGGCACTTCTTCATGGGATTCCTGGAAACCTGATCGAGCGATTGCGGGTTCCTGTGGAGAAGCCTTCCGCATTTGGAACACGTGGATTTCAGGAGCTGGTATACCTGTTTCGTGTACAAAACGTGGACCACGGGTCTAGCGAGTTCAACATAACCGAAATGCCCGGGACAATCCCCTATCGTCCCTCCGCACGTCCTGCATCTCAAACCGGGGTCAACAACCCCCATTCTCGGGTCCATCACCCCTCCGTCAACTGGATAACCATCCGCATCGTAGAGGTCGGATGTAACTATTCGAACAGTGGCTAAAGATTTTATCATGTCGGGTGAAAGTATCCCGAATTCTATTGAACTTATCTTTGATATTCCCATTCTTTCACCTATATCTCCGTCACATTCAGTCTTGGGTAAACACCCATTGATTTCAATTCGTCAGTTGTCAGCTTGAAGGCGTAGGAGGTGTTTACCCATAAAATTTTCGAATCCTTGCAAAGAGGACAATACGTCTTGTTTTTTGTCCTGTCGTGTATCGCGATCAAACCACATGACTGGCATATGGGAAAGATGGCCTCGTCAGAGCTGAACCTTTCCTTCAGGGTCAGAGCTGCTCCGTGCCCTACCAGACATTGCTGTTCCATCTCCCCCAGACGAAGGCCTCCGCGTTTCGATCTCCCCTCCGTTGGTTGCCTGGTCAGAAGGGTTACCGGTCCCTTCGAGCGGGCGTGTATTTTATCCGCTACCATGTGATCCAGCTTCATGTAATAGCAAACGCCCGTGAATATCATGACCTTGAGTTTCCTTCCGGTTTTCCCGTCGTAAAGAGTTTCCTTCCCGTCATCCCTGAATCCGAGTTTTTTCATCTCCTTCCTTATCAAATCTTCTTTCATTCCGGAGAAGGCGGACGCGTCCACTTTCGTTCCCGCAAGCGACCCGTATTTCCCTGCGAGCAATTCCAACAACTGGCTAACGGTCATCCTCGAGGGTATGCCGTGCGGGTTGAAGACTATATCAGGGGCGATCCCGTCCTTCGTGAACGGCATGTCCTCTTGGGGAACGAGAATAGCTGTTACGCCCTTCTGCCCGTGCCTTGTCGCGAACTTGTCCCCGAGTTCCGGGATTCTCTCGTCTCTTGTCCTAATCTTGAAAAACTGTTCTCCGTTCACCGTCTCGCTTATCAGAACCCTGTCCACTACCCCCCTTTCCCCGTATCTGATCGTCATCGAGGATTCCCTTTTGTTCTCTATATCCGTTGTGAAATCTCCTCCTGTGAGGAAGCGCAAAGGCGAGGTCTTCCCTATTAGGATGGAATCTGAATCCACCCTTGTTTCCGGGTTTATTATCCCGTCCTCCGGCAGGTCTTTGTATGTTTCTTCCCCCCTGTATCCCTTTATTCCCGGCTCCGGTACGCTGATTATGTCCTCTTGGCCTCCCCAGTAGCGCTTTCTTATGGTTTCGTACGTTCTGAAGTAGAATGACCTGAACATCCCCCTGTCAACTGAACTCTGGTTTATGACGACCGCGTCGTTCATGTTGAACCCGTCCCAGCACATTATCGCAACGACTATGTTCTGCCCGTAAGGATGTTGCCTGAGGATCTTATCGCTTGCCGTCTCGACCAACGGCATTTGTGCGTACGTGAGAATGTTGAATTTCGTATCGGTCCGGACGAGGAAATTGTCGATTGGCGCGCCAATCGCTTGACCCACCATTTTCGCTCCGTAGTTCACTCGGTCACCCCTGTTGTATTCCGGGTAGGGGGTCAAACTCGCTGAAATCCCGAGGATGAGGATCGGATCCAGTTCGAGGTGTGTGTGTTCCTTCGTGACCTTGCCGGGGTCTATTGCTATGAGCGTGTTCTCCTCTTCATCAGCATCGAGATATTCTATGATACCGTGTTTCAGCAGATAACCCCACGTGATCTTGCCCTTTCTCATTTTATCTATATGCTCCTTCGTGAGTTTCGGTTTCCCGTTCTCCACGATTATCAGGGGTCTCCTCGCCCTTCCGGAATCCGTACTTATTCGGATCTCGTTGAACTCCGGATGATGTGAGATGTTCAGCTGTTCAGGAAGTATGTCATGCCTTTTCTTCTTCCTTATATCCTTTATAATTTCATCTGGCCTGTTTGTTGTTCCTACGAAATCCCCGTTGAAATAAATATCAACTTCTTTCTTCCCTTTCATTTTGTCTTCACCTGCAAAAGATTTATTATCCCTTCCTCCTCCGCTTTGGACAAACCCGGCGTTATCTCCGTTAGCAGAGCGAGATGTTTCCTCAAACCGATCGAGCTCCCTTCGGGGGTTTCAGCCGGGCACAGTCTTCCCCACTCTGTCGGGTGGACCTGCCTCGCCTTGAAATGTTCCTGCGTGGGAGTCAAAGGCGAAAGTACGGAACGCAGGTGGGAAATTGTCTTTATGTACGAGCTTCTATCGAGCCTTTGGGACACGCCAGTCCTCCCTCCAATCCATGTTCCGGTCGCCAGAGATGAAAGGATCTGTTTCGTAACTGTGTTCGCCTCTATTATGGACTGGACAGCGGGGGACTTCCCTCTCTTTACGAGTTTCTGGTAATTGTAGGTCATCTTCGCTATCAGCCCCCACCTTCCGAGCAATATCGATCTGAACAACTGCTCGAATAATTCCCCGGACATTAACAAACGCTTGTTGGAATAATGGTCTATGTCGTCTTCCGGCGAGATATCGAGCTTAACGCAGATGCATTTCCTTATTATTCTTGCCAGATACTTGTCCTTCCTCAGGCGGTCGCCAACCTCCTGCCCGAGATGAGGGAGGAGATACCTGTCAAGAATCTGGTTGACTCTCTCCTGGATGTAATCTTTCGAGACCTTCAGTTTCCTTCCTATGAAATCGACCGCCTCCTCCGTCACTATCACGTCAGTCTCGTAAAGGTTTGTGTAAAATTCGTTCAGTATTTTCTCGTCCTTCGAAACCATGTCACAGAGTTCCTTGTCATTCTCGAGGCCTAACGCTTTCAGGAGGACGACGATGGGAAGCTTTTTTATGTTCGCGAAGGAAATCGTTATCTCCCCGTCAGGCTTCATCTCTATCAGATGTCTCTGCTTGAACCCTGATTTTTCAGAGTTTATCCTTATGGTC